>CAZHMJ010000097.1:0-15519 GCA_964533805.1 uncultured Anaerolineae bacterium | reverse complement strand
CTATTTCCAGCAGTTCGGCATCGAATCCATCATTGTGATCGTCGCGCTGGGTCTGGCCGCGATGATCTGGCTGGATCGCTTCCTGAGCGCCGAGATTCTGCCGGACTAATCTCAGCCTGCCATCAAAACAAACACCCCATTCACACCTGAGTGATGGGGTGTTTGTTTTTTTGTATTCAACCAAAACGAAAACTACTGGGAAATCTCTATCTCATTATGGGCCAGCGAACGCACGACCCGGATTAACTCTTCCGTATCGATATCTTTGAGTAAGTAGTGCTCGATCCCCAGGTGCTTGAAGCTCAGTCGTTCATCCTCATTGGCGAAGCTGGTGAGGACCACAATCGCCGGCCGGCATTCCATCTTCTGAATCTGCTGGCAGAACCGCAGGGCCGCGCCATCGCGCCGCTTGCTTTCCAGGATGACGACATCCGGCTGCTGCTCGCAGATCATCGTCACGGCGTTTTCCAACGAGCCTGTGTCCCCGATAATGCGCAGATCGCGGGCGCGAGTCAGCCGCAATACCAGAGCGCGTCGCACCGCTGCGTTCTCGTCCACCACAAGCAGGCGGACATATTGTTCCGTCATGCGCCCTCCCACTACAGAAAACCACGACTACCCAGGCCAATTTCGACGGGTTGAGTTCACTATAGCAGGCGAGCACCCTGGGCTGCGAGTGACGTTTATCCCCCCCTCAATGGACGGGAATCATCGGCCAAGCACCGAAGATGCGACGCTTTTTCGGAGGGGAAAGGTGGCCGTGACCGTCGTTCCGCGCATCGGCGCGCTGTCGATTCGCAGCCGGCCGCCCACCGATTGGGCCCTGAGCGTCATGTTGGAGAGGCCGTGGCCGAGCAGGTTATCCACTTGTTCCTGGTCGAATCCGGCCCCGTTGTCGATGACCTCCAGGCGCACGTGCCGGTCCTCGCGCCGGGCCACAACCCGCAGCTCGGTCGCGGCGGCGTGCTTGGCCGCGTTGGCCAGCGCCTCCTGGGCGATGTGGAACAGGGCCGTGCTCGTGCCTTCGTCCAACACCGCCTCGATCTCACCATCCATCTCCAGCTTGACCTCGATCAAGGTGTTGGCACGGAACTCGCGCACGAGTTGGCGCAGGCTCTCGCCCAGGTCGTGGGCTTTCATGCGCTGCGGGCGCAGGTCCATGATGTAATTGCGAATGTCCCGGATGGTCTGGTTCAGCGCGTCGATGGCGTAGCGCAGGCGCTGCTTGGCCGCCTCCCGATCGTCTTCGAGCAGGAGCGAGCTGTGTTCCAGGGTCAGCCCGACCGCGTAGATCGACTGGATGATCCCGTCATGCAGGTCCATCCCGATCCGCTCGCGCTCTTCCAGTACAGCCAACCGCCGCACCTGCTGGTACAGCCGCGCGTTTTCGATGGCGACCGCCGCATAGGCGGCCAGCATCTCGATGATCGACTGGTCGCTGTCGCCGAACAGGCTGCCATCCTCTTTGTCGCACAGATACAGGCTGCCCAAAACCTCCCCGCGGGCCACGATAGGCACGCCCAGGAAGCTGTCCATCACCGGATGGTGAGGCGAGAACCCGGCCGCGTGCGGGGACTTCGCCATGTGATCAACCCGCACCGTCTCCGAGGAGGTCAGGATTTGCCCCAGCAGCCCCTTGCCTTCCGGCAGATGCGTCATGTGGCTCAGTTCCTCATCGGTCATGCCTTCCGTGATGAACTGCTCCAGCCGGCCGCTCGGCCCCGGCACGCCCAGCGCCGCATACTTGACCCCCACGAGTTGTTTGGCCGTCTTGACGATCAGCTCCAGCACGCGGGGCAATGACAGCTCCGATGTGATCGAGAGTGCCGCCCGGTGGATGGCCCGGAGCATTTCCTCGGAAAGCGGCTGCGAATGGTCAACCATGAGTTCTCCTATGAAGACAGTCGTCAGTTGTCAGTCAAGGCACGGACACGGCGCGGCGGATTCGCCAGCCGCATTCGCTTGCTTCTGCTTTTTCTGGCCTCGGCACGGCTACGCCGCGCGGTCTCTGGCCTCCTGGTCTCAAGATGATGGCTGTTCCCAATCCCAACGCAGCAGCGCGCCAAAGGTCGCCAGGTCCGTCGAGCCGCTGACCCGGACGCGCCGCATCAACAGGGGCGCGTCGGTCGTCTGCTCCAGGCCGCCCTCGGTCGTCACCGCCGCCCATACCCCCAGGCCGTGCAGCATCGCCAGCACCTCCTCGTCCCAGCGTCCGCCCGGATAACAGAACAGGCGCGGCCGGGCGCCCAGATGCGCCTGGATGCTCTCCAGGCTGCCCTGAATCTGGTAGTACAAGAAGTCGCCGTCGCGAGCCGTCAGGTTGGGATGTTCCTTGGTGTGACTCTCGATGCTCATCCCGGCCTGGGCCATCTGCTCGGCCATGCGCCAGGTCAGGTAGTCCGGGTGTCCCTGGTCGAGCCGGGCCGTGATCACGAAAAAAGTCGCGGTGTAGCCGAATTCCTCCAGGACTGGAAACGCCTCGCTGAACGCATCCCGGTAACCATCGTCGAATGTCAGCACCACCGGGCGGGGCGGCAGCGGTGCGCCCCAGCGCAGGGCCTGGTTCACGTCATACAGGCTGACGACTCTGTAGTCATGCTCGGCCAGGTATTCCATCTGCTGCCGGAACTGGTGAGGCGTGACTGACAGGTCGAGCCGGTAGACGTCGGCATCCTCCGGCGGGGTGCTGATGTAGTGATACATCAGGATCGGCACGCTGATCTGGCGCAGGGTGCCATCATTCTCCGCGCCGGCCAGCCCCAGAGCCGGGCCGCTGGTCGCACCTGGGTCATCGAGACTCGCCGCCTCGCCTGAGGCCGGGGAACCCAGCCAGAAACCAAGCACAAGCAATCCGGTCACAAAAGCGGCAACCCACCCCCAGAGCCACCCGATCCGCCTCAGACGACCGCGCCCCACATTGGCTGGCTGCATCATTCGATCCACATCCGGCTGTCTTCCACCCCTTGCTCAGGGTATTATAACTATCTGCCGGCGAAATTCCGAACAAAAAGGTCATCTAATCCATACCCATGTTGAGCAAACACGAGCCGCACCCCACCCTGCCCAATCCTACACCGCCACCCCAGGAGACACCGGCCCAACGCGCACCGATCCACCCGGACGTCCTGCTGCGGGCAGCCGTGGCCCTGGGGGCGGGCATGATCCTGCTCGCCCTGGGCTGGGCCAGGTTCGTCCGTCAGGGCGACCTGGGGACCGCCCTCCGTCCGGCCGATCTGGTCTGGCTGGCCCCAGGATTGGCGATCGGGGCGGCCTTCGCCGGGATCGTCTGGCAGGCCGGGCAGCGCCTGGACGCGAGCCGCCAGGTCGTCCGCCTGTTGGAGGAGACGATCGACCTGAAGGCGATGCGCTTCCAGCATATCCTCTGGTTCAGCCTGCTGGCCGCCTTTCCGGAGGAAATCCTGTTTCGTGGGGTAGTTCAGGTCGAATTAGGCCTGCCAATCGCGGCCCTGATCTTCGGCGCGCTGCACGCCCTGACTCGCCTCTACTTCGTCTATGCCACGACTGCCGGCCTGCTGCTCGGCGCGCTGTTCGCCCTGAGCGGGACGCTGTGGGCCCCGATCGGCGCGCATTTCGCGATCGATCTGGTCACCTTCCTGCTGTTGCTCCAGCGTCAGAACCACCGGATTGGCTAGGAAATCGGGCCGACAGAGTCGTTGTCAAGATGGGTGAATCTCGCTATCCTTTTGCGGATTGCACGTAACTGGGTTTCCAATAGCACTGAGAGAGAATCGAACCATGAGCAAAGTTCGCGTTGCCATTATTGGCGTGGGCAACTGCGCATCCTCGCTCGTCCAGGGCGTCCATTTCTACCAGAACGCCCGTGAAGACGAGCAGATTCCCGGCCTGATGCACGTCAACCTGGGCGGGTATCACATTCGCGACATCGAGTTCTCGGCCGCCATCGACATCGACATCGAAAAAGTCGGCAAAGACCTCAGCGAAGCGATCTGGGCCGGCCAGAACAACACCATCAAGTTCGCCGACGTACCCCACCTCGGCGTCCCCGTCGTCCGGGGCATGACCCATGATGGCCTGGGCACGTACCTGGCCCAGAAGATCACCAAGGCCCCTGGCGCCACCGCCAACATCACCGAAATCCTGAAGGAAACCAAGACCGACGTCGTGGTCAATTACCTGCCCGTCGGCAGCGAACAGGCCACAAAGTGGTACGTCGAGCAAATCCTCAACGCCGGCTGCGCCTTCGTCAACGGTATCCCGGTCTTCATCGCCCGCGAGGCCTACTGGCAGAATCGCTTCAAGGAACGCGGCCTGCCGGTGATCGGTGACGACGTCAAGAGCCAGGTCGGCGCCACGATCGTGCACCGTGTCCTGGCCAACCTGTTCAAGGATCGCGGCGTCCGCCTGCTGCGCACCAGCCAGCTCAACGTCGGCGGCAACATGGACTTCTACAACATGCTGGACCGCGCCCGCCTGGAGAGCAAGAAGATCAGCAAAACCAACGCGGTCTCCAGCCAGCTTCCCTACGAGATTCCCAAGGGGAACATCCACATTGGGCCCAGCGACTATGTGGAATGGCTGACCGACCGCAAGTGGGCCTACATCCGGCTGGAAGGCGAGACGTTTGGCAACGTCCCGTTGAACGTCGAGTTGAAGCTGGAAGTCTGGGACAGCCCCAACAGCGCGGGCGTGATCATCGACGCCGTGCGCTGCGCCAAGATCGCCCTGGATCGCGGGATCAGCGGCGCGCTGGAAGCGCCCAGCTCCTACTTCATGAAGTCGCCGCCCGTCCAGTTCCCGGACGACATCGCCCGCAACAAGGTCGAAGCGTACATCGCCGGCCAGGACTAGACTCGGACGGAATACAAAACGAGGGCGCTGGAATTCGCAGCGCCCTCGTTCGTTTTCTATCGGTTCGTAGTGCACCGGAACGCCCCCCTGGGGGTTTCGTCCCTCCCTGCGCTTGCGGGGAGGGACCAGGGTGGGGTCGCTTTAGAGCGTATTCTCCTGCGGGATCAGGTCCAGCCGGTGGCCGACCAGCTCGAACGCCTTGAGGGCGCGATCCAGGTGCTCTTTCTCGTGGGTCGCCATGTAGCTCGTGCGCAGCAGACTCTTGTTGGGCGGGACGCCAGGCGGCACGACCGGGTTGGTATACACACCTTCCTCGATCAGCGCGGCCCAGGTCAGCACCGTGCGGTACTGGTCGCCAATCATGACCGGAATCACCGGCGTGTTGCTCAGGCCGGTGTCGTAACCGAGCTTTTTGAATCCGGCCCGCATGTACTCCGCGTTGTCCCACAGCTTCTGGACGCGGTAGCTCTCGTTTTCGATGATCTCGACCGCCTTGAGGACCACCGCCGCGTTCGGCGCGGGCAGCGCCGCGCTGAACATCAGCGCGCGGGCGTGGTGCTGGATGTAGTGGACGATTTCCTCGCTGCCGGCGATGAACCCGCCAATCGAGGCCAGGCTCTTGCTGAAGGTGCCCATGATCAGGTCGACTTCCTCGGTCACGCCGAAGTGCTCGGCCGTGCCACGCCCCTCGCCCAGCACGCCGATGCTGTGCGCGTCGTCGACCATGATCCGCGCGCCGTAGCGTTTGCTGATCTCGATGATCTGCGGCAGCGGCGCGATATCGCCGCCCATGCTATAGACGCCATCGACCACGACCAGCTTGCCCGCGCTGCGCGGAAGCTGCTTGAGCACGTGCTCCAGGCTATCCAGGTCGTTGTGGCTGAAACGCTTCATCGTCCCGCGGGACATCATGCAGCCATCGACGATGCTGGCGTGGTCTTCCTTGTCGATGACCACGAAGTCGCCCTTACCCACCACGGCCGTGATCGTACCCACGTTGGTCTGGTAGCCGGTCGGGAAGACCAGCGCCGCGGGCTTGCGAACAAACTTGGCCAGAGCGTTGTCCAGGTCGAGGTGCAGTTTGAGTGTCCCGTTCAGGAAGCGCGATCCGGTGACACTCGTCCCGTAACGATCGATCGCTTCCTTGGCGGCCGCGCGCAGGCGCGGGTCGGTGGTCAGCCCCAGATAGTTGTTGGAGCCGATCATGACGACTTCCTTGCCCTCGAAGATGGCCACCGAGCCTTCGGTATCATTCAGCGGCCGGAAGTAGGGATAAATCCCCATCGCCATCGCTTCTCGGGCCTGCGTGAACTGGCCTGCCTTGGCAAAGATGTCGGCCAGAGGTGTGCTGGCGTCTTCCACCGGGCGCGCCGAATCGGCGGCGGTTTCTTCAATTACATCGAGCGGGTCAGACATGGATAATCCCCCTATGTTCCCCTTAGCCGTTGGGGTGACGGTCGAGTGATCAGTGCTCAGAGCGTCAGCGGCGAAGCCGGAACGTGCAAATGGAAATTCGCCGCCATTGTAACAACCCCCAGGCCCATCAGTCAATCATTCTCGCCGGTCGGCCAGCCTTCCGGTCGAGGCCAGACATACGTCCACACCGAGCCAATCCGCCGGTATCCCAGGGATTCGTACAGGTAACGAGCCGGATTTCCATCGGTCACTCCGAGCATACCCGTCCGGATGCCATCCGCCTGAAAGACTGCGTGACTGCGCATAATCAGGGCGCGCGCCAGGCCGCGCCGACGATGCTCCGGCAGGACGCAAATCTCGGCCGTGAAGCCCTGGCCGCTGCGCCGCCGGGTCGCCAGGGTGACTCCCACCACCCCCCCGCCTGCCTCCAGCACGGTGCCACTGGCCCGCGCGTCGAAAGTGCCATAGCGCCCGACGGTGGTCTGCCAGACGATCTGGCCCACAGCCTCCTCGGAGCGCATTTCCGGGATGATCTGGGCGTCCAGCGTGCCCACGTTGGCGCGGTAGATCACGTGTGCCGCTGGAGCCAGATCGGACGGCTCCCAGGCCCTGAGCGTGTAACCACCCGGCACCTGGGACTCCCAAACCTGTCCTGCCAGATCAGCCCGCATGATCAGGCGCTCGACGCCCACGAATCCGGCAAGGCGCAGCGCCTCTCGCACAGGCGCCGCCACCTCCGGCAGCTCGGCGTAGAGGCCCAACGGCGCACCCTGCGCCGTCAGTCCTTGTTTGGCGCGTTCGAGCAAAGCGCAGGCCGCGTCGGAGCCCTGGCCGGGGAGCGTGTCCGGCAGGAGGTACAGCAGCGAGATCACGCCCGCCCCGTGCTCGACCCGCCAGGCGCCCACGCCGCAGGCTCGCTCGCGCAGGCCCGCCCGTTGGACGACCAACGCGCCATCCATCCGGCCCAGGCGGGCCGATTCCCGCACGTAATCCAGCAGATCGTCGTCTTCCGGCAGACTCATGCCGCTGGCCTGCATGTGGCGCACCAGGCCGCGCGACAGCGCATCGAGCGATATTCCGGCTTCGGTCAGGGAGGTCAAACGAAACATATGCTAATCCCGGCGGGTCGACTCCAGAGCCACGATCAGACCCAAGGCCGCCAGCGCGGTGCCCATCCAGCGCCGCCTGGACAGCAACGCGCCCAGCGCCAGCCCGCCCAACAAACCAGATGTGCCCAACCCGGCCGCCTGAACCACCCGCCCGGCGCGCGCCAGGCTGCCCGTGGCCGCATAGGCCGACCATCGGAGCAGCGCGCCGCCATCGAACGAGGGGGTCGGCAGGAGCGCCGCCGCGCCGATGGCCGCGTTGAACCTCATAAATACGTCGGCCAGGTCGCGGCCCAGTGGCCCGGCTGGCAAAAGATCGCGCAGTCCGCGACCGATCAGGAGTCCGGTCAGGTTCGCCAGCGGGCCGCCAGCCGCCCGGCCCAGGTGAGCCTGAGGCGGCACGCCGCTGTTGTAGTACAACGTGACCCAGTGGACGGCGTTGACCAGCAGCGCATCCATCGGCGCGCCCGCCGCCCGCGCGCTGAAAATGTGGCCCAGGCTGTGCAGGAGCAAGACAGCACACAAGAGGATCGCCCACAGGCCGGTGAGAACCAGCCGCAGCACAATCGCGCGCCCCGGATAGCGCCGCCCGACCAGCAGCCAGCATACCACCCAGACTCCGAGTGCGCCGGCTGGCGCGGTCAGGTCGGCCTGGACGGGCGTGCCAAACAGGGCAACAACCGTCCTGGGGGTCGGAGGGACGCGAACCTGTGCCATCGAGTCTGCCCGGCTCGGCCGGGCGCAGTCACTCCTTGCCTAAAAATCAAAGCCCCACGCAGCAGTGTCGCGTGGGGCTTGCTTGTCGGAATGGGTGGCTAGAACCAGTAGCCTTCCAGCCAGTTGAGATACTCGCCCAGCACGTCCGGTGTGAGCCGGACCGCCGCTTCGAAACCATTCGGAGAGAATGCGTAGGCCCGGATGTTGTAGCGGCGCACGACAAAGATCATGTAGTCGCGCTCCCAGCGCGCCCGGCTCCACAGGAAGGCCACCCCCTGCTCGCGCCGCATCAGGTCCAGCCAGCGGCGTCGATCGACCGCCGGCAGGTTGCCGAGCGTGAAGCGCAGGGCGAGCATCGCCCCCAGCGTGAAGGTCAGCTCCAGCACGCCCGTGATCCGGTTGATGTCCACCGTCAGCGTAGCGCTATCATCCTGGCTGGCCAGGATGGCCGTGCCGCGCGGCGACTGGGCGGCCGTCTTGGGCCGCAGGCTGACCCGGGAGAGCAGCGGCGCGCCATTGAAGCGCTTGCTCAGCTCGGTATCGAGATCGATCTCGCCTGTGAAGAACCGCTGGAGCACCGCGGGGGCGGAATTCTGGATCGTGTATTGGTGGCCGGAGAGCACCAGCTCTCGCTGGAGCAGCTCCAGGTTCACATCGGGCTGGCTGACATGAATCTCAGGCTGGGCTGACCAGTACGCTGTATCCTGAGTCCCGCTGGAAGCAAAGAAATCGCTCATCGCACCCTAACTTTACGCCTCGTCCGAACTACATCGATTATACACCCGCCCGCCCAATCCGCGCAGAACGGCCAGCCACCGCGAACGCTTCCAACCAGGGCACGGATTGACACGGCTTCAGAAACAGCATCCGTGCCAATCCGTGCCCCATCAAGCTTGTCCGTGAATGCTTCCTCGGTCGCCCTACTCCGCAGAAGCAGCCTTCAGGTTCTTGTTGTACATCCGGTAGCGCTTGTAGACCTCGCCCCGGACCAGATCGGCCACCTGGTTCATGGCCTGGTTGTTATCCAGAATCCAGCCGAAATCGCCTTCGGAGTAGCCGCGCTTCACCACGGCCTCTACAACGTCCGTGTAGAGCATGGCGTCGATCCCCATCCCTCGCCATTCCGGGATCACGCCCAGGAACGGCACGCGCACCCGAGTCATCTTGGGCCGCACTTTCCAATGCCACAGCACCTGCAACAGCGTGATGATCTCCGGCACGTTGGGGTTAGGTCGGGCGTGGGCCAGAGCCTGGTTCAGGTCCGGGAAGAGGACGATGAAGCCAACCGGCTTGCCTTCGACCTCGGCGATCAGGATGAAATCCGGCTCGACAAACTGCTTGAGCTGGTTGATCACATAGTACATCTCTTCCCTGGCGGGCGGGACGAAACCCCAGTTGTCCGACCAGGCTCTAATGTACAGGTCCATCATCACATCGACTTCGGCGTCAAAGCGCTTCATGTCGATTTTGCGAATCGTGATGTTGCGGCGTTTGCGCTGCTTCTCCAACACCCGCCGGATTTTCTCCGGCACGTTCTCGCCCAGCATCGAACTGGCGGCGATCTTGTAGGACAACATGTCCATCACGCCTTCGAAGCCTGCTTCCTCGATGTAGGTCATGTAGTAAGGCGGGTTGTAGGGCATCAGCAACACGTGCGGCTGGTCGAAGTAATCCACCTGGAGGCCGAACTCGTCCAGGTCGTTATAACTCGCCGGACCGCGAATGGCGTCGTAGCCCTTGGCCTTGACCCATTCCTCGGCGGTCTGGAGCAGCGCCAGGGCAGCCTCCCGGTCGTCAAGGACTTCGAACATGCCAAACCAGCCAATATGCTCGTTATGGAATTTGTTGTGGCTGTGGTTGATGAAGGCGGCGATCTCGCCGACCGGCTCGGTACCGCGCCAGGCCATGAAGAATTCAATCTCCATGTGCTTCAGCATCGGGTTATGCTCGCGGTCCATCTTATCCTTGCGCTGCGAAACCAGCGGCGGCACCCAGTTCGGATCATGGGCATAGACCTTCCAGGGGAACCGCAAAAACGCCTTTTCATCTTCGCGGGAAGCCACGCGGCGAACAGACACATTGGTAGTCATTATTCTCTCTCCCCAAACACGCGCGCTCCAATGATACCAGTATCTACCAAGAAGCAGTAACCTCCACATAAATTAGATAATTATCATGAAAATGATTATATTACTCATGAGTTAGCGAGCATTTGACATTTCGCGTTTTTTGCAGGAAGATAGCCGCTTTTGTACGCGTTGGTCGTTCTGAGTATAGGAGAGCAAACTGTGAGACCTCCCAAACGCGAAATGTATCGGATGCCGTGGTCGCTCAACGACAACCCGATCGGCTGGCTGGAAATCACCGATATTTGCAACATTCACTGCCGCGGCTGCTATCGCCGCAATTTGACCGGCCACAAAACTCTTGAGCAGATCAAAGAAGAGATCGATTTTTTCAAGGAATGGCGTAACTGCGACAATATCTCCATCGCCGGGGGCGAGCCACTGGTCCACCCGCAGATCATGGAGATCCTGAGCTACATCAAGTCCAAGCGCATGAAGCCGCTGATCCTGACCAACGGCTTCAAGATCAGCCAGGACCCCTCCATCATCAAGGAACTGAAGAAGGCCGGGGCGTTTGGCTTCACCCTGCACGTGGACAGTGAGCAGGAACGTCCGCACTGGCAGGGTAAGACCGAACACGACCTGCTCGACCTGCGCCTGGAATACGCGCGTCGCATCAAGGAAGTCGGCGGCCTGCATTGCAGCGTGGGCGCGACCGTCGACCCCGGCACCCTGGACAGCGTGCCTGAGATCGTGCGCTGGGCCAACCAGCACATCGATCTGATCAACGGCCTGGTCTTCATCGCTTTCCGTGCTGCACCGCAGGACGGCACCTACAAGTATTACGCCAACGGCCAGCAGATCAGCGACGTCGAAGTCAGCTACACCTCCGAAGACGACCACGAGATCGACCTGACCTCGGCCGATATCTGCGACAAAGTCCAGGAAGCCCAGCCGAACTACCGGCCGGCGGCCTACCTCGGCGGCTCGCAGCGGGTCGCTTCGGTCAAATGGCTGCTCAACGCCCAACTCGGCGGCAAGGATGAGATCTACGGCTCCCTGGGCAAGCGGGCCTTCGAAATCGTCGAGGCCGGACATCACCTACGCTTCGGAACCTACATGGCCTACACCAGCGTGACCAAGTTCCCCAAAATCGCCTTCCTGCTGGGCCTGTTCGACGAGGGCGTCCGCAAGGCCCATGCCAACTACTGGCAGGCCATCCGGCGCGATCCGATACGCTTCTTCAAGCCCATCTATACCCAGAGCATCGGCATCATCCAGGCCCCGGACATCCTCGCCGACGGCCGCCAGGATATGTGCGACTCCTGCCCGGATATGACCGTCTGGAACGGCGACCTGGTTCACTCCTGCCGCATGGACGAATGGCGTCTGTATGGGACCTACATGGTGGCCCAGCCCAACACAGCGGGCGAGCCAACCTCCGTTCCGGATAGCATCGTAAGCGCTAATCGCTAGTTGTTCTGATCAACATCCCACCTTTCATCCCAGACAAACACAGCGAGTCCGGCCTTCTGCCGGACTCGCTCCGTTTCTCCCACCCGGCCGGCTCAGGCCTGGACGAACGGCTTCGTCACCCGGGCCACCGCCGACAGAACCCATAACGGCAGCTTCTGGCGCATGGCCCACTCGGCCAGCGTTTCGCGCAGCCGCAAGGGAATCAACTTGATCAGGCCGTTGCTGCTCTGGTCGACCAGGCTGGGCGCACCTGGCCGGTCGAACACCTTGTACCCCAGATACGGGTCGAATTTCCAGGGGTATCCTCTGGGACGGGGCAGCGGCTGGAACGGGTAATCATAGCGATTGGACGCCAGCGTCTGGCCCGTGCCATCGCGCAGGGCCAGTTCCACCCGCGCCGCCTGATCGCGCCCGACCTTCCAGGCGACATCCACCACCCGGCAGGCGGCGTTCGGCTCCACGCGGAAGGGCACCTCGCCGCGTTCCAGCACCCGGCCATCCGGGCCGGTCACCAGCCAGGCAACCGTCGTCTCCAGGTAAGCCTGCATCGTATCATTGAATACCCACAGGGCGCGTCCCCGCCGCCCATCGTGTTCCAGCGCGACGTGCAGCGGCGCGGACGCCTGTTTCAGGGCAGCGTACCCGCCCTTGGGCAGCCGATCGGAATCCAGCACCCCGCAGCCGACCTGCGGCACCAGGTCGGCCAGCCAGAAATGGACGTAGCCCGCGCTGCCATCAACTCGGATGCGGCGCAGATGCTCGACATGGTATTGGACCAGCGCCGCCTGGTAAGCCCACAGCGCCTCGATCTGCCCCTCCAGGTGGTCGAGCCGCGTCCAGGCGTCGGGGTAGCGGCGCAGCGTCGGGAGCGCGCCGGGCGCTTCGAAGCCGAACTCGGTATTCATCCGCATGGAGTGGCGGTAGACATCGGTGTAGCGCGTGCTCCAGATAGCCCCGTAGTAGGTGTGGATGTCTCCAGCGCGCTGCCAGTCCTCTTCCATCTGCCCGGAGCAGATGAAGATCGGCCGGGTGTCGTCCTGGGCCAGGGCCGCCGCGTACAGGGCCGGATCGGGCCGCCGCTCGTAGTTGTCCCGGTGGGCAAAGACCATCGTCGGCTCGTTGTGGCAGGTCCAGGTCAGCAGCGCCGGATGGTTGAACAGCATGTCGATCGCGTCGCGCTGCAAGCCCAGGGCGCGCGCCTCGAACTCCGGAGACGGATCGTGCACCCAGTTCAGTTCGAAGTCCTGCCAGATCAGCATCCCGGCCCGGTCGCACAGATCGTACAGCTCCGGCGGCGAGATGTGGACATGCACGCGCAGCAGGTTGAGGTTGGCTTCGCGGGCCAAACCTAGATCGCGCTCCAGCCAGGCCCGGTCGCACAACGACAGATAGAGACCGGGCATATAGGACGAGCCGCGCAGGAAAACCGGTCGCTCGTTGACGTAGAACGTGAAGCGCTGTGGAGATCGCTCCAACCGCACGGTGCGGATGCCAAATACCTGACGGAGGACGCTCACGGGATCGCCCTGTCCGGCGTCCAGCGCCGCCTCCAGGCGGTACAGGTTCGGCGCGCCGTGATCCCAGGGCCACCACAGACGCGGCTCCGGCACCAGGACTTCTCGCTCGAACTCGCTCGTGCCGGGCGGCAGGCTCAGCAGTTCCGCCAGGGTCACGCCGGGGCCGTCGTGATTCTCGGCCCGGATCGCCGCTGTCAGGCGCCCCGACCACGGCCCGCCAGTCGCGTTGGTCGCTGTGAAGACCAGCCGCAGCGTGCCGTCCAGGGCCGTCCGAATCTGGACCCGATCGAGGCTCACGCCCTCGTCCAGCAGCAGCCAGACGGGCCGCCAGATGCCCAGCGGGTTGACATTGGGCGGGATCACCCCTTCGCCATGCTCGTACAACCCTTTGACCAGCCCGCGCAGGACATGGTTGATCGGGTAACTCCCGCGCGGGTTGGGCCGGTCCCATGGCGCGCTGACACGCACCAGCAACGTGTTTTCGCCCGGCCGGATCGCCGGAGTGACATCCAGGGTGAAAGGCACGAACGCGCCTTCATGCTCGCCGACAAGCTGCCCGTTGAGCCACACGCGGGCGTGGTAATCCACCCCTTCGAAACGCAGCCGGGCGCGGCGGAACGTCCCCTCCGGCAGGTCGAACGTCCGGCGGTAGAACCAGGCCTGGTCGTTGATCGCCCGCAGATGATCGCCCCAATAGGGCCGGTCAGGATACAGGGCCGGTTGCACATGCGCGCATTCAGCGATCCGCTGCCCGTCGAAAACAGGCTCCTGTACAGCGTCCAGCGGCAACGCTGCCAGATCCCATTCACCGCTCAACCGGACAGTTCGTGCAGGTTGGTCGTTAGAAAGCATCGTTCCCCCTCATCCATCGTGTCTCATTCAGGCGGCAAGTGTACAGGCTCCCCCGCTAAACACCAAACCATCGCCCTCCGCCGGCGTAAGCGCTATTCTAGACAGGTGCAGGCGATTTTGGGGCCGAGTGTCACTATGACCTCTGTTCCGCTATATCTAGAATTGCCACGTCTTTGTCGTTCGGAAACGGGACCAACCGCATGCACGAGTTGAGCATCACACAGAATCTGCTCAAGCTGGCCTTGCAGCACGCCGAGCCAGCCGGCGTGAAACAAATCACCGCCCTGCACCTGGTCATCGGGGAACTATCCAGCGTGGTCGATGATTCGGTCCAGTTCTACTGGGACTTCGTCAGCAAAGGCACCATCGCGGAGGCCGCTCGCCTGCACTTCGAGCGCATCCCGGCGGCCTTTCGCTGCCTGGACTGCGCCACGGAATTCGGGCGCAACGACCGTTACCAGTGCCCGGCCTGCGGCAGCGGTCACGTCGCCATCAGCGCGGGCGAGGAATTCTTCCTGAAAAGCATCGAGGTGGAGGAGTAAGCCCCATGCCGCAAATCGACATCGTAGAAAACATCATGGACGCCAACGATCAGATCGCCGCCCGCGTGCGCCAGCAGCTCGACGCCGCCGGCGTGCTGGCCCTGAATCTGATGGCCTCGCCGGGCGCGGGCAAGACCAGCGTCCTGACCGCGACCGTCAACGCCCTCAAGGGCGATCTGCGCCTGGCGGCCCTGGATGGCGACGTTCACCCGGTCGACGTGGAGAAGATTGCCAGGACCGGCATCCCGGTCGAACTGATCAACACCGGGGGCGATTGTCACCTGGACGCCAACAAGATGATCCACGCCCTGCCCACGCTCGATCTCAGCCAGGTCGATCTACTCCTGGTCGAGAACGTTGGCAATCTGATCTGCCCGGCGGCTTTCGCCCTGGGGACGCACTTCAACATCGTGATCGCCAGCGTGGCCGAGGGCGACGACAAACCCTACAAGTACCCGGCCATGTACCGCGGCGCGGACGTCCTGATCCTGAACAAGATCGACATGCTCCAGTACCAGGAGTTCGATCTCGACTACTTCCGGCATGGGGTGGAGGTGCTCAACCCCGGCCTGACCTTCTTTCCACTGTCGGCCCGCACCGGCGAAGGCCTGCCCGCCTGGCTGGATTGGGTGCGCGCCCGCGTCGCGGAACGCCGCGCCGCCCCCGGAGCGTAGGGCCTGCATAGGCCAAACGTCCAACAGGCCCCCCCTCGACGGGTTATAATGCGGCCTGAATATCAGGTTGTTTGGAGGATATACGATGAAACGGCGATTACCCATTCTACTTCTGACTCTCATCCTGCTCGTTCCGGGCGCGATCGGCCTGGCCCAGGGCGGCGATCGAATCGAGGCGCTGGCGGATACCGCGGTGACCCGCCTGGGCGAACAACTCGGCCTCAGCCTGACCCGCAGCAATCTCACCGGCTGGACGTGGCAGGAAAAAATCTTCGCGGATGCGTCGATGGACTGCCCCCAGCCCGATCAGACCTACGCCCAGG
>CAZHMJ010000096.1:0-15528 GCA_964533805.1 uncultured Anaerolineae bacterium | reverse complement strand
CAGTAAGCCACCATCCCGGCTTGGGACAGGGTAAAAGCCAGGAACGCCCCCACCGCGAACAGCGGCACCAGGGCATGCGAATCGCCTTCGAAGAGCACGATCAATAGCCCGGCCAGCCCGGCCAGCGCCAGAATCCCGTTGGAGAACACCAGCCGGTCGCCAAGCAGGGTCAACTGGCGAGGCACATAGCCATCCCGCGCCAACAGCGAGGCCAGTTGGGGGAAGCCTACGAAACTGGTATTGGCCGCCACGACCAGCACCAGCAGCACAGCCACCTGGACGATCACATACAACGGGCCGCCGCCCAGCACATGCCGGGCCAGGGCGGAAAGAATGGTCTCCTCCGGTCCGGCGACGATCCCGAAAAACTGCACCAACCCGGTGCTGCCCAGAAACAGCACGGCCATCAGCAGCGTGATAATCGCCATCGTCTGGTTGGCATGGCGCGCCTCAGGCGGCCGGAAAACCCGGACGCCGTTGCTGATCGCCTCGATCCCGGTCAGCGCCGTGCAGCCGGAGGAGAAGGTGTGCAGCAGCAGGAACAGAGTCACGCTCTCCGCCGCCGGAGGAGCGACCGCCGCCAGATCACCCGGCCCTTCGATCAAGGCCCGCACCAGCCCGATCGCCAGCATCAGCAGGTATGCGCCCAGGAAGAAGTAGACCGGGAAAGCGATCACCAGCCCTGACTCGCGCACCCCGCGCAGGTTCACGATCGTGATCACCGCCAGCAGCAGCAGCGCCACCAGGGTGCGATGGGGCCACAGCGCGGGGAACGCGGACGCGATGGCGGCCACGCCCGCGGTCAGACTGACCGCCGCCGCCAGCAAATAGTCGATGAACAGCGCCGCGGCCGCCATCAAACCGAGATTGGTTCCCAGATTCGCGCGGGCCACGGTGTACGCCCCGCCGCCGGAAGGATAAGTCCGGATGATCTGGGTATAGGACAGCGCCACGATTCCCAACAGCGCCACGATCGCCAGGGCAATCGGCCAGGCATAGACCAGTCCGGCCGCGCCCGCCGCTGCCAGCCCCAGGAAAATCTCCTGGTTGGCATAGGCGATTGACGACAGCGCGTCCGGCGAAAGCGCCGCCAGCGCCCGCACCTTGCTCAGGCGCTCCTCGCCCATCTGCTGGGTCGGCATGGGGGAGCCGATCAGAGTCCGCATCAGATGATCGAGCATACGGGTTCCTCAAGGAGTCTGCCTGGCACACAAGCATCCCTCGGTATACCCCACGCCCGGCACATCTGGCAAATCGCGGGGTTGCGAGGCCAGGGGGCCAGAGACCAGAGAAAGCAGAGCTGTCACACAGTCGCTTTTTCCGGCCAGCGGCCTCGACACAGCCAAAAGCTGTGTTTTTTCTGGCCTCTCGGTCTCTGGCCTCCTGGCCTCTGCTTTACATCAGCAGGCCCGGCGTTTCGACCGGGGCAATGCAGGCCGCCAGATCGTTGTGCGGGCTGTTGACCAGCCGCGAGACCTCGTAGGCGGACATCGCCTCGCTCCGCTCGTAGGGCCGCAGCAGCGGCAGGAGCGCCTCCGGCGGCACCTCGCCCGGCGTCAGCCACAGGTCCTGCGCCTCCCGGTCGAGGATGACCGGCATCCGGGTATGCAGCGCCGCCATGAATAGGTTGGCCTCGGTCGTGACGATCGTGCAGGAACGCAGCCAGTCGCCCGACTCGGGGACCTGCCAGGCCTCCCACAGCCCGGCGAAAGCGAATGGCTTACCATCATCCAGGCGGATGTACATCGGCCGTTTGGTTTTGCCACTGGCCTGCCACTCGTAGAACCCATCGGCGAAAATCAGGCAGCGCCGCCGCCGGAATGCGTTGCGGAAGGAGGGCTTCTCGGTCAGAGTCTCCGAGCGGGCGTTGATCATGCGGCTGCCGATGCCAGGGTCTTTGGCCCAGGAGGGGATCAGGCCCCAGTGCAGCAGCGACGCGCGACGCGCGTCTTCATTGGTCAGGGCCAGCACCGGCTGGGTCGGCGCGATGTTGTAACGCGGGGCCAGTCCGGCCGGCAGGGCTTCCAGGGCGAAGGTCATCTGGATGACATCGGGATCGGCGATCAGGGTAAAACGCCCGCACATAACCACCTCGCAGGAACATTTGTTCGAATCAGCTCTATTGTAGAGCATTTCGATCCAGATCACAACCGCCTGGGCAGGGCAATCGCATCAAAAAGCATTTAGAACCGCAAAGACGCCAAGAACGCCAAGGAAAAACGCAGAGAAAAGCGAAAACAGAAAAAACCGTACTGTCGAGACAATGAATCAAACGCTTGTAGAACCGTTTTCCCTCTGTGTCCTCCGCGTCCTCTGTGGTGAGATGTCTTTTTCAGTTTGATGCGATTGCCCTGACCGCCTGGGTGTGCAAAAACAATAGGACACGGATAAGACGGATCAAGCACGGATTTTCACGGATCAAAAACCTGGATGGAAACCTGTGTGAATCCGTGCCCTATCCACTTCTCACCAAACACAAGGCTGGGATTCATGCAATTCTTAGCTGCGCGACGCTCCTGCCCGCCCAGGTGGCGTTATGATTGAGATAGAGCATGCGACTGTGTTGGAGGGTGGATGGATGAACCGCAATCGTTGGATGCTGCTTCTCGCGCTGGCCGGCCTGCTGTGGGCCGGGACGCTGGGCGTGAGCTATCTGGTCGGGATCGGCGGGAACCAGCCGCCTTATGCATCGGCGGCCCCGCTGAGCCAACCCGCCGCGCCGACGGCGACCCTCGACCCGAACCTGCTGGCGATCCTCGACGCGGAGGAGCAGATCACGACCCAGATTTACGAACAGGCCAGCGCCTCGGTTGTCCACATTACGACCCTGACCCAGGTGGCCGACTTCTTCCGGGGGATGGTGCCGCAAGAAGGCACGGGATCGGGCTTCTTCTATGATCGCGACGGGCGGATCGTGACCAACTGGCACGTGGTCGAGGGGGCCAACGAAGTCGAAGTCGTGCTGGCCGATGGCACCTCGCTCCCCGCCCAACTGGTCGGCTACGACGAGTACTACGACCTGGCCGTGATCCAGGTCGACGCGGCCAAGATCAGCTTCACGCCGCTGCCGCTGGCGACCGATCCCAGCCTGCGCGTCGGCCAGAAGGTGCTGGCCATCGGCAACCCCTTCGGGTTGGACCGCACCCTGACCACCGGCGTGATCAGCGCCCTGGGCCGCACGATCGAATCGGCCAGTGGCCTCCAGATCGGCAATGTGATCCAGACCGACGCGGCGATCAACCCCGGCAACTCCGGTGGACCGCTGCTCAACATGCGCGGCGAGGTGATCGGGATCAACACCTCGATCAGCTCCCCGTCGGGCGGCTCGGTCGGGATCGGTTTCGCGGTGCCAATCGACATCATCGAGCAGGTCGTCCCCGCCCTGGTGAGCAACGGGCGCTTCCCCCACCCCTCGCTGGGTGTGACGGTCGCCGAGCTGGGTTACGAATTGCGCCCCTCGCAAAACGGGCCGCAGCGCGGCTTGCTGGTGGTCGAACTGGAGTCGGGCGGCAGCGCCCAGCAGGCCGGATTGCAGGCGGCTCAGGTCATCCGGCGCGGCTATAACCTGTACTACCAGGGCGGCGACACGATTCTGGCCATCAACGGGGAAACGCTGGCCACGCGCGACGACCTGACGCTCTACCTGGAAGCTCACACCCTGCCCGGCGACAGGGTGACACTGACCATCCAGCGCGACGATCAGCAGCTCGACATCCAGGCCGTGGTCGGGGAGCGGTGATCAAACAGCGTCCAAGCAGCAAGCGCCTAAGCGTCAAAGAGATCATCTGAACAGCATTATGGTAAGTCAGGTTTGAAGGAACTCGAAACACACCCAGCACCAGGGGGGCTTCGCTTTGCTTTCTGTGGCCTCCTGGTCTCTGGACTCCCGGTCTCGTCTTTCGCTTGCCGCTTCGACGCTTTGGCGCTGCCTCACCCCCCCTGCCGGAACAGGCGCACGTAGGCGCGCAGCCCGGCCGCCAGCGAGACGCCCGGCAGCCACGCCACCCCAAATCCGGTCAGGGCGGCGGTGAGGAGCTGAAGCGGCGGGCCGTCCGGCGACTGGCCCGGCAGGGAATACCCCACCACGGCGGGCAGGATCAACAGCGCGCCGCCGATCAGTACAACCCGCCACGCGACCGGCTGGGGCGGTGTAACCCGGCCCAGCAGCGGGCGGCCGCGCCGGCCCCGCAGGAAGAACAGGACGGCGACCATGTAGCCCACCAGCAATCCGAGCACCACGCCGTCGAAGGTCGTGATCGCGCCCTGGCGCGCTCCGATCAGGAACGCGGCCAGCAGCCCGCCCCCGACCGGCAGCCATTCCCACGGCAGCAAGCGGAAGACGCGCTCGTCGATCCCGATTCCCGCCGCCCGGCGGCTCGCGGTCCAGGTCAGCCCGCCCGCGACCAGTCCGCCGAGCGCGGCCAGGATCAGCGCGGTGGGCAGGTCCGGCAGGGGAAAGGCATTGCTCTCCAGCAGCGGGAACCAGCGCACCCACACGCCCCACAGCACGCCCACTCCCGCCAGCAGAATGGCCCGGCCGGGGCGCAACCCGCGCCCGTCCAGCAGTCCCAGCCAGAGCACCAACCCCAGCAGCCCGCCGCCCAGGGTGTGCAGGCCCAGCGGACGGGCCACCAGACTGATCGGGAGATTCGAGAAGGCGCTGTGGGCGATCAGCGCGCCATTCAACAGGCCGTACAGGCCCGCCACCACCAGCAGGCCCAGCACGTCCGTAACGCGGAAGCGAGCCAGCAGGTCGAGCATCAGGGCGGCCAGGGCCAGGTAAATCCCGGCCAGCCCGGCCCATTCCAGCGCCGTGTAATGCAGCGGGTCATTGCTCCACCACAATACCTCGGAGCACACGAGCAGGATCGCGGCCAGGCTCAGGCGCAGCAGCCAGATCGCCGCCCACCCGCCGGACCTGGGGGTCTGGCTCATGGCATGCCTCCCACCGGCTGCAGCTTGCGCGCCACGAGAAGCGACTGCTCACCGCGCTCCTCGTCGTGCAGGATTTGCCAGCCTTCAAAGAACGTGGGCAGCTCGCGCAGTTCCAGCAGGTAGGTCCGGGTGGCCTCCGGATCGCGCTCCAACCGGCGAACGTTGGCCGTCTGGTAGATGACCAGCCCGCCGGGTTTCATCGCGGCGCGGATCGCTGGAACAAGGCGGCGATCCAGGTAGCGGAAACAGGCGATCAGGTCGTAGGCTTCTTCCGGCAATTCGACCGTCTCCAGGTCGACCGGGATGAAGTTGATATCGCGCAGGTTGCGCATCGCCATCTCGGCCCGGCCGCGCTCCAGCGCCACCCGGCTGATGTCCATCGCGTTGACCAGGTAGCCCTGCTCGGCCAGCCACAGCGCGTTCTGGCACTGTCCTGCCGCCAGGTCCAGCGCGACCCGGTACGGCTTGCCGGCGGTCTTGCCCACCGGGTGCGGCGCGTAGGCTACCAACAGCGCGTCAGGAGCCGGATACGGTCCAAAGACCCGCTCCCGGTAACGGGCATCCCACCGCTCACGATCGTCGGCGCTCATCGATCCTCCTCAGCGCGCCCCGGCATACACCGGCCGGTACTCGAGCGCGTCTGGCACGCGGGCCAGGGTCTCGTCATCCCCCGGCAGGCGCAGCCCGTCCGGGTTGTGGCGGCGCGAGCGCGCCACCTGGTAGGCCCCCTGCAATCCGGCGAAATCCGGCTCGCGCCAGGTCGCGGGGAGGTCCAGGCAGGCCATCGCCGCCCGCAGCCGCCGCCCGCCCTCGCCGTTCCACAAGTCAGCGCCGCCCAGCATCGCCTGGGCTTCGGCCTGTTTGCCAGCCCCACCGCCCAGCTTGCCAAAGACCTGGCGCGTCAGGCGATCCATCATCTTCCCGGCCTGGGCGGGGTCGACCTCCTCGGCCATGCGGGCCACGTCTGGCGGCAGCGGGACGGCCAGCACCTGCGGCCCCTCGGCCGCGAGAGTGGTTACCGGAGCCTGCCCCGCCAGGGCGCGAGCAAGGTCGTCCGGGGTCCGGTCCGGGCGCAGCCAGCCGGCCAGCGCCGCCCGGACATCCACCGCAGGTCCCTCCGGACCCCAGACCGCCAGCCCGGATTCGGCCTCGCTCAGCCAGGCTTCCAGCAGCGAAGCCCCCAGCATCGCCGCCAGGTCGGGCAGCGCGGCCCGATCCGGCTCCCCGATCACGCGCGTCCAGCCGTCGACCGGCGGCGCGACGAACTGGCGCACGCGCCGCTGCCAGATGTGGGCGGTCAGCCCGGAGCCGCCCGGAAACGGGTCGTAACGTTTGTAGCCCTGCTGCAAAAGCGCCCGCTCCAGCGCCGCCTCGATCGCCACGCCGTCGCCGGAAGGAATGTACAGACTGTGCCATGAACCCGCCATGCCCAACCTCTTTTATCCCGCGGCGTTCAATGCGCCGGAGTATCCTCTGCCAGACTGAAACCCATGCCCCGTAATTTTGCCCGACCTACCCGGCGCGCACAACCGGCTTACCAGCGGAATGGGTGGGGTATGTCTTGACTGTCAACTGTGAACTGTCGACTGTGAACTGTTTACTCCGCTTCCCCCATCCCGAACATGCCTTGCTCCCCGGCCATGGCCCGCAGGGCGCGCAGCCAGCTATCGCCCTCCTCGCCCATGTATTCGCCGGTGTGGCGGTGGTCGTGCATCTCCTTGAACTCGTCCAGCTCCTTGATCAGCGCCTCCCAGATTCCGCGCTGAATTTCGACCAGGGCCCGTTCGTCGGCGGCGTTCTGGGTGTGGCGCAGGGCCATCCGGAAGTGTGGCAGGCACACCCCTTCCGAGGTCCGGTACGGCTCCGCCAGCCGCCGGTCGTTGATCTGCTCGCCGATCGTACGCGTGTAGAGTTCCTCCGAGGTCGCCCGCACCTTGCAGGCCACGCACGGCCCGATCGGCTCCAGCCGGTCGGCCAGGGCCGAGGACGGCTTGCCGCCGCCCACCAGCCGGGACAGGCCGCGCCGGGCGGCGTTCCCGGAACGGGCCACGCTCGCCGCCGGGCTATCCAGCGCCTTGAGCAGGTCGCTGATCGTGCCCCGGTAGTAGATGCCCGTGTTCAACAGCGCGCCCTTGAAATCAGTCAGCAACCAGGCGTGGGCATTGCACAGGCCGCGCCCGGCCCGGAACGCCTCGTGGTTCTCCGGGTGGATGATCCCCTCGAACAGCAGGTTGTAGACGTAGTGCTCGACGTTATCCTTGGTCAGGCGGCAGACCGGACAGCCGGGTTTGGCGAAGGCTTCGGCGAGATCGAACAGGCTCAGGGGAGTGACCATCGAGCGCTCCTGGTAGAGAACGGTCAGGGCGCATGCCGGAGCCGGCATGCGCCCTGATTGTATCCCAGGAAAGGGCAAGGTCCGACTCAGACCGCCCGGTCGCCCGACATGGAACCGGAGGAACCGTCCAGCCCGGCCAGGTATTCCAGCGCGAGCTGATCGTTGGCGAACCAATGCACATCCCGGCGGCGCATCATATCGCCCAGCGTCTTGGCCAGGATGCGCGCCTGGGTGCTGCCGCCGACAATGACACAACGATCGAGGTGGGGATGGCGCAGCGGGCCGTTCAACATGCCCTGGATCATGGTCATCAGGGGAAAGTTCGGGTAGCTGCGTGTGTCCATCAGCAGACTCAGCGGCTCGCTGGCCGCGTCCAGCACGGCGGCGATCGAGTCCAGCGCGAGGCGCACATCCTCTACATCCAGGTGGCGCTGCCAGCTCACCCGGAGCGCCCGGTAGTCCTCAAGTGATTCAATGATCGCAGGTTGCACGGGTTGGGGTTCCTCGTCATCCATCCAATAAACCGAGATCCATGGAGATAAAAGCTATTCAAAATGATAGGGGAATAATCGAACGATTACCAAGGAATTTTTCGTTAATTTTTGAGGGAATCAGAAATGGGAGAGGCATGGCCGACTGGTGCGGGTTCGTGATCGGCGATCATCCCGGCAATCCACCCGGCCGGCACATGGCCTTGACCACGAACCATCCACCAACAACCACTTACTGCCGTTCCACTCTCCAGGCCAGGCCACTGTAGCGCTGCGCGACCCGGTCGTTCTTGACCGCGATCGCGATCGCCTTGCGCGTGCCGACCAGCACGACCATCCGCCGGGCGCGGGTGATGGCCGTGTAGAGCAGGTTGCGCTGGAGCATCATGAAGTGCTGGGTCAGCACCGGCACGACCACCACCGGGTACTCGCTGCCCTGGCTCTTGTGGACGGAGATCGCGTAGGCGTGGACCAGCTCGTCGCACTCCGACCAGTCGTAGGTCACGCGGCGGCCTTCCATCCGGACGATCATGGTCTGCTCTTCGAAGTCGAAGGCGAAGATGCGCCCGATATCGCCGTTGTAGACCTCTTTGTCGTAGTTGTTGCGGGTCTGCATGACCTTGTCGCCCACCCGGAACAGGCGCCCCATCAGGCGGTGCTCGGCCGGCCGGCCCGGTGGGTTGAGCGCGGCTTGCAGGGCGCGGTTGAGTCCGTCCACCCCGGCCGGGCCACGATACATCGGCACCAGCACCTGGACATCCTCCAGCGGATCGACCCCGAAACGCCCCGGCAGCCGGTTCTGGACGATATCGACCACCAGCGCGGCGGCGGCTTCGGGGTCTTCTTCCCCGAAGAAAAAGAAGTCGTCGCCCTCGTTGCGGGTATCGGGCTGCTCGCCCTGGTTGATGCGGTGCGCGTTGCGGATGATCTGGCTGCCCCCCTCCTGGCGGAAGATGGCCTCCAGGCGCGTGACCGGCAGCACCCCGCTCCGGATCAGGTCGCGCAGGACATCCCCCGCCCCGACGCTCGGCAACTGATCCACGTCACCGACCAGCAGCAGGTGCGTGCTGGGCGCGATCGCCTTGAGCAGGCTGTAGAACAGGCTCAGGTCGATCATCGAGGCTTCGTCGACCACGACCATGTCGGCGTCGAGCGGGTTCTCGTCGTTGTAGGTGAACCCCTCGCCGGGGCTGAAGCCCAGCAGGCGGTGGATGGTCTGGGCCGGCTGGCCGGTGGCTTCCGCCAGGCGCTTGGCCGCCCGGCCGGTGGGACTGCACAGCACGAAGCGGTGGCCGGATTGAACCAGAGCCGCGATCACGGTGCGCAGGGTGGTCGTCTTGCCTGTCCCCGGGCCGCCGGTCAGCACGCACACTTTGTTGGTGAGCGCCTGTTGGACCGCCCCCCGCTGTTGATCGGTCAGGCTGACCGCCGACTCGGCGCGCAGGGAGGCCAGCAGCGGCCCCCAGTGGGCGTGGCGCAGGTCGGCCAGGCGGCTGTCCGGCGCGTCGAGCATCTGGCGCAGCTTGCGGGCCGATCCGACCTCGCTGTAATACATCGGCGGCAGGTAGACCGCCTCGACGTCGCCCGCGTCGTCCGCCACCGCGTCCAGCGCGGCGGCCGGGAACGGCTCGATCATGACCTCGCCCGCCGCGTGCAGGCGCTCGATCGCGCCTTCGATCCCGGCCCGATCCTCGACCCGCAGCAATTCGGCGGCTTTTTCAACCAGGACCGGGCGCGGCAGGAAGACGTGCCCGTCGTTGGTGGCCTCGTTGAGCGCGTAGACCACGCCCGCCGCCATGCGGTGCGGCGAATCGTCCGGCAGGCCCAGGTCGCGCGCGATCTTGTCGGCGGTCAGGAAGCCGATCCCCCAGATGTCGCGGGCCAGGGCATAGGGGTTTTCGGTCACTTTCGCGATCGAATCGTCGCCGTACTGCTTGTAAATCTTGACGGCCAGCCCGGTCGAAATCTGGTGGCCCTGGAGGAAGAGCATCACCTCCTTGACGGCCTGCTGCTCGCGCCAGGCGCGGGTGATCATCTGCATCCGCTTGTGCCCAACGTCGAGCACTTCCAGCAGGCGCTCCGGCTCGTGATCCAGCACGTCGAGGGTGTGCAGTCCGAAGTGATCGACGATCTTCTCGGCGGTTTTGGGGCCGATGCCCTTGATCAGCCCGCTGCCCAGGTAGCGGCGCATCCCTTCCACCGTGGCGGGCACGCTCTGCCGGACGGCCTCGGCCTTGAACTGCTGGCCGTACTTCGGGTCGTTGATCCACTCGCCCTCGAACTCGACCGCCTCGCCGGGTTGAAGCTCCGGCAGCGCGCCGACGACCGTCACCGTGCCGTCGCGGGAGACTCCCAGCCGCAACTGCTCCGGCTTCAGCCGCAGCACGGTGTAGCCGTTTTCCTCGTTATAGAAGGTGATCCGCTCGACCGAGCCTTTGAGTTTTTCCATCGTTCTTCCAGGCCACTCTGTACTGCCAATAAAGACCAACTCACCGCAGAGACGCAGAGGAAAGACAGGACTCTATCGAGTCTTTCTCATCTCGCCTTTCTCCGCGCTCTCCGCGCCCTCTGCGGTGAAAGGTTTACCCCGTCGTCTTCATGCCCGCTGCGATGCCGTTGACCGTCGCCAGGACCAACTCCGCGCGGCCACCAGGCCAGCCTGGGCATCGGTCTCCCCGTCAGGCCTTGGCCGCCAGCACCCATTCCCGGCACTCGGCCACGGCCGCGTCGATCTCCCAACGCGGCACGACCTGGTTGCGGAAGGCTTCGGCGACCGGGGCCAGCATCGCCGCGGCCAGCGGCGACTCCTTGACGTGCCCGGCCAGCCATTCCTCGCGCTCACCGGGATTCATCAGGAGCAGCGTGGCGCTGGCTTCCTCGAACAGGCGCACCATCCAGCGGTAGCCCCACAGCAGGATTCGCCCGCCGGGGGCCAGGTGGCGCGCTGAGGCGTCGCGCAGGCGGTTGATCTGGGGCAGCAGGGCCGCGTCCAGGCGCGGCCAGGTATCCAGAAAGATCGTGTCGTAACCGGCCGGTTCGGCCTGTTCCAGGTAAACCGAGATGTCGCCGATCACGAAGCGCAGCGGGATGCCGCGCGCGTCCATGACCTGCTTGAGCAGCGGCCCCACCAGCTTGAGCACGATCGGGCTGCGCTCGATGATCGTGAACGAGGCCGCGCCGGTCACGTACTGCGGGTAAAGACCCAGCCCGGCCCCGCCGACCAGGATGTGCCCCCGGCTGCGTTGGGCGTTGCGGACCATCATGGCCCGTTCCTGGGGCGTATCGGACATCCACAATGTGCCCGCCGGGTCGTGGAGCAGGCGCACGTCCAGGGGCGGGTCAAGCCGGTACGCCTTGCCGAACACCTGCGCCTCCGAAGCGCGCTCGCGCGTCACCCGGTAGCCCCCATCGTATTCGCCCGGCGGCACCTGAAGGATTGGAACATCGAGCCAGTCGAGCGTCCAGACAGCGTCATCGAAATCGGGGTCAAATCCCTGCGGCAGTTTCAACACAGTAGCCTCAATCCGCGTCCAAACCAGACAGTCTCCGTATTGTAACTTACCGGGCGCACGGCGAAAAACAGCGATGAACTTTCAGTCGTCAGCGGTCAGCCATCAGCAAAAACACAAGACAATCCGGCAGGACGAACAGCCCCAGCCCGGCCTAGCACGGCTCGGCGCGACCGGACGGGTCAATGCCCCGTCCCTACAGTCCGGCCTCGGCGCGGCGACGCCGCGCGGCCTCTGGTCTCGTTTTTTCCCTTAGACGCCTGCCGCTTCGACGCTTCCACCCGTTCCCTCTGCGAGACCATCCAGAAAAGATGCATGGCATAGCTTTTGCCCTTATAATGGAACCGGCCTTTATTTCCACTGGCAGCTTCCACCTGCCCGGCTGCCAGCCGCCAAGAGAGACCGTCCGGCATGACCATCCGCGCATCTGTTCGCCTGTGTGCCATCGCCAGCCTGTTCGCGCTGCTCATCGCCCTCGGATTAGCCGCGACCCAACCCGCCGTACTGGCCCAGGGCGGCGACTGCGGGATCGCGCCCGCGGCCCGGTTGAGCGTGGGCGGGCGCGGGCGGGTCGTGATCCAGTCGGGCGAGCAGCTCCGGTTGCGCGCCTGGGCGGGCCTGGATGGTACGTCGATCGGCGCGCTGGTCGAGGGCCAGACTTTCGATGTGCTGGACGGCCCGCGCTGCGTCGATGGCTACCGCTGGTACCAGGTCGCCCTGGCGGATGGCGCATCCGGCTGGATCGCGGAAGGCAGCGCGGCGACCTATTTCGTCAGCCCGATCCGGGTCGAGGCCCCCACCCCGAACCCGACCGACACCACCTGCGCGGCGGTCCTGCCGCCCTTCGGCGCGGTGGGCGACAGCCTGGTCGTCACGCAGGCCGGGCAGCCGGTCGACGCGCGCAGCCTGCCCGCGCTGGATGCCGAGGTGCTCGGCCGCTGGTGGGCGGGCCACCTGTTCACGATTCTGGACGGGCCGGTCTGCGGCAGCGGCCGCTGGTGGTGGCAGGTGCGACTGCCCGACGCGCGGACCGGTTGGATTCCGATCGGCGACAGCGCGCAGTATGACGTCGCCCTCCTGCCCCCGACCGCAACCCCGCTCCCCAGCCAGACGCCTTCCGCCACGCTCACGTCCAGCGCGACGCCCGTCCCCAGCCAGACGCCGACCCCGCGGCCCACGCTCACGTCGACGCCCAGCCCGGTCCCGTCGCCCACCCAGACGGCGACGACGGCCGTCCCGCCGACCCAGACCGCGACGGCCTCACCCACGCCCAGCCCGCTCCCGACCGAGACTCCCACCGAACTCGCGCCGGTCGCCACCGCAACGGTCGCCACCGCGACTCCGCCGGTGCCTCCGTCGCCGGTCGCGCTGCCCAGCCCGACGCCTCTTCCCGGCCCGCTGGCCGAGCGCTTCTGCCTGGCCTGGGCGGACGGCGACGGCCTGCACCTGGCCGCCAACGGCCAGACGGCAACCCTGGGCCGGCGGGATAGCCTGGGCCTGCCAGACGCAGTCGGGGTCAGTGCCCTGGCGGTCGCGCCGGACGGACGCTGGCTGGCGGTCCTGGCGGATGACACCCCGCAGCGCACCCCGGCCGTGCGGCTGTACAACCTGGCGGATGGCAGCCAGGTGGCTGAAGCCGCCGAGACCGGCCTGAACAGTGCCGGCGGCGCGGTCCCGCGCCTGGTCTGGACGCCGGACGGCAGCGCGGTGCTGGTCAACGGCCAAGCCCCGGACCGGCCGAGTCAACCGGCGGTGTGGGCCTTCACACTGGATGGCACGCTCGAACGCCTGCCGATGGATGGCTGGCAGGTCGCCGGGCCGGCGCCCGCCGGCAATGTCCTGGCCCTGATCCGGCCCAACGCCTGGGGGGTGGCGCTCTACGACTGGGCAGCCAGACGGCTCCTGCTGGAGACCGCGCCCGTCACCGAAGTGCCCGCCAACCTCAGCACCCGCGCCGGGTGGCTTTCCGGGGGACGGCTGGCCGCCTATTTCAGCCAGTCGGACCTGATCGCCCACGTCGCCCTGCTGGATGCCGCCCAATCCACCTTCGAGATCACCCCCATGAGCCGGCCGGTCGTCAGCGCGGCCTGGTCACCGGACGGGGTCTGGTTCGCCTACACGTTGAGCAGCGGCAGCCTGTGGCTGGCCAACCGGCCGGACGCCCTGGGCAGCCTGATCCTGCCCCTGAGCGCCGAGGAAGTGAGCACCTTCCGCTTCCGCTGGGCCCCGGCAGGCCAGGTATTGCTGTACGACAACCCCGCCCTGCCCGACCAGCCGCTGGTGGCGCTCGACATCCAGACCGGCGCGACGGCCGCCCTGGCTCCGGACCCGGCCAACCGGGTGGAGTACGAATGGGTGGAAGGCACCACCCTGCTGGCTGCCACCAACAACCGCGCCGAGGGCCTGATCAACCAGACCAGCAGCGAGTGGTTCCGCCTGCTCGATCCACTGACCGGGGAAAGCACGCCGGTCGTCAGCCTGACCAACGTCCTCTTCCGGGCCTACACCGCCGCGCCGCAGGGCTGCCTGTTCCCGTCTCCGTCCGGCTCATGAGCGCCCACTCCTGCTCACGCCTTCTCGCCGCGTCCCTGGCGCTGGGTCTCCTTTTGATTCTCGCGGCCTGCGCGCCTGCCCCCACACCCACCCCTTCGCCCACCCACGCCCCCACGCCCTCCGCCGGACGCCTGAGCGCGGTCTGGGTGGACGGCGGCAACCTGCTCGTCTGGCGCACGGGCGAGGACTTCCCGCGCCGGATCGCGTCCGGGGCGGTGATCCAACCCCGCCTCAACCCGGATGGAAGCCGCGTCGCCTTCACGCGCGGCCCGCGTGGCAGCGCGCTCTCGCTGTGGGTCGCGGACCTGGACGGCGTGGCCGAGCGCGAGCTGGCCGGCCCTGACCGGCTGGCAGTCGACCTGGACACCAGCCAGTCCAGCCGCCAGATCGGCCAGGTGGCCTGGCTCGATCCGCACACGCTGTTCTTCAACACGCTGATCGTCCCCACGACGGCCGGGCCGGGCGGCGGCAAAGCCGATGACCTGTGGCGGGCCGATGCCCAGACCGGGGCGGTCACCCGCCTGCTGGCCGACGGCCAGGGCGGCGACTTCGCGATCAGCCCCGACGGCGCGGCGCTGGCGCTGGTCACGCCGGGATTCTACGGCGCGGCCCAGGGCCTGATCCGGTTGGTCGATCCCCAGGGCCAGCCCCTGGCCGAACTGCTGTCGTTCGAAGCCGTCAGCACGGCCAGCGAATACGCCTTCTATCCCAACCCTCACTGGCTGCCCGATTCGAGCGCGCTGCTGGTCGCCATCCCCGACCGCGACCTGATCTACCCGCCCGGCGCGGGCGAGACGCCCCGGCTGGCCGCCCTGTGGCGGCTGGAACCGGACGGTCCCGCCACGCAGATCGGCGGCGTCCCGGCGACCTTTTTCGGCCTGCCGCGCTGGTCGCCGGACGGAGCCTGGCTGACCTACCTCCAGCAGGAAGGCGACCCGGCCGAGAACCGGCTCACGCTGGTGCTGGCCCAGGGCGACGGCACACAGCCCACCCCGATCGTATCCGGCGCGGTCGGCGCGCTGGAGCCGCCCCTTTGGGACGGCGACGGCTTCACCTACACCTTCGGCGCGCCGGGCCAGGTCTGGCGCGTCCAGCCCGGCCGGCCGCCGGTTCCCTTCGCCGGAGGCGATCCGGCCTTCGCCCTGCGCTGGGCCGACGCCACCGCCGCCGTGTATGCCTCCGCCGCCACCACGCCCTATGAACTGCGCCTGTTCGACCTGGACAACCCGATCCCGGCCATGATCGCGGCCGTCGGCGGCGCGGCGGAAGGCGGCTTCCCGGCCTTCGACGCGCTGCGCACCCCCTAGCCCGCAACCCAACCCCCGCCTCAGGCGTATAGCATGGTGGTAAGGCTGATCACTCTGGTGTCCTCATGGACAAATCTGGCCTGTGCCTTTCTGTGAACTGACGACGGTCGACTGAAAACTGTTTTCACAAAAGGAAATCTCATATGGAAGGCTCGCGTGGGTATCGTTCGTTATTCTGGCCGCTGCTGCTGATCGGTATCGGTGTGGTCTGGCTGTTGGGCAACCTGGGCGTGCTCTCCGGCGCCAACCTCAGCGTGCTGGTGCGCCTGTGGCCGCTGTTCCTGATCGCGATCGGCCTCGACCTGCTGATCGGCCGCCGTTCGGCTCTGCTGGGCGCGCTGATCGGCCTGGGGACCATCATCCTGGTGATCGTCCTGATGCTGGCCGGGCCGTCACTC
>CAZHMJ010000095.1:0-15770 GCA_964533805.1 uncultured Anaerolineae bacterium | reverse complement strand
GGGTCGAGATGGGTTTTCGGGCCAGGCCTGGCTTCGATGTCGGGCGCGTGGCGGTGGCGCTGGGCGGCGGTGGGCATGTGCTGGCCTCTGGCGCGACGGTCGATGGACCGCTGGAGGTTGCGATCGGGCGAGCCTTGCCGCTGCTAAAGAAGGCGGTCCAGGAAGGGCGGTCGGTTGGCTGAGGAGCAGGCATTCGGCTTACTCAACGTGGACAAGCCTGCCGGTCTGACCAGCCACGATGTCGTCGAGATTGTCCGGCGAGGCAGCCGCGTCCGCAAGGTCGGGCACGCCGGCACGCTCGACCCCATGGCCAGCGGCGTACTTGTGCTGTGCCTGGGACCGGCCACCCGCCTGAGCGAGTATGTCATGCTCTCGCCGAAGCGCTACCGGGCGGAGGTTTGTCTGGGCGCGACCACCAGCACCTATGATACCGAGGGCGAGATCACCGCGCGGTATGATCTGGGGACTCTGGATGCGCCCCAGATCGAAGCCGCCCTCGCCGCCTTTCGGGGTGAGATTCAGCAGATTCCTCCGATGTACAGCGCCATCAAACAGGGCGGCCGGCCTCTGTACAAGATGGCGCGCGCCGGTCAGGAAGTCGAGCGCGAAGCTCGCGCGGTGACGATCCACGACCTGCGCCTGGCCGAAGTCAATTTGCCCCGGATCACGCTCGATGTGGTGTGTTCTCCCGGAACCTACATTCGCAGCCTGGCCCACGATCTGGGCGTAGCGCTGGGCGTTGGCGGTTATCTGAGCAGCCTCGTCCGCGAAGCCAGCGGTGCTTTCCGGCGTGAAGCGGCCGTGCCTCTGGATTCCCTACGCGACGCATTCGTCGCCGGGGATTGGCGCGCGTTCCTGCTCCCGCCCGAACTGGCAGTCGCGGACTGGCCAGTGGTGACCTTCCAGGCCGAAGATGTCCGGCGCGTGCGGAGCGGCAATCCGGTCGCCGCGGAGGCCGGCGGCGAGGGGACAACGGCCCGTGCGCATGGACCGGATGGTGGTCTGGCGGCCCTGGTGCGCTTCAAGGACGGCGCATGGTGGCCGCTGAAAGTCTTCTCGCCGGAAGGCTAGGCGAGAGCTGCCGCTGATCCGTTGTATCCTTTTGTGAAGTAGGGTATGGTCAGGCGGATTTCTAACAGGCCGGACTGTCGTGGCGAATTGTGGACCGGACGGGGCGCGCCCGCGCGGGCGTCTCGTGCTTCTGATGTGGAGGACCTGTTTGCTCGGCCATATCAACACTCTGACTGAGGTTCACCTGACGATGCCCTCCATCGTGACGATTGGCGTCTATGATGGGGTTCATGTCGGTCACCAGTATCTCGTCGACCGGCTGGTCCGTGAGGCACGGGCGACCAACCGGATGGCGGTCGCCGTCGCGTTTTTTCCTCATCCGGACATCCTGATCAAAGGCGTGACCGGCCGCTACTACCTCACGACGCCGGAGGAACGCGCCGAGTTGCTTCTGGCCCGCGGGATCGACCTGGTGGTCAGCCAGCCGTTCACCGAGGAAGTCCGGCACATTCGTGCGGCCTCGTTCGTGGACAACCTGATTGCACACCTGCGGATGACTGCGTTATGGGTCGGCGTGGATTTCGCCCTTGGCTACAAGCGCGAAGGCGATGTGGCCTACCTCACCGCGCTCGGTCAAAACCGGGGATTCACGGTGGAGGCAGTCGGCCTCGAAAGCAGTGCCCAGGGCAGGGTCATCTCCAGTACCCGGCTGCGCGAAATCCTGGCCACCGGCGATGTTGCCCTGGCCGCCACGCTGCTCGGACGGCCCTACAGCGTAGCCGGGGAGGTGGTTCACGGCGATCACCGGGGCCGCACGATCGGCTTCCCGACGGCCAACCTCAAGACCTGGGATCAGCAGCTTCTGCCGGCCAATGGGGTGTACGCCGGCTGGGCCTACCTGGATGACCGGCGCTATATGGCGCTGACCAACGTCGGGATTCAGCCGACCTTTGATGGCGGGCAACTGAAGCTGGAAGCGCATCTGCTCGACTTCGAAGGGGATATTTACGGCCGGCGCGTGCGGCTGGCGTTTGTCGAACGGCTGCGCCCGGAGAAACGCTTCAGTGGCATTGACGATCTGGTTGCCCAGATCGATGCGGATGTGGCCCGCGGTCGCCAACTGCTGGGGGAGTTGATCCGGCAAGGCTAGCCGATCGTGTATCTTGTAGAAATGATGGATTGCCGGCGCCCGTCTGACATGACGGGCGCTTTTGTCAGGCGACGCCGGCCAACGCGATGATCTGGCGGCGGATTTCCGCCCGCATGTCGAGGGCAGTCCCAACCGGCGTGGCGAGTTGTTCGTTGTAGGTGGTTTCCAGCGCGGTTGTGCTGTCGACCATGCCCTGGGCCGGACTGATCAGGTGCTCGCTGATTGGCTGGACGACTTCGGCGACCAGACCTTTGGTCTCATCCGGGCTGACCCACTGGCGCAGCGGGGTGATCAGCAGCGGGTTGATGCTGGCAATCAGCTCCGGGATGTGGGTCAGGATCAGGGCGATAGCCTCCAGACCGCGCCGAATCTGATCGCCTACCCCGAAGGGCAGCAGGCGCAGGACTTCGCCGATGAAATCGCCGATCTGTTGGGCGACTGGCGCGACCGGCTCGACCACGCCGCTCAGAGTATCTTCCAAACTCTGCAGAGTTTGGGCGAGCAGATTGATTTGTTCCTCCAGCCACAGCAGGCCGTTGGCAATGACCGGGGACTGGACTTCGACGGTTGCCAGTCTGGCTGCGGCTTCCTCGATGCCCGCCGAGAGCGCGTCGCGGCCGGTCTGAATGGCAAGCAGGGCCACGCCCAGCGGACCCAGCCCGGCCAGCAGCAGGTTGTCCAGCCCGGCGGCCTCCATCTGGCGATAGAGCGCGACCACTTGCTGGAGGTAAGCGACGTCGTTCCGGCTGGTCTGCAACTCCGTCGCCAACTGAGATGCTTCAGCGCGGGCCGAATCCAATTCGGTGCGCATCGCCAGGCGCTCCCCCTGGGAATCGGCAAGCTGCCGGCGCAGGTCATCGATTTCAGTGTGGAGGGTCGTATCCGGGCTGGCGGTCGCAGGCGCTGCGGTGGCGCTGAGCGGCTCGCCATGCAGGGTCGGTTGGACAGCCTGGGGTGGGGTGGGCGCAGCCGCGAGGCTGGCCTGTGCCTCCTGCTGCTGGAGCAGCCAGGCGCCGCCACCCAGCGCGCCAACGCTGGCTCCACCGACCAGCAGCCCGACCAGAAAGCCCCGGCGGGTCAGGCGGCGGGAGGGCCCTGCCTCCTCATAGAACTCGACGCGATCAGCGGTTGTGATCAGGCGGTCGAGCTGAGCCAGCGCTTCGTCGTCCAGCAGGCTGATGCGCCGGTAGACTCGATCGAGCAGGGCGGCTCGCTGCGACCGGGCGTCTGTGGAATGGTTGTCCATCGTCATGACCTGTAAGCTCGTATTCCTCCAGTTTGATCATAGCACGATCTGGCGCGGGCAGGTTTGTTGAATCATTGTGTTATACGAAAACCTGTTCTGTGGGTTGCGTGAATTCGCGTAGTCACTGCAAATGACCAGAGTAGTTCATTCGAGTGGCCCGGACGCAGCTTATCTAGCGGCTGATCCGGTAGCCCAGCCGTTCCAGGATCGCCTGATCTTCGCGCCAGTTGGGCAGGACCTTGACCTGGAGATCGAGATAAACCTTGGTGTCCAGCATCTGCTCGATTTCGTAGCGGGCGGCGGCTCCGATCTTCTTGAGCATCTGGCCCTTCTTGCCGATGATGATCGACTTCTGGGAATCGCGCTCCACGTAGATCGAAGCGTGGACGTAGGTCAGGCCCTCGTTGCGTTCCTTGAACTCGTGGATTTCGACGGCGACGGCGTGCGGAATCTCGTCCCGCGTGTTGAGCAGGACTTTCTCCCGGATCATCTCGCCCGCGATATTGCGCACGTAGGATTCCGTGACCTGATCAGCGGGGTAGTAGCGCGGGCCGAGGGGCAGGCGCTCGATCAGCCGGCGGTGCAGGTCGTCGATTCCCAGTCCGCGCATGGCGCTGACGGCGATCCAGTCGGCCGGTTTGACCAGGGCGACATAGGCGTCGGAGTTCTTCACCAGTTCGTCCGGGGAGGTAACGTCGATCTTGTTGATGGCGAGTAGGACGGGCACGTCGGGCGCGGCCTCGGCGATCTGGGACGCGATCAGTTGATCGCCCGCGCCGGGCGGGGTTGTCGCCTCGACCACGTACAGGATCAGATCGGCGTCCTGCAATGCCTGCTGCGCCACCTGGACCATGAACTCACCCAGCGAGTGGCGCGGCTTATGCAGGCCCGGCGTGTCGACGAACACCACCTGGGCGTGTTCTTCGGTCAGAATCCCAAGCTGGCGGACGCGGGTTGTCTGCGGGCGGGGGGAGACAATCGCGATCTTCTGGCCCAGGAGCCGGTTGATCAGAGTCGACTTGCCGACGTTGGGCCGTCCAATGACGGCCACAAAACCGGAGCGGTGATCGGCAGGCAGTTCTTCCAGGGGGGTATCCGTCGCTTGAGGCTCGTCGTTCATCAACACTTGATTCCTTATGCAGGTTAATTGGCTGCTCGTTGGGGCGCCCAACCAGAGACTATGGCGGGATCAGCCGCCCAGAATGGCCGGCACCAGCCTGATCTGATCGCCGGGCTGGAGCACGAGATCATCCTGAACGACTTCCCCGTGATAGACCACAAGCATCAGCTCTGGCTCCAGGTGGCAGCGCCGCATGGCCTCGCGGGCCGTGAGGCCGGATGGGACTTCATACCTCTGACGGCGATAGATCAGCGTGGCGGTCGGGGCAGCGGACTCGATCATGGAAGCGGCCAGTGCGTCCGGCGGCCGGAATGACTGCCGGTGTGAAGGGCCATTGTAGCGCACGGCCGGGGCGGATGCCAGGGCCAGTCAGGGCAGCCGCTCCAGGCGAGGCAGATGCTCGACGAGCAGGTCGGGCAGTTCCGGCGCGTCCGGATCCGCCCAGAAGGCGACCAGGTTGCCCAGCGGCAGGCGTGCTGAGGGAGTCTCATAAGCGATGACGGCCACCGGCCGCCCAAAATCGAGCTGGCGGAGCATGACCTGGTCGGCGCGCCCATCGCTGCGCAGGCCCACGATATCGGCGCGCGGGTGGAGGTTGGTATGCTCCAGGGCAAAATTCCAGGCCTCGCGGCCGAGCAGGATCGCCCCGTATTCGGACGCGAACAAACCCGGCACGATCCAGGCCTCGCGCTGAAGGTACGCCAGGGCGTAGCGGATGACGAGTTGGCCCCTGGGGCGGGCGATGTGCTCAGTCGGGTAGGCGACCGGCAGACCGCCGATCGCCAGCACCAGACCGCCGTCCGCGTGGAGCAGGGCGCCGCAGATTTCGTCGCCGATCAGTTGGGGTTCCGGAATTGCTGGCATGGGTCGATCTCAGTCGAAGCGCCGTTCAGGGATGCGTTCCTCTGGAACACGACGGCTCCTCCAGCACAGAGCATAGCACATCCGGCCGGTTTTGACGCGATTCCTCCGGATGCGCGCTGCCCGGACTGGTGCGCGGAATCGCCCTGGAAATCATGCCGATTGGCGGGTTGACAGCCGGCCCATCCACCGTTAGGCTGGTAGGCCGTATCAGGCGGGCGACTCTGGCGGGAGGTTGGTGAAGCCCATGACCACGCTGCTGACTCTGTTCCGGCATGGCCAGAGCATCTGGAATGCCATCGGCCGCACCCAGGGGCAAGCGCCTATTCCGTTGTCAGAATTAGGCCACCGGCAAGCTGCCTATCTGGGCCCGCTGGCGGCGGGCTTGCAGCCGGCGGTCGAGGCCCTGTATTGCAGCGATCTGCTGCGCTGCCGGCAGACCATGGCGCCCATCGCGGCGGCTCTGGCACTGCCTGTTCACTACGACTCCCGCTTGCGGGAGATCGACGTGGGTATCCTTCAGGGATTATCATCCGAAGAGGCGCAGGCATATGTGGGTGACGCGCTGGCCGCGCACCGCAGCGATCCGATGGGCGTGCCGCTGCCCGGCGGCGAGACTCGCGCCGAGCTTCGCGCGCGGTCGGTCGAAGCCATCGTCCAGATCGGCGCGGCGCACCTGGGACAACACGTGCTGGTCGTGACCCACGGGGGATCGATCAGCGAGGTGCTGCGTCACTTTGGACTGTGGCCGTACTCGCCGTGGGCTGCCGATGCGCCGCCCCTCGGCAATACGTTCCGGACGGTGCTGCGGCTGGCGGATGGAGGCGAGTCGGCGGAACTGCTTTTGCCGCCAGACGTCAGTCACCTGCCGCCTGAGTTGATCAGCCACTAGCTGGCGGTCTGGAGGTCAGATGTCCACTCTGTTGACGTTGGTCCGGCATGGTGTCACCGACTGGAACCAGGCCAGACGCGCCCAGGGGTTGGCTCCGATTCCACTCAATGCTCGGGGGCAGGCTCAGGCCCGGCACCTGGCTGCGGCAATGGCCGGCGGAGAGGCCGTCCACGCTATCTACAGCAGCGATCTGAGCCGCTGCGTGCAGACCGCCGCGCCGGTGGCGGTGGCGTTCGGACTGGAAATCCGGCTGGATGCGGCTTTTCGTGAGTATGATCTGGGCTTCTGGCAGGGACTCTCCGGGCAGGAGATGCAGGACTACGATCCGGAACACTATGCCCGGCGCAAGGCCGATCCGTTGCGCGTGCCGTTTCCGGGCGGGGAGAGCCGCGCCATGCTGACCGCGCGCGTGGTCGCCCGCCTGGAAGCGCTGCTGGCCCAGCATGGGGGCGAGCACGTGCTGATCGTGACTCACAGCGGCCCGGTGCACGCGGCCCTGCGCCACCTGGGTCTGTGGCCGCCCTCTCAGGATGGCCCGGCCGTGCTCAATACGTCACGCACTGTGGTGCGCGTGGATGGGGATGGTCGCGCCGAGGCCCTGCTGCTCGCGGATGTCTCTCACTTGCCGGTTGACCTGGTGACATGAAAGTGGCACCGATGAACACACGATTGACCCTGGTCCGCCACGGACATACGGACTGGAACGGGCTGGGACGCTATCAGGGACACGCGCCGATCCCGCTCAGCGAGCGCGGGCTGGCCCAGGCGCGTTGCCTGGCTGACGCGCTGGGCCAGGATGCCAGCATCGCCGCCGTCTACAGCAGTGACCTGCTGCGCTGCCGGCAGACGGCCGCGCCAATCGCCGCCCGGCTGGGGCTGGAGATTCACTGTGACGCGCGCTTCCGGGAGCTTAATTATGGCAATTGGCAGGGCATGACCCTGGCCGAGGTCCAGCGCCTCGACCCCGATCATTTCGAGGCCTACCGCGCCGATCCGGCTCGGGTGGCCGTGCCCGGCGGCGAGAGCCAGGGCATGCTTTCCGAGCGCGTCCTGGCCGGTCTGCGCGACTTGCTGGCCGCCGAGGCCGGGCGGCATGTGGCGCTGGTGTCGCATGGCGGCCCGCTGCGGGAGGTGCTGCGCTTCTTCGGGCTGTGGTCCGGCGAACTGCCCGCGGGCAATGCGACCCGATCGGTGATCGAAATCGGCGCGGACGGGCGCTCGGCCAGTCTGCTGGCGTTTGGGGATGCGAGTCATCTCCCGCCCGAACTCAGGCCAGACACAACCGGGACAACCTTCCTGGTCGGCTAACGTTTTTGTATAATCTAACCAATGCGCTTGCTGCAAGTCTCATGCAATCCACATGATACCGGATTGATATGGTATACTTGGTCGGGTCACACTACATCACACGTGACCTGGTGTGATCGGGCTGCATCTAATTCGTACCGGTAGACCGGGCAGGCTCTCTGCTTCCAGAAGCCGCCTGTGGGATTGATTTGGAGGAGACCACGTGGTGAAAGATCCGATTCGTGTTGCAGTGACAGGTGGCGCCGGTCAAATCGCGTACAGCCTGCTGTTTCGCCTGGTGACCGGCGAGGTGTTCGGGCACGATCAGCCGGTGATTTTGCAGATCATTGAGGTTCCAGAAGCGATGGGATTCCTCGAAGGCGTGAGGATGGAACTGGACGATTGCGCGTTCCCGCTTCTCCAGGACATCATCCTGACGGACGATCCGGCGGTGGGATTTAAGGATGCGAACTGGGCGATTCTGGTGGGCGGTAAGCCGCGCACCAAGGACATGGAACGCAGCGATCTGATTGCCTCCAACGGCGCGATTTTCGCGGCGCAGGGCCGGGCCATCAACGATTATGCGGCGCGTGATATCCGCGTGCTGGTGGTGGCGAATCCGTGCAATACCAATGCCATGGTCGCCCACCTCAACGCACCGGACATTCCCGCCGATCGCTGGTTCGCCATGACCCGGCTGGACGAAAACCGTGCCAAGGCCCAGATCGCGATCAAGGCCGGGGTTCCTGTCAGCGCGGTCACGTGCATGGCGATCTGGGGTAATCACAGCGCAACCCAGGTGCCGGACTTCGAGAACGCCCGGATCCATGGACGCCCGCTGTTGGAGGTCATCCCAGATCGGCACTGGCTGGAAAATGACTTCATCGAGATCAACCAGCAGCGTGGCAAGGCGATCATCGACAAGCGCGGCAAGAGCAGCGCGGCCAGCGCCGCCCTCGCCGCGATCGATACGGTCCGCTGCCTGCTCAAGCCAACGCCTGCCGGGTGCTGGTTCAGCGCCGCAGTGGTCTCCGATGGCAGCTACGGCGTGCCCAAGGGGCTGATGTTCTCCTATCCGATTCGCTCGAATGGCGACGGGACGTGGGAGATCGTCCAGGGTCTGGCGTTGAGTGATTACATGCGCAGCCGGTTGGAAGAAACGACCAGCGAGCTTCTGGAAGAACGGGATGCCGTCCGCGATCTGATTCCGGTGGCGGCGAAGTTGTAGCGCCCCCGGCTTTACGCGTATGATAGAGAGCGTCCGCCAGGACGCTCTCTGTGTTTATCCGCCTGTTTCAGAGGAGAGGCCTTCTTGAGCCGTCGGGTTCGCGATTTACTTGCTGGGGTCGCCATGGTGGTGACCGATCTCCATGGCGACGGTGAAGCTTACGGCCGCTACCGTGACCGTTTCCTCGATTTGCGCGCCCAGGGGTTGGCCGACCGCCTGATCCTGTGCGGCGATCTGATTCACAGCGAAGGCCCGGCTCACCAGGATATGAGTCTGCCGATACTCCGGGACGTGATGCGCTTGCAGGCGGAACTGGGGCCGGAGGGCGTGATCGTGTTGCTGGGCAACCACGAGCTGGCGCACGTGTACAGCCTGCCCCTGAGCCGGGGTGAAATCGACTATTCGCCGGGCTTCGAGCGCAAGCTGGCCGAGGCCGGACCCGAATCCCGCTTGAAGGTCGTCGATTTTCTGACTGAATTGCCGTTCTTTGTGCGGACGGCGGCCGGAGTCATGCTAACCCACGCGGGCGCTTCGCCCGCGGCAGCCCTGCCCGTCAGCCAGGCGACTCTGGCCGAGTTCGACCACCGCGCGCTGATCGAAGCGGCGGATGCCGAGCTGGCGAAGCGGCCTCTGGCCGATCTGAAGGCCGAGTACCGTCGCCTGACGGGGGGCGATTACGACGAGGATGTGGCCTATTTCCTGGCCGTCGACGGACCAGACGATCCCCGCTACCGGGATCTGCTGCGCGTCCTGGCCCTCGACCGGCGCGATCCGGCCTTCGGGATGCTGTGGGAGACCTTTTTCTGCCGTAACGAGCGCGGCATCAGCCAGGACGTGTATGCCAGCGTGCTGGCTCATTTTCTGGAGACGTGGTCGGTGGGCGCACCGGTCGCGCAGCGGGTCGTGGTGTCCGGGCATATCCCGGTCGCGGGGGGCTACCAGATCGTGGCGGGTCGCCAACTGCGGCTGGCCAGCCGTGCCCACGCCCATCCCGACCATGCCGGTTTGTACCTGCTGCTGGACTGTGCCGCTCCGATCCAGTCCCCTGAGGAACTGGTTGGCCACTTAGGGAGTGTGTTTGAGCCATGAGCGAGCAATCGTACCAGGTGCCTTTTGGCCGGGATAGACTGACTTTCAACTTGCCGCCCGGTTGGACGATGGACGTGGCCCGCAGCGCGCCGGGGCTGCCTCCGGCCGAGGCGCGGCCTCCGTTCACGCCTTCGCTGGCTGATCTCGTTCAAGCCGCGGAGCGAGTCGTGATCGTGTTCACGGATTCCACTCGTGAAAGCCCGGATCAAATCCTGGCGAGCCGGGTGCTTGAGGTGCTGGACCGGCACGACTTTGGCCCGGATCGGGTGATGTTCCTGTGCGCGATCGGGATGCACCGGCCCAGCACGCGGGCGGAGAAGGTCGCCAAGCTGGGCGAGGCGATTGCCAGCCGCTACCCGGTGATCGATCACGATCCGGCGGGCGTGGTGACGATTGGCGAGATCGATGGCGTGCCGGTGGAGGTCAATCCGCTGCTGGTCGAACCGGGCACGCTGGTCGTGGCGCTGGGGGTGGTCGAGCCGCACCAGTACGCGGGTTATTCAGGCGGAGCCAAGACGGTTGTGGTGGGCTGCGGCGGGGCGCGGACGATTGGTGCGACACACGGCCCGGCCTATCTCGATCAGCCCGGCACCCGCCTGGGCCGGATCGAGGGCAACCCGTTCCAACGCTTTGTCCGGCAGGCGGGGGCCATGACCGGATTGCGCTGGGCGGTCAACGTGGTGCTGGACGCCAACTACCAGATCGTGGACGAGGCCAGCGGCCCGCCGGCGGAAGTCCATGACTTGCTCGTGGCGCGCGCCCGCCAACTCTACGAGAAGCCGGGAGCCGCGCCGTATGACGTGGTGATCACGGGGATTGGCGCGCCCAAGGACGTCAACCTCTACCAGGCGTCGCGCGGGGTGACTTACATCGGACTCGGCGGGCGGCCGGTGATCCGGTCCGGCGGAGTGATGATCCTGCCGGCCCCGATTCCGGAAGGGGCGGGCGAGGGGGTGGGCGAGCGCAATTTCCTGGACGTGCTGCGCCGCTCCGAGGACCTGGACGTGATGATGCGCGCGATGCGTGCCCAGGGCTGCAAGCCGGGCGAGCAGCGGGCATTCATGGTGGCCCAACTCCTGGCTCAGTACCGGGTGATCGTGGTGGGGGCAAGTGATGAAGACGTCGTGCGCGCGGCGCATTTCACACCGGCGCGCACGATGGCAGAGGCGCTGGCGCTGGCCCAGGATTGGTCCGGCTCCTCAACGCCGCGCGGTCTGCTGGTCGAGCACGCTTTGCAGACGATCCCGGTCCCGGTCTGATCGATCCGTTAGCCCAGGATGCTCCCAATAAAGTCTGGGTATCCGCGGGCGAAAGCGGCGGCGTCCGTTTCGCGCTTGCCTTCGAGCTGGAGCCGGGTGAGCAGGTACAGCCCGTCGGCCGTCCCGATCGCCATCCCGTCCGAGTGGGTGACGACTGCGCCCGGTTCGGCGTGACCCTGAACCGGCCGTCCAGCCTTGATCTTGAGCAGTCTGCCCTCCCAGAAGGTGAAAGTGCCCGGCCAGGGCGTGAAAGCGCGCACCAGGCGATCGATTGCCTGGGCGCTGTGCCCCCAGTCGATCTGCCCCTCTTCTTTTTTGATCTGGCCCGCGTAGGTGATCAGAGTGTCATCGGCCGGCTGGGGCTGTGGCCGGATCGCGCCGGACAGGTAGGCGGGCAGGGTTTCGATCAACAACTGGCCGCCCAGGTCGGCCAGTTTGTCGTGCAGGGTCTGGCCGGTTTCGTCCGATGTGAGGGGGATGGCGCGCTGGGCGAGTATCGGCCCGGTGTCCAGCCCGGCATCCATGCGCATGATGGTGATCCCACTTTCCGCGTCCCCGGCCTGGATCGCGGCCTGGATCGGCGCGGCGCCGCGCCAGCGGGGCAGCAGCGAGGCGTGGACGTTGATGCAGCCCTTTGGGGGTAGATCGAGCACGTTCTGGCGAAGAATCTGGCCAAAGGCGGCGACGACGATCAGGTCGGGCTGCCAGGCGGCAAGAGTCTCGAACGCCTCTGGCTTGCGCAGGCTGGCCGGTTGGATGACCGGCAGACCGTGCGACTGAGCTGTGAGCTTCACCGGCGGGGCCTGGAGGGTCTGGCCGCGCCCGGCGGGGCGATCCGGCTGGGTGACCACGCCGACCACGTTCAGGTCGGGGTGGGCGATCAGGGCTTGAAGGGCCGGCACAGCGAAATCGGGCGTTCCCATGAATACGACGCGTGTCATCGTGCATTGTCCTTGCAGCACGGGCGGCTCACAGTGTGAGGGCGGATGGTAACGCATACGCGATTCATGCACAAGGCTGGTTGTCGGAGGGCGCGCGGCGTGTTAATCTAGGAGTCTCGCAGTCAGGAAAGAACGGCGGCTTGCATCCAGATGGAACGTATCAGACTCAAGCGTTGGCGCACCGCGCCCCGAATCCCGCCGTCGGATCGCAACCGTCTGCGTGATTTTCACCCGGTCCTGGCCCAGATCCTGTACAATCGCGGCTACAGCGACCCTGGCGAGGCCCTGCGTTTCCTCACCGGTGAATTACCTGATCTCAATCCGTTCCAACTGCCCGATATGAGCCGGGCAGTCGACCGGATCCGGCGGGCCATTCGCGCCGAGGATCCGATTGCAGTTTATGGCGACTTCGATACCGATGGCGTGACCGCGACTGCCTTGCTCGTGCAGGCGCTGCGCGCGTTGGGCGCCGAGGTCGAGCCGTATATCCCTCACCGGGAGGAGGACGGCTACGGTCTGAACAGTTCGGCCCTGATGCAGATGGCCCAGGATGGGTTCCGGCTGGTGATCACGGTCGACTGCGGAATTCGCTCCATGCAGGAAGTCCAGGACGCCCGCGCGGTCGGGCTGGACCTGATCATCACCGACCACCATTCGGTCGGGCTGGAGCTGCCCGACGCACTGGCGGTGGTCAATCCGAAGCGCGCGGACAATAAATATCCGGAGACGATGCTGGCCGGGGTCGGCGTGGCCTACCGGTTGGCCGATGCCCTGTTCCGCGCGGCGCGCGCGGCTGGCGAGCCGGTCCGGTTCGCCCTGGAAGACCTGGTCGATCTGGTGGCGGTGGGCACGGTGGCCGATCTCGCGCCCCTGAACAGCCTGGAAAACCGCGCGCTGGTCATCCAGGGGCTGACGGCGCTCAATTTGGCGCGCCGGCCGGGCCTGTATGCCCTGATGGAAGAGGCACATCTGCGGCCCGGTAAGCTCAAGGCGATCAACATCGGCTTTGGCCTCGGACCGCGCCTGAACGCGGCGGGACGTCTTGAACACGCCAGCACAGCCTATGAATTGTTGACCACGGATGATTTCGACCAGGCCCGGCAACTGGCCCACGAACTGCAAGAGATCAATGTCCGCCGTCAGGACGAGACCCGGCTGGCCGAGATCGTGGCGCGGGAACTGGCGCTGCGTGGCCTGGAAGGAATCGATCCGCCCCTGCTGTTCGCGGCGGATGAATCGTTCCTGTCCGGCATCGTGGGCCTGATGGCCGGGCGGCTGGCGGAGGAATTCTACCGTCCGGCTGTGGTGGTCGAGATCAACCGCGCCACGGGCGAATGCCGGGGATCGTGCCGGAGCATTCCGGAATTCGACATCCTGCACGCGCTCGATCAGTGCGCGGATTTGATGGTCCGCCACGGCGGACACGCTCAGGCAGCAGGTTTCACCGTCCGCCTGGAAAACCTGGATGACTTGCGGATGCGCCTGTTCGAGCTGGCGGCCGAGACCCTGTGGGATGACGACCTGCGGCCGGAACTGGAGATCGATGCGGAAGTTCCGCTGGATATGCTGACGATCGACCTGGCCCGGGAACTATCCCGCCTGGAACCGACCGGTCATATGAACCCGCAGCCAATGCTGGCGACCTATGGAGTCCCGGTATTGGACGCCCGGCCTGTCGGGCGCGACAACGCGCATCTGAAGCTGACGGTGGGCGAAGCGTCGATGCGGCTGGACGCGATCGCGTTTCGCCAGGGCGGGCTGACCTACGATCTGCCGCGCCGGGTCGATATCGCCTACCATCTGGAAATCAACGAGTGGAATGGCCGGGAGCGGCCGCAGTTGAATATACGCGATATCCGGCCGTCCCCAGCCGGGGCAGGATGAATAGCGTTTTTTGAAGAGCGTACATGATTTTCGCGGGACTAAGGAGCTGAGTTGGATGAAGACGGGTGAGCATTCAGGGTATAAAAGACGGGTGCAACGGGCGCTGTTGGCGGCGCGGCTGGTTCGCCACTGGCTGATGGCCGAGCCGGACGAGGCTCAAGGCCAGCCGGCCGGCAAGGACGAGGCCGGCAAACCGCTGAAGTTCTCTTACGGCGGGCAAGCGGTGATGGAAGGCGTCATGATGCGTGGCGCATACAACATGGCGGTCGCCGTGCGTGATCCCAAGGGCGAAATTGTCATTCACGAGCAGCCGATCAATGCGGCTCTATACCGTGGCCGCGTGAGCAAAATCCCGTTTGTGCGCGGGCTGACCATGCTGTGGGATTCGCTGGGCCTGGGCACCCGCGCGCTGATGTGGTCGGCAGACATCGCGCTGGGCGAGGAAGAGGATGTCAGTTTCAACGGACCGCTGGGGATTGGCACCCTGGTCGTGGCCCTGGCGTTTGGCATCGGCCTGTTCTTCCTGCTGCCGGCGGCTGTTTCCAACCTGATCGAAAACCTGTTGGGGATGGGGCCGGGCACCGAGTTCCTGGCGAACCTGATGGAAGGCGTGATTCGGCTCGTCCTGATCATCGGGTATATCTGGCTGATCGGCCGGATGGAAGACATCGCTCGCGTGTTCCGCTATCATGGCGCGGAGCACAAGACGATCAATGCTTACGAAGCCGGCGCGCCCCTGACCACCGACGAGGTGGCCCGCTTCCCGCTGGAGCATCCTCGCTGCGGGACCGGGTTCCTGTTGGTGGTGGCCGTGATCAGCGTGCTGGTGTTCTCGGTGCTGGGGCGGCCGCCCTTCATTTGGCTGTTGCTCTCGCGGGTGCTGCTGATCCCGGTGATCGCGGGGATCGCCTATGAATACATCAAGTTCACCGCTGCGCGGATGGACAAACCCTGGGTGCGGGTGATGGTCGCGCCCAGCCTGGCCTTGCAGCGCCTGACCACCAACCAGCCCGATGCGCCCATCCTGGAAGTGGCGATCGTGGCGCTCCAGCGGGTGCTGGAGTCGGAACGGGCGCATCTGCCCGGCCCGGTTGCCCCCACACCGGCTGAGCCGGAAGAAGCAGCCGCTCCAGCTCGCTAACGCCTTTGTCGTGCAATAAAAAAGCGCCAGCCTGAGGCCCTCAGGCTGGCGCTTTTCGTGCCTAGTGGTGGCAGGTAGCGCAGCTCCCGCCGCCGCAACCGGCGCAGCCACTCCCGCCCCCGCTGCCCTCGAACGTGCTGCCGCCGGAGGTCGCGCCCCGGCCCAGGTTGACGCTGCACAGGGTGCGCTCGCAGTGGGTGCTGCCGCACTCCGGGCAGGGCGGGTGGACGCTGTCCACCTCGGCGTAGGACAGGCGGGCTTTGAAGGCCGATTGGCAGTCGAGACAGGCATAGTTGTAAGTTGGCATGGGTCACTCCTTATCCTCAGCCGCGATCCGCTTCAATTCGTACAGGCGGGTGATCGCATCGAGCGGCGTCAGTTCATCCACGTTCAGATCCAGAAGCTCCTGCAGGGCGCGGGGCGGCTCCATCGAAAACAGGTTGAGTTGGCGGGGGCCGGCTGGCTGACGGGACTGCAAGCTGAAATCGCTGCCCGCTTCTTCAAGCTCGGCCAGGATTTCGTTGGCCCGGTTGATGACCGCCTTGGGAATCCCCGCAAGCTGGGCGACGTGGACGCCGTACGACCGGTTAGCGCCGCCCGGCAGGACCTTGTGCAGGAAGACAATATTATCCCCTTCCTCGGCCACCGCCACATTGTAGTT
>CAZHMJ010000094.1:0-15836 GCA_964533805.1 uncultured Anaerolineae bacterium | reverse complement strand
CTTTCCGCAATTCTGGTCAAGAAGTGGGGGCGGGCCTCCGGTATCCTGGGGATGTACCCTGATGAGGAGGAACGCATGGACACCAATGGCAGCAGTTTCCAGATTGCCCCGGTGGGCCGGATCACCCGGCCTGAAGGCGGCGCGATCGCCGTGCAGATTGATGCGCCTTACCGGGCAGCGCTCAAAGGGCTGGATACGTTCAGCCACGTGGTCGTGGTCTGGTGGGCGCAGCGCTTCGACGAGCCCCAGTACCGCGAGGTGCTTGTCGTGCCGCTGCCCTACGCCGAAGGCCGGGAGGCGGGCGTTTTTGCCTGCCGGTCGCCGCTGCGCCCCAACCTGATCATGACCACCGTTTGCCGGATCGTGGCCGTGGACGAGACTCTGGGCATCATCCAGATCGAAAACATCGACGCCTTCGACGGCACGCCCGTGCTCGATCTGAAGCCCTACTTCCCGGTGACCGATCGCGTCCAGGACGCGCGGATCTCGCCCGATCTGGTGGGCTGGCCGGAATGGATGCCGGACGAGGGAATTGGCCTGATGGACGGCGAGGCGTAACATACGGGTCAGCGTGAGCGCCGGGGCGAGGTTGATCGCCCCGGCGGTTTGACCAGGAGAAGGCGCATGCAGCCGGTGATCCAGCACTGTCCTCGTTTGCTCGTGGCCGGGTTCAGCTTCTTCGGGGATCCGTTCCATTCGCACGCCGGATGGACGGAGACCAACGAGATCGGCCGCCTGTGGCAGCGCCTGTTCGGGTTCTTGATGTCCCCGGCCAACCCCTACCCCCGGCCGGACGTGAGCTACGAGATCCACCTCCAGAACCACGAGACGCCGCGTACCGGCGAGTTCGAGGTCTTCGCCGGGTTCGAGATTCCCGATCTGGCCCAGGTGCCGCCGGAACTGTGCGTCAAGGCCCTGCCGGAGGCGGACTACGCTCTGTTCACCCTGCGCGGGGCGCAGATTCAGACCGACGAACCCATCTTCGATTTTTGGGCCAACGCATCCGGTTATCGCCAGGCGTTCCCGTTCTTCGCGCAGCGTTACGACGCGCGTTTCAAGGGACTGAATCGTCTGGCCGAGTCCGAGCTGGACGTGCTGGTTCCAGTCGTCCGGAACGAGTCCGATGCCAGCGCTTGAACCGGTCATCCAGGCGATTGACTTCATCGAAACGCGGCTGCGCGCGCCGGTCACGGTGGCGGACATCGCCGGGGCGGTGGGGTATTCGCTGTATCACTTCTGCCGGGTGTTCGGCGCGGCCGTCCGGCATTCCCCGTACGACTACCTGATGCGGCGGCGGATGACCCTGGCGGCGGAGGATGTGCTGCGGACCGAGCGCAAGATCGTGGATATCGCGCTCGATTATCAGTTCGAGACTCACGAGGGTTTCACGCGTGCCTTCCAGCGGATGTGCGGGATGGCGCCTCGCGACGCGCGTCGCCAGGGCGGTGTGCCGGCGGCGGCGCGCCTGCCGCGCCTGACCGGGGCACATCTGGCCTGCCTGGAACGGCGCGGCGGGCTGGTGCCAAGCCTGCTGGCTGACGCACCGGGCGTGTTGGCTGGCATGCTGGATGCGGTGAACCGGGCGCCAGCCGGGGCCGGTTGTCCCGATCCGTCGTGGCATGTGCCTCTGTCCGGGCTTCCGGATTTCCCGGCTTCGTCATTCTGCCTCAGCGCTCCGCTGATGTGGCCCGATTCCTGCCCGGCGCCCGTCCACACGGCTGCCGCGCCACCGGGGAGCGTGTACGCCTGCTTCCGGCTCGATGCGCCGCTGGACGACCTGTCCCTCGTGCTGGACTGGGTGCGGCATGCCTGGCTGTTTTACGCGCCGTACCGGCAATCCTCGCCCGAAGTCGCCGTCCTGGCTGGTATGCCCGGCGGCCAACCCGGCGAGGTCCAGGCAGGGGGCCTGTTGATCGTGCCGGTCGGGCCTCGCGATGAAACGCCTGCCCCCCGTTAACATACCTCGAAAATTCATAGCGATTTCACACGCGCCGCGTGTATTTATGCTAAATTAATAACGGTCGGATTGGTTTGTTGTGCTGCCGGTCCGTGTCGCACGCGTGCGTCACCTTGCATACGATGATTGGCGCGGGAATACCTACCCAACGGGACACCCGCATGCTCCAGACGCCGGGGAACCGGCGATCTGCATAAGGCTCCAGGAACCAGGCATGGCTGAACCGCAGTTCACAAACTACGTTTTGCCCCTGATGGTCAATACGCTGATTCTCCTTGCGCTGGCGTTTGCCGCGTGGCGACGCCGGCCCGGCCCAGGGGTGGTGCCGTTTGTGGTGCTGATGCTGGCGGTGGCCGCGTGGAGTGTCGGCTACACGCTGGACGCCCTGATCCCGGACCTGACGCTCAGCATCCTGGTGACGGCGTTCCTGAGCTACGCGGGCATCGCCGGGGTCGGCCCTGCCTTGCTGGTGTTCGTGCTGGCTTACACCGGCCATGACCGCCTGATCACCCGCCGCAGGGCAGCTCTGCTGCTGATCGAGCCGGCCCTGGTCATGTTGGCGATTCTCACCAACGAGCTGCACTACCTGTTCTGGGCGACGCCCGTTCAGCAAACGGTTGGGCAGCTTTCCGTCCACTACGCCCAGAATGGGCCGCTGTTCTGGACTCATGTCGCCTATACCTACATTCTGCTCCTGACCAGTACGGCTCTCCTGATCCGGTCGATGATCCGTGCCCCGCAGTTCTATCGCGGACAGGCCTTTTCGATGCTGGTGGCGACCTTCGCCCCCTGGGTGTTCAACGCGCTTTATCTGCTGAACCGCGAGAGCCTGGCCTACATCGACATCACGCCGTACGGCTTCACGGTGACCGGGCTGGCCCTCGGCTGGAGCCTGCTCAACTTCCGCTTGATGGATGTCGTCCCGGTCGCGCGCGACCTGCTGATCGAAAACATCCAGGCGGCCGTGATCGTGATCGATCGCCAGAACCGGATTCTGGACATCAACCCCCAGGCCCGACAGTTGATGGCGATCCCAGATTCGGAGGAGATGATCGGCCGGTCGCTCATCGATTTTCTGGGTGAGCAGCGGGAGCGGCTGAGCCATCTCAACGAGGTGGCTGAGATCAGAACCGAGATCGAAATCCCCCGCGACGGGATCGCGCACGTATACGACCTGAACATCTCTCCGCTGCGCAACCGGGTGGGTGAACTGCGCGGACGGCTGGTGGTACTCTACGAGATCACCGAACTCCGCCTGGCGAGCCTCCAGATTCAGCAGCAGAACGAGGCGCTGGCCCACAAGAATCAGGAACTGGAACTGGCGACTCAACTGGCCCAGGACGCCAACCGGCTCAAGAGCGAATTCCTGGCGACGATGTCGCACGAGTTGCGCACGCCGCTCAACGCCGTGATCGGGTTCAGCGACATGTTGCTGATGGGCATTCACGGCGAGATGAGCGAGGCCCAGCGCCAGAAGGTGAGCCGTATCCGGGAGAACGGCGGCCGCCTGCTGAAACTGGTCAACGATATCCTGGACCTGTCGCGGATCGAGGCCAAACGCTTCGACCTGGTGCCCGTGCTATTCTCGCCCCACCGGATGGTGGAGCGGATTACCAAGCAGATGGAGAGTCTGGCCGCGGAGCGCCGCCTGGACTTCACGACGAGGATCGACCCGGCCGTGCCGGAAACTCTGATCGGAGACGAAAAGCGGATCGAACAGATTCTGGTCAATCTGCTCTCCAACGCATTCAAGTTCACGGAAAAGGGCCAGATTAGCCTGGCCATCACCGCCGATTCGGACTCAGAGACCTGGATTATGACGGTGCAGGATACCGGGATCGGCATCCCGCCGCACGCCATGGACCTGATTTTCGAGGAGTTCCGCCAGTTGGACGGCAGCCCGACCCGGGCCTACCAGGGCAGCGGTCTGGGGCTGGCGATTGTGCGCGATCTGGTGCGGATGATGGGCGGCACGATCAAGGTGGAGAGTGAACTGGGTCAGGGCAGTACTTTTATTGTGACGCTGCCGGTTGTGCTTCAGAAGACGGCGGTTACGCCGCTGGTGCAGGAGCAGTCAAATGTCTGAGGAAATTCATATTACTTCGGTTCTAGTGGTCGATGATGAGCCAGATAACCTGACTGTGGTGGCCGAAACCCTGGCCTACATGGGGCTGACCGTCCGGTCGGCGCGCAACGGCCACGAGGGCCTGGATATCCTGTTGGACTTCGTGCCGGATGTGATCTTGCTCGATCTCTCGATGCCGCAGATGGATGGCTGGGAAATGTGCGCGCAGTTGAAGGCCAATTCGTACACGGCGTCCATCCCGGTGATCGCGCTTTCGGCGCATGCGATGGCCGGGGACATGGAACGCGCGCTGGCGGGAGGGTTCGATGGCTACCTGTCCAAGCCGATCGAGATCATGTCTTTGCTGGAGAACATCCAGCGGGCGCTGGTGGAAGGGCGGGCGCTGGCCGAAAGTCAGCGGCGTACGGCGGACCAGCTTTCCGGCGGGGCGGCGGTATCTTAGGTGGATCGGGTGACCTGGACTGGGATGGGGATTGAGCAGGCCGTGGGTAAGAAGACTCTGCAAATTCTGGTCGTCGAGGATGAGCTGGATAGTCAGGAAGTCGTCCGTGGGCTGCTTCAGTTCCACGGGATGGATTGCCAGGTGGCCGGCACCGCCGAGGAGGCCCTGCGCGTCCTCGAGTCGATGACTCCCCAGGCCATCATCGTCGATCTGTCGCTGCCGGCGATGGATGGCTGGGGTTTCCTGAGGACGCTCAAACGCGACCGCCGGCTGGATCGGGTGCCCTGTGTGGCCGTGACCGCCTACCACAGCGTGGAGGTGGCCCAGAAGGCCATCGAGGCCGGATTCGACGCGTATTTCGCCAAGCCGATCGATATTGGCTCCTTCGTAGGCGACTTGCAGCGGGTCGTCGATGCCTGATCAGGGCGGCCGGCCCAAATTGAAGAAACCTCCATCACGAACGCCGGAAGCGGACCTCCGGCGTTCGTGTGTTGGCGGTACCGGTCAGGCCGGGATTGGCGCGTTGTTCTGGGGAATCAACTGGCCGTCGACCAGCGTCCACTGCTCACCCCCAAAGCGCTCGATGAAGCGCCGGTCGTGCGAGACGGCGATCACCGGGCCGGGGAAGTCGCGCAGGGCGTCCTCCAACGCTTCCAGCACGTCGAAACTGATGAAGTTGGTCGGCTCGTCCAGCAGCAGAAGGTTGGTCCGTTCGGCAATCAACCGCGCGATCTGGAGCTTGCGCTGCTGCCCGGTGCTGAGCTGGCCCACCGGCTGGCGCACGTCCGCATAGGTGAACAGGCCGGAGGCCAGCAGATCGGTGATGTGGTGCTGCTCCTCTCCCGGCCGCCCGGCGCGATAGGCTTCCAGCACGGTCTGTGCGGAGGACGCCTCGGATTGCCCCTGGCTGAGGTAGCCAATTTTCACCTGCGGGTAGACCACGATCTCGCCGGTGTCCGGCGTTTCCAGCCCGGCCAGCAGGCGGAGCAGGGTTGTTTTGCCCGCGCCGTTCGGCCCGGTGATCACGATCCGGCTGCGCCGGTCCAGGGTGAAGGCCGCGTCGCGCAGCACCCAGCGTCCCCCGTACTGTTTGCCCAGCCCGGAAACCGATAGTGGCCAGGGGCTTTTGAGCGCCTGCGGGTCGAAATCCGGCTCGAAGCGCAGCGGCTCAGGCGGCTCCGGGATGGGATCGGACTCGATCCGGTGCAGCTTTTCCTCGGCGGCGCTGACCCGGCGCGAGACCGTCCCCTGGACGCGCCCCTTTTTGAAGGCGCGCAGGAACTTGTCCCCATCGGTGGCCGGGCGATTGTGGCCGACCTGCCGGGAGGCGACGCTGATCTCCAGGCGCAGGGCGCGGATGTCGTCCTGCTGGCGGGCATAGTCTTCCTCCCAGCGGCGGCGCGCCTGTGCCCTGGCGAGCAGGTAGGCGTCGTAGTTGCCCGTGTAGCGCGAGGCCGTGTGGTCGTGCTCGTCGATCTCGACGATGACGTTCACGACCGCGTTGAGGAACGACCGGTCGTGCGAGACGACCAGCAGCGTGCCCCGATAGGCGGCCAGATAGGATTCCAGCCAGGCCAGGGCGAGGGTATCCAGGTGGTTGGTCGGCTCATCCAGCAGCAGGATGTCCGGCGCGGCCAGCAGGAGCAAGGCCAGCCCCAGGCGGGCCTGCTCGCCTCCGGAGAGGGTCTCGATCGGGCGCTGGTGGGGCAGGTGGGCGATGCCTAGGCCGTCCAGCACCAGCCCGATCCGGTGATCGAGGTCGTAGCCGCCCAGCCGCTCGAAGCGCTCGGTCAACTCGCCGTATTCGGCCAGGATCGCGTCCAAGTCGCCGTCGGCGGCCATGCGAGCTTCCAGGTCGCGCAGGCGGCGTTCCAGCAGACGCAGATCGCTGAAGGCGGTCTCCAGCAGGCTGTGGATCGTGTGGCCGGTCAGGGCCGCCAGGGTCTGGGGCAGGTAGCCCAGCCGGGCGTCCGGCGATTGGCTGATCGTGCCGCCGTCGGGTTCGATTTCGCCCGCGACGATCTTCAGCAGGGTCGATTTGCCAACGCCATTCGCTCCCACCAGGCCGAAGCGCTGGCCGCTGCCCAGCGTCAGTGACACATCGTGAAGCACCTGGCGGTCGCCGTAGGATTTGGAGAGGTTCTCAAGTCGTAGGAATGCCATGGGTGTCTCTTTTCGCCTCAATGTAAAGCAGAATCATGCAGCGTGGCGGCGCTTTTGCGGGCAGCAAAAACGCCACCAGAGACGGCTCTGTGTGGCGTGAGAACACCATATCGGGAAGGGCCAATCACAGCCCAGGGGTGGTGCGTGACAGCAACAGAGCAGTCTCCTGTTCGGGACTAACGGTTGTTGCTGTCGCTTTCCATGAGAACCCCTTGTGTTTCGAGGACGAAAATCGGAGGCAGGCCCAGATTGTCCGGGCCGCGTCGCGACGGTGTTCAGTGTACGACGTTTGGCGATCGCCTGTCAAGAGGGGTTTTTCAGCTTGGCCAGGTTTCAATTCAACGCAGATGACACTGATTCGACAGATTTACACGGATTCTTGTTGTTAGAAAACCGTGTTCATCCTTCCAATCCGTGCAATCCGTGTTGAATTGAAACGAGTCGAACGCCCAACCCGGTCTGTCAGGCGTGCTCACGGCGCGCTGGCCCGGATGACGATCTCCTCCGGGAAGGAGACCGGCTCGAACTGCTCCCGCCCGCCCAGGCGCTCGAACAGCAGGCCGGCCGCGGTGCGGCCCATCGCGTAGCTGTTGGATCGAAATGTGGTCAAGGGGGGTTCCACCTGGCAGGCCAGGGGGGTATCGTCGCCCCCGGTGAGGGCGATATCGGCGGGGATGCTGCGCCCGGCGTCGTGGATGGCCCGCATCGCGCCGAGGGCCATCAGGTCGTTGCCACACACCAGGGCGTCCATGTCGGGGTGGCAGGCGATGAGCTGCCGGGCGCTTTCGAATCCGCCGGCCCAGGTGTGCGGCGCGACGAGCACCCACGAATCGTCCGAGTCCAGTCCGGCGGCCTGCACGGCGGCCTTGAAGGAGGGAATGTGGAGGGTGGCGCGGTGCTTTAGACCGGCGAACCCGATCCGGCGGCGGCCGCTCCGCACCAGGTGCTCGACGGCCAGGCCGGGGCGCTGTTCCTGTTGGGAGCACACGCTGATGATCGCGGCGGGCATGTCCGGCAGCGTCCGGTTGACCAGGGCCACGGCTTTCTGACGCATGACGATCTCGTGCAGAACTTCCGCCGGCAGCCGGGAGCTGCAACTGATCAGCCCGTCGATCAGAGTCGTATCCATCCGGTCCAGGATGGCATGTTCCTGCTCCTGAGTATCGCGCGTGTTGGAGAGCAGGACGCTGTATTCGTACTCCCAGGCGACTTCCTCAATGCCGCGCACCACTTCGGCGAAGAACGGGTTGGTGATATCCGGCACGACCACGCCCAGCAGAAAAGTCTTATGCGAGGCCAGACTGCGCGCGGCCCGGCTGGGGCGGTAGCCCAGGTCTTGAATCGCTTTGAGCACTTGCTGGCGGGTGGCTTCGCTGACCCGGTCGGTGTTGTTCAGCACGCGCGAGACGGTCATCAGCGAAACGCCGACCTGATCGGCGACATCCTGAAGGGTGATCTGCTGCTGTCGTTTGGCCATCGGCTTTTTCCGGCGAACGAATGGTTGACAGGGTGTGTCCTGTGATATAAGCTGAGTATACCGGAGATGTTAGCGCTAACACAAGAAATTCGTTTCATCCACCGCGCGCCCATCTCCCCGGTTGTCTGGACTCATGGGATGGCGAGGGCGCGCAGACGCGCCGACTGGTCCCCCTTGCCCACCTGGATCGACGTCCGCCAAAGGAGGCGTGAGCGATGGCCTTACCTGCCGACCGTTTCTTCAGCCCTGACCCATCCCAGCGCCGGGCTGCGCTGGCCCTGTACGAGACTGTGAAAGACCTGCCGCTGGTCTGCCCGCACGGGCACGTCGACCCGCGGCTGTTCGCCGATCCGGACGCCAGCGCCGGGTCGCCCGCCGAACTGCTGATCATCCCCGATCATTACGTGTTCCGGATGCTGTATTCCAAGGGCGTGAAACTCGAGGACCTGGGTATTCCCACGCGGGATGGCACGCCGGTCGAAACCGACCAGCGCCGGATCTGGCAGCGCTTCGCCGAACACTTCTATCTGTTCCGGGGCACGCCGACCGGGATTTGGCTGACCCAGGAATTGGAAGACGTGTTCGGCGTGACCGAGAAGCTGAGCGGGGCCAACGCCCAGGCGATCTACGATCACATCGTGGCCTGCCTGGCCCGGCCCGAATACCGCCCGCGCGCCCTGTTCAAGCGTTTCAACATCGAGGTGTTGTCCACGACCGATGCCGCCTCCGACCCGCTGGAAGCGCACCAGGCGATCCGGGCCACCTGGCCGGAGGGCGTGGTGATCCCGGCCTTCCGGCCGGACGCGGCGGTCAACATCGACATGCCGGTCTGGCGGGCCGAGATCGACCGGTTGAGCGCCATTTCCGGGATCGACGTGCGTGACTATCGCAGCTACATCGCCGCGCTGGAAAACCGGCGGGCCTTCTTCAAGTCGATGGGCGCGGCCTCGACCGATCACGCCGCCCTGACGGCCTACACCGAGGCGCTGTCCGCGGTTGAGGCGGACGCCATCTTCCAGCGGGCGCTGGCGGGCACGGCTTCGGCGGAGGACGCGCGGCGCTTCACCGGCCACATGTTGATCGAGATGGCCCGCATGAGCACCGAGGACGGTCTGACGATGCAGCTTCACGTCGGGTCGTTCCGCAACCACAACCCGGCGATCTTCGCGCGCTTCGGGATCGACAAGGGCGCGGACATCCCGGTGACGACCGAATTCACCCGCAACCTGCGCCCGCTGCTGGAACGGCACGGCAACGATCCCCGGCTGACGCTGGTGCTGTTCAACCTGGACGAGACGACCTACGCCCGCGAGCTGGCCCCGCTGGCCGGGCATTACCCGGCCCTGCGCATCGGGCCGCCGTGGTGGTTCCACGACAGCCTGAACGGCATGGCCCGCTACTTCGACCAGGTCATGGAGACGGCCGGGCTGTACAACACGGCCGGCTTCAACGACGACACACGCGCCTTCTGCTCCATCCCCGCCCGGCACGATGTGTGGCGGCGCGCCAGCGCCAACTGGCTGGCGGGCCTGGTGGTGCGCGGGCTGATCGACGAAGCCGCGGCAGCCGAGATGGCGCCTGACATGGCCAACGGGTTGGCCAAAGAGGCGTTCAAGCTGTAGGGGCACGACCCCACCCTAAATCCCTCCCCGCAAGCGGAGAGGGACTTGACATTGTCCCCTTTCCTTCGCTTGCGCAGTTTCATCGCGCCGGGACAGGGGTAAGGATGCATCACAGGCCCTGGGTGGCGCAAAAAAAGGGCGGTTCGCGAACCGCCCCTACATTGTTTTGATCGGTTGCTAGTCTTCCCACTCGGTGTGGAAGACGCCTTCCTTGTCGATGCGGCGGTAGGTGTGCGAGCCGAAGTAGTCGCGCTGGGCCTGGGTCAGGTTGGCGGGCAGGCGGCCGGTGCGGTAGGCGTCGAAGTAGGCCAGCGAATGGGCCAGGGCCGGGGCGGGGATGCCGTGCGCGATCGCGGTCGCCAGGACGCGCCGCCAGGCCGCCTGACGCGCGTCGATCTGGCCCCGGAACGGCTCGGCGATCAGCAGGTTGGGCGTGGCCGGGTGGGCGGCGTAGACCTGGCGGATGTCCTCCAGCAGCCGGGCGCGGATGATGCACCCGCCGCGCCAGATGCGGGCGATGTCCGCCAGGTTGAGGTCGTAGCCGTATTCCTTGCTGCCCGCCTGGAGCAGGGCCAACCCCTGCGCGTACGAGCACAGGATCGCGGCGTACAGCGCGGCCCGCGCGTCCTCGAAGAAGGCGGCCCGGTCGCCGGAGAAGGTCGCCGCCGGTTTGGCGAACAACCCTTCGGCCTTCACGCGCTCGGCCTTCAGCCCGGAGATGATGCGCGAATCGACCGCGGCGTTGACGGTGTGCAGCGGCACGCCCAGATCGAGCGCGTTCTGGCTGGTCCACTTACCGGTGCCCTTCTGCTGGGCTTCGTCCAGGATCAGGTCGACCAGGGCCTGACCGGTGTCCGGGTCCTTGCGGGCGAAGATCGCGGCGGTGATCTCGATCAGGTAGGCGTTCATCTCGGCCGCGTTCCAGGCGCTAAAGGCCCGGTGCAGCTCGTCCGGCGTCGCCCCGACCACGTCCTTGAGGATGTGGTAGGCTTCCGCGATGAGCTGCATGATGCCGTACTCGATCCCATTGTGCACGGTCTTGACGTAGTGCCCGGCCCCGCGCGGCCCGATGTAGGTCACGCACGGGTCGCCATCGACCTTGGCGGCGATCGCTTCCAGGGCCGGGGCGACCAGCTCGTAGGCCGAGCGCTGGCCGCCGGGCATGATCGCCGGGCCGCGCAGCGCGCCCTTCTCCCCGCCGGAGACGCCGCTGCCGATGAACAGCAGGCCGTCTTTCTCCAGCGCGACGGCGCGGCGTTCGGTGTCCATGAAGAAGCTGTTGCCCAGGTCGATCAGCAGGTCGCCGGGGTCGAGCAAGGGCTTGAGTTCGGCGATGGCCTTGTCGACCGCGCTGGCCGGGACGAGCAGGATCACCCGGCGCGGTTTTTCCAGCGCGGCGAGGAAGGCCGGGACGGCGTCGAAGGCGGCGATCGGTCCCTCCGAGGCGTGGGCGGCGAAGGCCTGGCGCTTGGTCGCGTCGAGGTCGTACCCGGCCACGCTATAGCCATTGCGGGCCAGGTTGCGGGCCAGGCTGCCGCCCATCACCCCCAACCCGACCATGCCGACGAAGTAGTGGGTCATTGTGAAATCTCCTCAAAACCAGTGGATAGTGATTGGTTGTTGGTTATTGGTCAAGGCATAGACCGGGCGCAGCAGATCGCGCCCGGCGTGATTATCCCTCTTGGTGTATCCCAGCGGCCCCACTGCGGCTTTTGCCTGGACGCTTGCCGCTTCGACGCTTGTCGCTGCTTTTTGTCACTTGCCTCTTGTCTCTTGCCTCTTCAACCGGTACAACATTTCCCCGGCCTTGGGCACATAGAGCACGCCTTCCGCCTCGCGGTTGGCCCAGGCGGACGGGTCGATGCCGGCCGGGTCGCGGTAGCCCAGGGACAGGCGGGCGCATTCGTCGGGCGGGATGCGCGTCGCCAGCGTGACCTTGATCCGGGCCTGCTCCATGCCGTTTTCGAACGTGCCGGAGCCGCGCAGGTGGGTGCTGTGGGCCAGGACGCCCAGCGGGATGTCCTTGAAGCGCTCCCACTGTTTAAGGAAGTAATCTCGCACGTGGTAACCCGCCTGGGCGATGTATTTGCCGTGCACGTGGCTGACCGTCTCCAGGTGCGGGGCGTAGACGATGATCTCGCCGCCCTCGGCCATGGCCGGCTCCAGCTTGTACATCGCCTTGGCGGCCGTCCACAGCTCGTCGTACATCGGCGGCGCGCAGGAGAGCACCTCCCGGTAAGGCCGATCCACCCAGCGGATGTGGCGCTCCGAGGAGAGCCGCACGGCCGCGTTCCAGGCGGTCAGGTGGTCGCCGACGAACAGCCCGGTCAGGTCGTGGCCTTCCACTACGCCCGCCGCCAGGGTGACCGGCAGCGGCAGGCTCTCCGCCGCCGCGTGGATCAGCGCCCGGACGGGCGTGTGAGCGATCCCGATCGTATCCAGGATCGTGATCAGCGCGCCCAGCCAGTGGGTGACGTTGATCATCTCCGCGCCGCTGATTCCGGGGAAGATATACTTGGCCCCGCCGGAGAAGCCGACCACCTCGTGCGGGAAGACCGGCCCGACCACGATCAGGTGATCGTAGTCGTGGATGGCCCGGTTGACCCGCACCGGCACGTCGCCGCCCAGGGAGGGATGCCAGGCCTCGCCGGCGATGGTCTGCACCCGCTCGCGCGGGATCAGCCCGATCTGGGCCAGGCTGGCCGGATCGTCCCAGGCGTGGTTGAGCAGCCCGACGTGAGCGTATGGCCCGGTCCGTTCTTCGGCGGTGAGGCCCAGCAGGGCGTGCATGGCGTCCGGCTCCAGGGCGGGGTGCGTCCCCAGCGCGACCATGAAATCGAGCTGCCTGGCTCCGCGCAGCACTTCGACCATCTGCCGGAAGAGCAGCGGCAGCGGGAAGGTGCGGGTGTGGTCGGGGATGAGGACCAGCAGCCGGGCCCCATCGAAGCGGCCGCCGCCCAGCCCGGTTTCCAGCGTCTGGCGAATGACCTCCGGGGAAAGGGCGCTGCCTTCCAGTGCGAGTGCCTGGGCATCCAGCATGATCTTATACCCCGCTGTACGCGCTAAAACCGCCGTCGATAGCCAGGACGATCCCGGTCACGAAGCTGGCCGCGTCCGAAAGCAGCCAGACCACCGCGCCCAGCAGGTCATCCGGTGTGCCAAAGCGATTCATCGGCGTGTGGGCGAGTACCTGCTGGCCGCGCTCGGTCAGCGCGCCGTCCTCCGGCCGGGTCATCAGGAAACGGTTTTGCTCGGTCAGGAAGAAGCCCGGCGCGATGGCGTTGACCCGGATATTCGGGCAGTACTCCTGGGCGAGATAGACCGCCAGCCATTTGGTGAAGTTGCTGACGGCGGCTTTCGCGCCGCTGTAGGCCACGACGCGCGTCATCGGCCGGTCGGCCGACATCGACGAGATGTTGAGGATCGAGCCGCTGCCCTGTTCGACGAGCCGCTTCCCGAAGACCTGGGAAGCCAGCACCGTCCCGACGAAGTTCAGGTTGAAGACCCACTGCATGGCGTCGGCGGGCAGATCGAAGAAGGTGCGCTCGCCGGGCTGGGTGGTTCCGGCGGGCTTGTTGCCACCCGCGCCGTTGATCAGCGCGTCGACCCGGCCGTAGGTCGCCACGACTTTTTCCGCCGCGGCTTCCAGCGAGGCTTTGTCCAGCACATCGACCGCGATGCCGATCGCTTCGCCGCCGGCGGCGCGAATCTCGGCGGCCAGGGTCTCGGCGGCCTGGGCGGACAGGTCGAGCACGGCGACCCGCGCCCCCAGGTCAGCCAGGCAGCGGCACATCGCGCTGCACAGCACGCCCGCCCCGCCGGTGACCGCCACGACTTTGCCAGTGACATCAAACATGGAAGACCCCTCCTGGCGGCTTATTTCTTCCACGGCGGGATGCTGGGAAGGTAGGTATTGAATTCGGCGATGAGCGCGGCTTCATAGTCCCCGGCGTAGGTTCCGGCCAGGAAGCGATCCAGGGCTTCGGTGTAGAAGCGCTGCCAGGCCATGTCCTCGTTGCCGGGCAGAATCGGATAGAACAGGCCGTTGACGCTGCGGGCCGCCTTGAGGTCACCCGGCGCGTCGCCGATCATCAGGATGTGATCGGGGCTGTAGCGGCCTTCGCCGGCCAGCTTGAGCATCTGGCCCTTGGTGCCGATCTCCTGCCCGCCGATCACGCGCACGTACCGCGCGATGTCGTGCTCGTGCCATTCCTTGACCAGGGCTTCGGTCGGCGTGGCGGAGACGACGATCATGTCCGCCTCGTTCTGGAGCCGGATCAGACTCTCGCGCACGTAGGGGAAGGGCGGCACGCCGTGGACCATGGCCGCGATCGCGTCGTTGACGGCCACCGTCCAGGCCAGGGCGGTCTCCAGGTCGGGGTCGCCGGGGTGCTCGGCCATGTAGGCCTTGAGGCCGCTGTTGCTCAGCGGGTGCGTCTGCTGGGCGGCGAAGGCGCGCACGGAGGCTGCCTCCGGGATGGTGACCTGGCGTTGGATGACTTCCGGACGCTCCTTGAGCAGGTCGAAGACCATCACCAGGGCGGGCCAGCGGTTGACGCCGCGCCACTGCGAATACAGGTTGACGAATTCCGCGGCTTCGCGGGCATACTTGGAGACGGGCTGCAATCCCCAGGCGTTGATGATGTTGGGGATGAAGCACTCCTTGTGCTTGATCTCCATCGTGTCGAACGCGCAGCCGTCCGAGTCGATGCCGATCAGGAAGGGGTGCTGCGGCTGAAAGTCGCGGAGCGGTTGGGTGGGATCAGTCATGGTTGGGAAGAACACCTTTCGTAGGCGAATGAGCCTTAGCGATATGTTTCCGGCACGTACGCCGGCAGTTTCTGATCGGCGAAAATGGGCTGGAAGCGGGCGAAGCGCTGCAAGCCGCCCACCAGCGGCAGGGCCGGCCAGTCGCTGCCGATCAACGGCTGGGCGTAGCGGATGAAGTCGTCGGTCACGTCGAAGCCATCCCCGGCGATCCATTCACGCGGGAAGAAGCGCTCGGAGTTGGCGACCTGTTCCAGCGGGGCCTTACCGAACGTGGCGCTGTAGATCGCGCCCGGCTGGCGCAGGATCGTCGCCATGAACCCATTGCCGTCGTGGACGGCGATGTCCACCGCCTTGCGCCCGACCAGGTAGGCCTCGTCCAGGTCAACCGTCGAGGCGGTGATCATGCTGTGGCGCTGGTCGGTGCCGGGGACGTTGGCCCGCGCCGCGCCGGGCACCGGCAACCCGACGTCGTTCAGGTAGTTGATCACGGCCTGGGCGGCGGTCATGGTGCTGGCGCTGAACATGGTGTGGCCGAAGCTGTCCTTGCGCGAGCCCAGCTCGCCGACGTCGAAGCCCTCGCTGACCACGACGATCGCCCGCCCGTATGCCTTGAGCGTGTCGTTGACCTTGTCGGCCAGTTTGGAGAGGGTCAGCCCGGCTTCGGTCAGACAGATCAGGAGGGGCAGCTCGCGGTTCGGGTCGGCCAGGCGGGCGGCGGCCGGGATGAAGCCGATCTTGCGGCCCATCGCCTGGATGACCAGCACCGGATCGGCCGGGCTGGAGCCGGCGTTTTCCTGGTTGGCGGTCTGGACGTTGAGCGCCCAGTAGCGGGCCACGCTGCCATAGCCGGGGGTGTGGTCGATCAACTTGAACTCGGAGTCGCCCAGGTCGTTGTCGATCGTCTTAGGCACGCCGATGGCGATCAGGTCCAGGCCGCGCTCGTGGGCCAGCACCGAGACCTTGTGGGCGGTGTCCATCGAGTCGTTGCCGCCGATGTAGAAGAAATAGCCGACGTCATGGGCTTTGAAAACGTCGATTACGCGCGCGAAGTCCTCCGCTTGTTTGGCCTTGAGCTTGTAGCGGCAGGTGCCGATCGTGCCCGCGGCGGGCGTGGTGCGCAACAGGGCGATTTCCTCGGCGGGTTGGGCCGAGAGATCGAGCAATTCCTCTTTGAGCACACCTTCGATGCCATGCCAGCCGGCGTAGACCTTGCCGAACAGGTCGGGGCGATCCAGGCAGGCTTCCAGCACGCCGCGCAGCGAGTTGTTGATCACCGGTGTCGGGCCGCCCGACTGGGCGACCACCACATTTCGAGGCAT
>CAZHMJ010000093.1:0-15909 GCA_964533805.1 uncultured Anaerolineae bacterium | reverse complement strand
TTGGCGTTCTTGGCGTCTTTGCGGTTCTAAATGCTTTTTGATGCGATTGCCCTGCTCCGCGCCCGCGTGAGAGGTTTTGGCTATCCGCCCGCCCGCATGTTACCATTGAGCGTCGTTTGTAGGCCCCGTCCAATCGGCAGGACCCGGTTCAATTCCGGATGAATAAACCCATGTTCAAGCGCAAACTCCCCGATCTGGAGCAAACTCTGGGCGACCTGGTGCTCGACCTGCTGCGCGCCCCGCGCAGCTTTCCGGAGCTGGTGCGCAGCGACCCCCTCGACCAGCGCGGCGAAGTCTCGCCCAACGCGGTGCGCGTCACCCAGCACTACGTCGCGGCCCTGCTCGCCTACGGGTTCGACGTCTCGCACGAGGAATTGCAGGAGACGACCCTGTGGTTCGCCACGGAGTTCCCCAGCGCCCACAAGGCCCGCGTCGACTCGGTCGAGATGACCCGCCTGGAGGCCCTGCTCCTGCTCGACGCGCCGGAGGACGACATCCTGCCCCGCCTGGAACAGTTGGCCCGCCAGCGCACGATCGACGGCGAGCATTTCGTGATCGAGGGGCGCGGCGGCGATTTCGACACGCTGTGGACGCTCAAGGTCATGCACCTGGCTGACCAGCGCGGCATCCTCAACGGCCTGGCCGACCGCGAGCAGCTCCGCCACCTGGCCGGGCGGCTGGTTTCCGGCACGCTGCTGGAAAAGGACCTGGCGCTGGCCCTGCGCCTGCGTTATGACCTGGCCGGAACGCTGCGCCAGGGGCACCTCCACAACCTGGAGAAGCTGTTGAGCATCGCCGAGCGCAGCGGCGGCATGTGGGGCCTCGACCTGGACATGCTGTGGATCATCGACTTCATGCGCCAGCAGAAACTCACGGCGGGCGACTTCGCCAACCACCGTGACGTGTTGCGCGACATGATCCTCAGCACGTGTTACGTGATCGAGAACCTGATGCCGCTGGCGCCGATCTACCCGGAGTTGGAGGCCCCGATCCGCCAGGCGATGGAACTGTGGTGGAGCGTGTTCCACGGCAAGAACTGCGTGACGACGCTGCACGCCCTGTTCCCGATGCCGTACGATTACCTGATGATCCTGTCCCGCACGCTGGTGGCGGTGCGTGCCTACCTGGGCAAGCCGCTGATCCAGTGGGGGGCGGCCCACGTCCACCGCCGTCTGGCCGAGCACGACCTGGTCATGACCGAGCCGCCCGACCGCGAGAGCATCAAGCAGGCCCTGCGCAACTGGCTGCGCGTCGACCTGGAAGGCGCGCCGGAGCGCCTGCGGCTGGGCCTCTCGGATACCGACATCGTGCGCGTCAAGCCGCGCGTCTGGAATCCGATGCTCTCCGAGGAGGACGGGCGGATTCCGATTCCATATGCCGAGTCGGTGGTGGTCAAGTTTGGCCCGGCGGTCGATGTCGACCGCGAGCGCGAGAACTACCAGCGCCTGCCGGCCAGCATCCAGCCGTGTTTTGCCCAGTTGCCGCGGCCGAGTCACATCGACGAGCACGGCCGGGCGTTCCTGATCCTCCAGGACCTCAACCGCTACCTGACCCTGGAGGAGTTCATGCGCCGCGTCCCGCAGGCGCGGCCGTTCGTCAACGCGGAACTGGGGCCGTTCCTGATCTGGATGCACACCGGCCAGATGCGCCAGCCGCGCCCGGCTCCGTACGGCTTGCTGTGGGAGCTGTACCTGCTGCCCATGCAGAGCCACATCGGGCGGGTATTCGGCTACATTCAGGACAACAGCCTGTTGGAAGATGCTACCGTCCAGCGCAAGGCCGAGGAACTCAAGCACACCCTGCTCAACATGATGGGCGACCTGGTGCGCCACCAGCTCGCGCTGGAAGGCTTCCCGATGGCCTACATGCACGGCGACCTGCACTCGCGCAATATCATGGTCCGCAAGCTGCGGACGCGCGAGCGTGGCATGGAGACGGCCGAACTGGACTTCAAGCTGATCGACCTGGAAAAGTTCCGGCTGGAAGGCGACGCCGCGCTCGACGCCGGGGAACTGATCGCCGATCTTGTCCTGGCCCAGTCCTCGCTCAAAGGGGCCAGCGACCGGCGCCCCCTGGCTGAGCTGATCGAGGCCGTCGAAGGCGCCTACACTACCTTCGCCGGCGAGCGCGGCGACCAGACCTTCCCGATCCGGCAGCAGTTGGCCCAGGCTCGCGCCCTGATCCGGGTCGCCAAGGGCCGCACCAAGTTCGGCGAGGCTTCCCTGCGCGAGAGCCGCCGCGCCCCGGCGATCAGCGTGGCCTTCGAGAGCCTGGACCTGGCCCAGGAAGCGGCGGTTCACATGCAAGCCGTGCTGGACGCCCTGCGCCAGACATCCTGACGGGGAGGGCCGGATGGTCGCCCCAATTGGACTCCGGGCGGGCACGTCCAACGTCTACCTGCTCCGGGCGGCGGGCGGCGGCTGCATCCTGGTGGATGCCGGGCTGCCGGCTTCCGGCGGCGCGGTGCTGCGCGGGTTGGCGCGCCACGGCTTCGCGCCGGGGGACGTGCGCCTGATCGTGATCACCCACGTCCACTTCGACCACGTGGGCGGGCTGGCCGCGCTCCGGCGGGCCACGGGCGCGCCGGTGATGGTCCACGCCGCCGAATCCGATCTGTTGGCTCAGGGCCGGGCGGAGATTCCACACGGGACGGCGCTGTATGGCAGGCTGGTGCACCGGCTGGGCCGAGTCGCGGTGCGCGCGGGCCTGATCCGATTCGCCCCCGTCCGGCCGGACGTGATCGTGACCGGCGGCGAGTCGCTGGCCCCCTACGGCCTGGAGGCGTCGATCGTCGACACGCCGGGCCATACCGCCGGGTCGATCACGCTTCTGCTGCCGGGCGGCGCGGCGGTGGATGGCGACCTGGCCGTGAACCAGTTCCCGTTCGGGCTGGGGCCGATCTTCCCGCCCTTCGCCGACGACGTGCCGGAGCTATACCGGAGCTGGCGGCGCTTGCTCGACGCGGGGGTGACGCGCCTCTATCCCGGCCATGGCGCGCCCTTCCCGGCATCCCGGCTCCGGGAGGTGGCGGGATGGGCGTGAATCTGGCCCGTTCGCGGCGCGAACGGGCCGGTCGTGCCGCACTTGCGCAGTCTTTGACGACAGGTGGGACTCAGTGACTCTCAAAGCGCTTCTCTTCGATTTTGATGGCTTGATCGCCGACACTGAAATGCCGGTCTACCTCTCCTGGCAGGCGCTCTACCGCGAGTACGAGGTCGAGCTGCCCTTCCAGGACTGGCTGCGCTGCATCGGGGCCGACTTTGGCCCGGACACCTTCGACCCGGTCGCCACCCTGGAAGCCGAACTGGGCCGTTCGCTGGACTGGGAGACGATCGAGCCACACCGCCGCGCGATCGAGATGCACCTGATCGAGCGCATCCTGCCGCTGCCTGGCGTCGAGGAACTGATCGACACGGCGCGGGCCGCCGGGATCAGGCTGGCGGTCGCGTCCAGCTCGCCCCACAGTTGGGTGGACAGGCAGTTGAGCCGCCTGGGGCTGTTCGAGCGCTTCGATGCCGTGATCTGCTCGGAAGACGTGGAACGCATCAAGCCCGCGCCCGACCTGTTCCTGAAGGCGGCGACGACGCTGGGCGTCCAGCCCGCCGAAGCGGTCGTGCTGGAGGATTCGCCGCACGGGATAACCGCGGCGCGCGATGCGGGCATGTTCAGCGTGGCCGTGCCCAACGAGTTGACCCGCCACCTGGATACTTCCCAGGCCAACCTGCGGGTCGGGTCGCTGGCGGAACTGTCGCTGGCCCGGCTGCAAGCGGCGTTTGGGTCCAACCATCACTGAGCCAGGGCGGGCAGGCGTGGCGGCGCGGCCAGCCGCGACGCCGTCATCCTCCCCGTGGACAACCGGGGCGTGTCCGGCGACGAGGAACGTCTGAGAGGGACTCCGTCGTCGCAGGCGACGCCGCTACGACAGTGAACGATGCGTGTCATTGATTTCGGGGGTTCACTGCGTTGAATGGAAAGGGTGTGTCTCCCAAAAAGGAGGAGATTAATGCAGGCATTATCCCGGTCATTCGAGATGGAAGTGACCCGGACGCTGGGGCTGGATTACCTGCTCCACGTACCCGCGGCTTACGGCCAGGACCCGGATCGCCGCTGGCCGCTGATCCTGTTCCTGCACGGGGCGGGCGAGCGTGGCGACGACGTGCGCCGGGTGGCCCTGCACGGCCCGATCAAGGTGGTCGAGGCGGGCACGGACCTGCCGTTCATCATCGTCGCGCCGCAGTGCCCGGAACAGCACTGGTGGTCGGATTATCATGACGATCTGCTCGGCCTGATCGACTCGGTCAGCGCCGAGTATGTGGTCGATCCGGCCCGGGTCTACCTGACCGGGCTGAGCATGGGCGGTTTCGGGACATGGCACCTGGCGGCCGAGTATCCGGAGCGCTTCGCGGCCATCGCGCCGATCTGCGGCGGCGGGCTGTGGGCCTACGGGTTCCCGGAGCGCGCGGACGATCTGCGCGGTCTGCCGGTGTGGGCCTTCCACGGGCTGCTGGACGACGTGGTGCCGGTCCAGGAGACGGCGAAATTGGTGGCCGTGCTCCAGGCGGCGGGGGGGGACGTCAAAATGACGATCTACCCGGACAAGAAGCACGACTCATGGACGGAGACCTACGCGAATCCGGCCTTGTACGAGTGGTTCCTGAGCCACCACAAGTAGAGGCAAGAGGCAAGAGGCCAGAAAAAGCGTCCAGGTGTCGAAGCGGCAAGCGAAAAGCGGAGGTGAGGCCGATGCGGGGCAAAGCGTGGATTTTGTTGGCTTGCCTGAGTCTGCTGTTGGCCGCCTGCGATCTCGACTCGTCGAGCGGTTCACACGACGCAGCAAGCTGGAGCCTTCTCTTTTCTTCGGATTTGCCCATCCTTAGTACCGATCTGTACGTGATCGATCTGGATGGCAGACATTACGAGCGCCTGACAGACATGACGATGCAGTTGCAGACGAGATATTCTACTGGGGCAGACTGTTCACCTGATGGTCAAAAGCTTCTTTTTTCAACGGTAGGCGATATGTACTGGATGAACAGCGATGGCAGCGAGCTTACGCACATGGGTTCGCTAAGTGATGGTCATCCAGCAACACCTCGTTTGTCGCCAGACGGCATGCGAATCGCGTTCAGTTCAACTGGTTATGGCAGTCAAAGTGACGAGCTATTTGTCGCCAATGCCGACGGCTCGGATGTGACTCGCCTGACAGACAACGCCTTCTCCGATCAGTATCCGTCCTGGTCGCCAGATGGTACGCAAATCGTGTTCGACTTTGAGGATGACGGTGAGACCGGCATCGCGATCATTGATGCCGATGGCACGCATCTGCGCGAGTTGACCCGTACCTCGTTTCGTGACGGCGAGCCTGACTGGTCCCCGGACGGGCAGACGATCCTGTTTTCGTCCAACCGCGACGGATTCTATGACCTGTACGCCATTCGCCCGGATGGTTCTGGGTTGACACAAATCACCCGCCACAGTGGCAACAACCGCTTCCCCTCCTGGTCACCCGATGGCAGCCTGGTGAGCTTTAGCTCCGACCGGGATGAGGATGAATTCGATTATCAGATTTACGTCATGAACCCGGACGGATCGCAGCCCCGGCGCGTGACCTACGCCCCGTTCGACTGGGTCGCCAACTTCAACGAGTGCTGGCTGGTTTCGCCCCCTTCTTCGGATGAAGGGAGCGTTTTGGAGCAGATTTGGCTGGCGCTGTTCGGTTGGGTGCGTTAGTCTGGTGCTTGTTCGTCCAGGGACGATCAAGGAGCCGGCATGACGCTTGCCGAAGGCTGGGTTCAGAACGGCGAGATCCGCCTGCACTTCATCGACAGCGACCGGCACGCCAGCGATAAGGGCGTGCCGCTGCTGATCGTGCCGGGCACGGCCGAGTCGGCGGAGGATTACGCCGACCTGCTGGAGCTGCTCCTGCCCCGGCGCGCGATCGCGCTCAGCCTGCGCGGGCGCGGGCGCAGCAGCGCGCCCCAGACCGGCTATGGCTTCTGGGAGCTGGTCGGCGATGTCCAGGCCGCAATCGAGGCGCTGGACCTGCGCCGCTGCGTGCTGTACGGCTTTTCGCGCGGGGCGACCCTAACGATCGGCGCGGCCTTGCGCTGCCCGGAACGGGTCGCGGGTCTGATCGTGGGCGATTACCCCGCCCATTACAAGGCGTATCCGCCTGAATGGGTGGAAAAGTTCCTCGGCTCGACCAGCCGGGGCGCACCGGTCTCCGAAAAGCTGATGCGCCATGTCGCGCAGGGCCTCCAGCGCGAGAGCGACGATATTCCCCTGTGGGACCTGCTGCCCCAAATCACCTGCCCGGCGCTGATCCTGCGCGGTGGGAGCAAAGGCTCGCTGCTGCCGGTAGAAGCGGCGGGGATGTACCTGGAGCGCCTGCCGGACGCGCGCGTGGTGCGCTTCGAGGACAGCGGGCACAGCCTGTGGGAGCCGGATTACGGTCACTTTGTGCTGACCCTGGCGGAGTTCCTTGGCCGGTTGGATAATCGGTGAAGGAAGAGGCAAGAGACAAAGAGGCCAGAGGCCAGAGAAAATCAAGAAACGGGGCGGGCAACCGTAGGGCTGTCGCGCTGTCGCAGGCAGCACCGAGTCTCTAACAGGGCCACAATAGTCGTCTTGTCTGATAACTGATAACCATGATCGTTTCCACCTGCCAGATCGAGCTGGATTTGCCCGGCATCGAGTCGCTCAAGCAGAAGCGGAGCTGCCTCAAGTCGCTGGCGGCCCGCCTGCACCGAGAGTTCAACGTGTCGGCGGCCGAGGTCGGGCTGCACGACGTATGGCAGTCCAGCACGCTCGGCCTGGCTGTGGTCAGCACCAGCGCCGATCATGGCGAGCACGTGCTGGAAAACGCCGTGCGCTGGATCGAGGATCACCGCCCGGACGTGACCGTGATCGACTACCGGATCGAGAGCGTGCATGTGTAGGGATACGGCATGCCGTGTCCACTGATCGCCAACGACCTCACCCCTACTCATGTGGAGAGAGGAAAGTCGCACGGGGACGTTTCAGGCAAACACAGGCATTGCACGGCGGGTTTGCCGTTCGCTGACCGCTGAAAACTGATTGCCGACCGCTACCCCAAGGAGGCCCTCATGATCGGCGTGATTGACTATGGCGCGAGCAACCTGCGGAGCGTGATGCACGCCCTGTACCACCTGGGCGTGGACGCGCGCGTGGCCGATCATCCCGGCGGCCTGCGCGGGGCGGACGCGATCATCCTGCCCGGCGTCGGCGCGTTTGGCGCGGGGATGGAGCAAGTCCGCGCGCGGGGCTTCGAGGACCCGGTCCGGCGGGCGGTGGCCGATGGCGTGCCGCTGCTGGGCATCTGCCTGGGGATGCAGTTCCTGTTCGATATCAGCGATGAGATGGGTGAGTTCAGCGGGCTGGGCCTGCTGGCGGGGCGCGTGCCGCGCTTCCCGGAGAGACTGATGGGCGGCCTCAAAGTCCCCCACATGGGCTGGAACCAACTCCACCCGGCCCGCGAGTCGGCCCTGCTGGCCGGGCTGCCGGAGGCTCCTTACGCCTATTTCGTGCACAGCTACTTCTGCGCGCCGGCCGACCCGGCGGATACGCTGGCGACGACCGATTACGGCTTTAACTTCACCTCGGTCGTGGCCCGGGGCAACGTGTACGGCGTCCAGTTTCACCCGGAGAAGAGCCAGGCGGTCGGCCTGCGCATCCTGCGCAATTTCGTGGGCATGGTCGAGGCGCAGACCGGCCGGCCGCAGTCCCTGCGCGCGCAGCCCGGCTCGGGCTGATGCCCGGCCCCGTACAGGGCCGCGCTCAGTTGAGCGCCTGAAGGTTTTGATTTTCGGTGTAGCGGGCGTTCAGTCGAATGCCCTCGTGCCTTTACCAATAACCACGAACCACTTACCAATCACCATGATCATTTACCCTGCCATCGATCTTCGCGGCGGGCAGGTCGTCCGGCTCCAGCAGGGCGACCCGACCCGCCAGACCACCTACAGCGCCGACCCTTTGGAGACCGCCCAGCGCTGGCTGGACGCCGGGGCGGACTGGCTGCACGTCGTCAACCTGGACGGCGCGTTCCAGGCCGCCAACGACACCCTGGCGATCCTGGCCCGGGTGGCCGGGCTGGGCGTCCGTATCCAGTTCGGCGGCGGGATCCGCACCCTGGAGGACGCCGCCCGCGCCCTGGACCTGGGCGCGACGCGGGTTGTCTTTGGCACGGCCATCGTCCAGAACCCCGACCTCGTGACCGAGTTCGTCGCCCGTTGGGGCGCGGAAGCGCTGACCGTGGCCCTCGACGCGCGCGGGGGCAGGGTCGCCATCCACGGCTGGCAGGCCGAATCGAGCTGGACGCCGGCGGAGCTTGGTCTAGCGCTGGCGCAGCGCGGGGCGATCCACGCTCTGTACACGGACGTCTCGCGCGACGGCGAGTTGCAGGGCGTCAACGTAGCCGCGACCGTGGCCCTGGCCGAAGCGACCGGCTTGCAGGTGATCGCGTCCGGCGGGGTGGCCTCGCTGGAGGACGTGCGCGCCCTGCGCGCCAGCGGTAAGGTGACCGGGGCGATTCTGGGCAAGGCGCTCTACGAGGGGCTGATCGACCTGGGCGAAGCGATCCGGCTGGCAGGCGCGGCGGAATGTTGAATTTTGAATGCTCAATGTTGAATTGAAAGGCAAAGCAGACTGGCGACGCTTTGCTCTGGCTGAACACTGACGGCTGATTGCTGAAGGCTTTCTTTTTGGGAGGAGACCCATGAACGTGATCGAGGCGATCCTGGCCCGGCGCAGCATCCGGGCGTTCGAAGCGCGGCCGGTGGAGCGCGAGAAGTTCCGGACGCTGCTGGAAGCGGGTATGGCCGGGCCGTCCGGCATGAACACCCGACCGTGGGCCTTCGTCGTGATCGACGACCCCGCCCGGCTGAGCGAGTTGCGCGCCCGGCTGAACAAGCCGTCCAGCGCGCCCGCCGCGATCGTGGTTTGCGGCCAGCCGGTGGACGACGCCGGGCAGCGTTACTGGGCGCTGGACTGCGCCGCCGCGACCGAGAACATCCTGCTGGCGGCGGTCGAGCTGGGGCTGGGCACGTGCTGGATTGCCGTCCACCCCAAGCCGGACGCCATCGCGGCCACGCGCGAGGTGCTCGGCCTGCCGCAGGACGTGAACCCGCTGTGCGTGATCAACGTCGGCTATCCGGCGGAGGACAAAGAGCCGCGCACCCAGTACGACGACTCGCGCGTCCACTGGCAGGGGTGGTAGAAAAGCGGCTGTTGGCTCTTGGCTGTTAGCTTTTGGCTTAGGGCCGCCGGTCTCATGATTCCGCGCGGCCTGAAAATGCTGTAGACTAACAGCCAAAAGCCAAAAGCCAAAAGCCAAAAGCCAAAAGCCAAAAGCCAAAAGCCAATAGCCTTTTTGAGGAGGCAACGATGCGCGTCGTCATCATCGGCGGCAGCGGGCACGTGGGGACGTATCTGGTTCCGCGCCTGTGCGAAGCCGGGCACGAGGTGGTCAATGTCACGCGCGGGCAGCGCCAGCCCTACCAGCCGCACGCCGCCTGGCAGCACGTCGAGCAGGTGATCCTCGACCGCGAGGCGCTGGAAAAGGCCGGGACGTTCGGCCGCGAGGTTCTGGAGCTACGTCCGGACGCCGTGATCGACATGATCTGCTTTACGCTCGCCAGCGCCCAGCACCTGGCCGAGACGTTGCTGGGCCACGTTCAGCACTTCCTGCACTGCGGCACGATCTGGACGTTCGGACCGAGCACGGTCGTGCCCGCGCCAGAGTCCGCACCCAAGCACCCCTTTGGCGAATACGGCATCCAGAAGGCGTCGATCGAGCGTTATCTGCTCCAGGAAGCGCGCCTGAATGGCCTCCCGGTGACGATCCTGCACCCCGGCCATATCGTCGGGCCGGGCTGGGTGCCGCTCAACCCGCAGGGCAACTTCAATCCGGCCGTCTACGAAAAGCTGGCCAAGGGCGAGGAGCTGACCCTGCCCAACCTGGGCATGGAAACGGTCCATCACGTCCACGCCGACGACGTGGCCCAGATTTTCCAGTTGGCCCTGGAGAATCGCGCCCCGGCCTTGGGCGAGAGCTTCCACACCGTCTCCCCGGCGGCGATCACCCTGCGCGGCTACGCGGAGGCGGTCGCGGCCTGGTTCGGGCAGGAGGCCAACCTGCGCTTGCTGGGCTGGGACGAATGGAAGCAGACCGTGTCGGAGGAAGACGCCCAGGCGACCTGGGATCACATCGCCCACAGCCCCAACGCCAGCATCGACAAGGGCCGCCGCCTGCTGGGTTACAATCCGCGCTATTCGTCGCTGCAAGCCGTGTACGAATCGGTCATGTGGCTGGTCGAACACGGCCAGATTGCGGTGTAAAGAGCAGTTTCTGGTGATTGGTTTTGGGGCATTGGTCAGACGGCGATTGGCCTGGCTGGATGGCCTGTGCCAGCGCCGCGACAGTCTTCAACCAAAAACCAATCACCACCAACCAATAACTTCTCCATCCAAGGAATCGCCATGCTTGCCAAACGGATTATCCCTTGCCTGGACATCAAGGACGGCCGCGTCGTGAAGGGCGTCAACTTCGTGCAGCTCCGCGACGCGGGCGACCCGGTCGAGCACGCCGCCGTCTACGACCGCGAGGGCGCGGATGAGCTGACCCTGCTCGACATCACCGCCAGCCACGAGGCGCGCGCCACCCTGCTGGACGTGGTGCGCCGCGTGGCGGACAACGTCTTCATCCCCTTCTGCGTCGGGGGCGGCATCCGCACCATCGAGGACATCCGCGCTACCCTGCGCGCCGGGGCGGACAAGGTCTCGATCAACAGCGCGGCGGTGCGCAACCCGGCGCTGATCACCGAGGGGGCGACCCAGTTCGGTTGCCAGTGCATCGTGGTCGCCATCGATCCCAAGCGGGTCGACGGCCGCTGGGTGGTGCACATCAACGGCGGGCGCATCCCGACCGACAAGGAAGCCGTCGCCTGGGCCAGGGAAGTCGAGGATCGCGGTGCGGGGGAAATCCTGCTGACCAGCATGGATCGCGACGGCACCCAGATTGGCTACGACATCGAGATGACCCAGGCCATCGCGGCGGCGGTGCGCATCCCGGTGATCGCCTCCGGCGGGGCCGGGGCCCTGGAACACTTCAAGGAGGCGCTGACGGTTGGCGGGGCGGACGCGGCCCTGGCCGCCAGCCTCTTCCACTTCCGCCAGTTGTCGGTCGGCCAGGTCAAGGCCTACCTGGCCGCCGAGGGTATCCCGGTGCGGCTGTAGCCTGTGCCGCAGCGGTCGATCGTTTTTGTGAGTTGTTTTTCAAGGGGGGAGCATTTTTTATGAACGACAATCGCTTGTTGAATGAGCTGGTCGAAGGCCGGGTCGAGAAGCGCATGGGGCAGGTCAAGCGTTTTGGGGTCCACATGGTCGCGAGCGTGGCCCTGGCGCTCCTGGTGATCCTGGGCGCGTCGCAGGACCTGCTGCCGCCGGCCGCCACGATCATCCTGGTGCTGGGGACCATGTTCAGCCTGCTGCTGCATGGGATGTGGCTGAGTTATGGCGCGGCCAGGGCGGCGATCACCAAGGAAGAGGTCGAGCGTGTCCAGCGGATGTACCCGGAGCTGGCCGGGCTGTCCCTGGAGGCCGAGAAGCCCAAGCGGGCCGGCTCCGCCCTGGCCGAGAATCTCGCCGAGGATGCCGAGGAAGCGCCGATCGACCTCGACATGCTGGCGGACGAGGAAGAGCGCCGGCGCGCCGGCTAGTTGAAGGCAGTTGATCTTTGCCGGACGCAGGGCCTTGATGAATTTTTTTGTGGGGGGAATCAGCATGAACGACAACCGCTTGTTGAATGAACTGGTGGAGAACCGCGTTGAGAAGCGTCTGGCGCAGGGCAAGCGCTTTGGGGCACACCTGATCGGGGGCGTGTTGCTCTCGCTCCTGACGATCGTCGCCGCGTCCCAGGAATGGCTGCCGGGCATCGTGATCTTCCTCTTGATTATGGGGGTCCTGCTCAGCCTGACCGTGCACGGACTGTGGCTGGCGCTCAATTCGGCCCGGGAGACGGTGACCCAGGAGGAGAGCGCGCGCGTCAAACAGATGTACCCGGAGCTGGCCGGGCTGTCCCTGGAGGCCGAGAAGCCCAAGCGAACCGGCTCCGCCCTGGCCGAAGACCTCGGCGAGACCCTCGGCGAGGATATCGCGGAAGAGCCGATCGACCTCGACATGCTGGCGGCCGAGGAAGAGCGCCGGCGCCGCAACTGAGCCGAGGGGCAGGCGGCGCTTGCCGGTGGGGTATCGGGTAGCGCGTGGGCGGACGGTCCAATGGCCGTCCGTCCGTTCTTCTTTGGAGGCAGAGTCTTCATGAACGACAACCGCTTGCTGGCGGAATTGATCGAAGGCCGGGTCGAGAAGCGCATGCGGCAAGTCAAGCGCTTTGGAATCCATCTGGTCGGGGGGATAGGGCTGGTGCTCCTCGCGGCCCCTATCGCGTCCGAGGGACTGCTCCCCGACATGGTCACCCTCGTCCTGGTGCTGGGGATCGTGTTCAGCATTCTCCTGCATGCCATGTGGCTGGCGCTTGGTTCGGCCCGGGAGGCGATTACCCAGGAGGAGATCGCGCGCGTCCAGCGGATGTACCCGGAACTGGCCGGGCTGTCCCTGGAGGCCGAAAAGCCCAAGCGGACCGGCGCCCCCCTGGCCGAGGACGGCGAGGAAGCGCCGGTCGACCTCGACCTTCTGGTGGACGAGGAAGAGCGCCATCGGGCCGGCTAGCGGGTTTCCACGCGCCCAAAGCCCGGACGATCCGCGCGTCCGAACCTGACTCCCGCCACCACCAGCGGCAACCCGTCCCCGGATACAATGGGAATAACACACCGGCTGGCGGGGAGGATGGATCATGGCGCGCTTCTTGGGGTTGATCGCGGGTGCGGCTCGGGCGATGGTCGGGCTGGGGATGGTGCTCGGCGCGGCTCTGCTGGGCGTCTGGCTGTGGGCGGAACGTGGGCGGCTGATCCAGCCCTCCACCCGGCGCTTTCTGGCGGGTTTCCGTGAGAAGGGTCGCTTCGATTGGGGACGCGCCCTGCACGGCTACGTGTACGCCCGCTGGCCGTACCTGTACATCCGCACCGCGATCCGGCAACTGTTCCCCTCGCTGAAACCGGCCGGACCCGCCCAGGGCTGGGACGAGGTCTACCATGGCAAGGTGCTGCCGACCGGCCTGGCGAAAAAGCTGATCACGGTCAACCAGCCCATCCCCCGTACTGAGCTGGAACAGATCATCCCCTACCCAACCGCGCGCACGATCGTGCTGCAAGGCTCTCCGGACATCGCCGTGATCGACTGCCCGTGCCGCAGCGCGCGGGACAACCCCTGCCAGCCGATCCAGGTCTGTATGATCGTCGGCCAGCCGTTCGTGGACTTCATCCTGGAACACCAGCCCGATCGCAGCCGCCGCCTGACTCAGGCGGAAGCCGTGGCCTTGCTGGAGGCCGAACACGCCCGCGGGCACATCCACGCCGCCTATTTCAAGGACGCCATGCTCGATCGCTTCTACGCGATCTGCAACTGCTGCCCGTGCTGCTGCGGGGGGCTGGAATCCATGCGCGAGCGCGGTGTGCCGATGGTGATCTCCTCCGGGTTCGTGGCTCAGGTGGATGCCGATCGCTGCTCGGCGTGCGGCACCTGTGAGACGGCTTGTCCCTTCGGCGCGATCATGATCGAGGACGCGGCGTGCATCGACGCGGCCGTATGCATGGGCTGCGGCGTGTGCGAGTCTCAGTGCCCGCAGGACGCGATTACCCTGGTCCGTGACGCCTCCAAGCCCGCCCCGCTGGATGTGGGTTCGCTGGGGTAAAGATATTTTCACCACAGAGGACACGGAGAACACGGAGAAATGCCAGTGAAAAGCGAAAACCAGGTTACTGAGCAGATTATCGGGGCGGCAATTGAGGTACACCGTGCGCTGGGGCCGGGGCTGTTGGAAACGGCCTACGAGGAATGCCTGGCCTATGAGCTTATGCAGCGCGGGCTGGCTTTCAAGCGCCAGAAGCCGATCCCGGTCGTCTATAAGGAAGTCGTTCTGGACTGCGGTTTTCGCCTCGATCTAATGGTCGAAGATATCGTTATCGTCGAATTGAAAGCTGTCAGCCAGCTTGAGCCGATTCACGAGGCGCAGCTATTGACCTACCTCGAGCTGTCCGGTGTCAGGTTAGGCCTCCTGCTTAACTTCAATGTGATGCAACTCCGGAAAGGGATCAGGCGGTTGGTCTTCGATCCCTAGCCTTCTCTAGTTTCTACTCCGTGTGCTCTGTGCCCTCTGTGGTGAGCTGTTTTTGTAGTGACTTTTTTCCTGACTGACAGGCGGCGCGGACTCGGTTAGAATTTGTACATGGGTTCCCGCGCTGGGGCGGGGCAGGATCGCAGGAGCGGAGCGCATGCCCGACTTTGTGTGCATCGGAATGCCGTACTATCTGGGCGAGCGGATCGACGGGCGGAACGAGGTCGAGGCCATGCGCGCCAGCGGGATCGCGGCCGAGATCGACGCGCCCTGGGTGGATGTCCAGCCGGACTTCAGCGCCCACGCGAATCCGATCGTGGCTGCCAACCGTGCCCTGGCCGCCGCCATCCAGGCCCACCCCGGCCGCGTGCCGATCGTCTTCGCCGCCGATTGCACCAGCGCCCTGGGGGCCATGAAGGGCCTGGAAGCCCGCCGCCCGCACATCTTCTGGTACGACGCCCACGGCGACTTCAACACGCCAGAGACGACCCCCAGCGGTTTTTTGGGCGGGATGCCCCTGGCGATGCTGGTCGGGCGCGGCGACCTCAGCCTGGCCGAAGGGGTGGGCCTCACCCCCACGCCGGAGGAAAACGTGATCCTGACCGACGCGCGCGACCTTGACCCCGGCGAGGCGGTCGCCCTGCGGACCAGCCGGGTCACCCACCTGGCCCGCTTCGAGGACAGCCTGGCCTTCCTGATGACCGGCCGCCCGATCTACCTCCACCTGGACACCGATATCGTCGACCCGGCCGAGATGCCGGGCATGAGCTACGCCGCGCCGGGCGGACCCTCCCTGGCGGCGGTGGCGGCGTCGGTGGAGCGCGTGGCCCACGACGGTCACGTGGTCGGCCTGTTGCTCAGTCTGTGGAACGAGTCCCTGGTCGAGGATGACGCCGCCCTGAACGCGACGTTGGTCCTGGTGCGGGCTTTCCTGGCCGGGATGCGAGGCTGATCCAATGCCCCTCAAATGGAACGAGCAGGGCCTGATCCCCGCCGTGGTACAGGACGCGACCAGCGGCCAGGTTTTGATGGTCGCCTGGATGAACGCCGAGTCCCTGCGCCTGACCCAGGAAACCGGCCAGACCCACTTCTGGAGCCGCAGCCGGGGCGAGTTGTGGCACAAGGGCGCGACCTCCGGCAACACCCAGACGGTGGTCGAGATTCGCGTGGACTGTGACGCCGACGTGCTGCTGGTTCGGGTGCAACCGGCCGGGCCGGCCTGCCACACCGGGGCCGTCTCCTGTTTCTACCGCAGCCTGGCGGACTTCCTGGCGGCCGACTCCGTCCCGGACGGGGAGGGCTAGCGCGATGGGCTTTTTGCGGCGCATCCTGGGCCAGCGCGGCGAGAAGCGCCCGCCCACGCCGGCCGACCTGCTGGACGCGCTCCAGGATCAGCGCGAGGCCGCCGAGGCCCACTTCGAGCGCAAGTATCCGACCTGCCCGGAGTGCGACGGCGAAGAGGTGCGGATCGGGACGTGGGCGCGCGGCGGCCAGGCCGGCCTGACCGTCACCTGCGCCGCCTGTGGCCACCTCCACGAGCAGACGTTGGAGATCGGGTGAATCCAGTCCCGGTGGGTCGCCGGTAGGGACGTCCGGCCGTCCAATTGGTGTCAAGATAAGGCCTCGCCGCCCGTGTCGCGGATTGAAATCCACGACTCAGA
>CAZHMJ010000092.1:8319-15972 GCA_964533805.1 uncultured Anaerolineae bacterium | reverse complement strand
TCCTCCGCGTCCTCTGTGGTGAGATGTCTTTTTCAGTTTGATGCGATTGCCCTGCGCCTGAACTTGCATACAGACGGTGCGCCTCGATGTAGTCGCGCACGCTCTCCGGAACCAGGTAGCGGATCGATCGCCCCTCGCGCACCCGTTGGGCAATGGCCGAGGCCGATAGGGCCACGGAAGGCCCATCCACCAGGACAATCCGCCGGCCCACGCCGGGCAGGGCCTGTTCCAGCGCCGCCAGGTCGACCCCATCCTCCGGCCGCCGGAACACACCGAACCGGCATCGCTCGATCAACCGGGGAGCATGATGCCAGTTCGGCAGATCGCGCAAGGAATCGCCGCCCATCAAGAAGAAGAGTTCCGCGTCGGGCCGCTCCAACTGAGCCAGGGCGACCATGTCGACGGTATAGTGCGGCCCTGGCCGATCGACATCGATCCGCGCCATGATAAAAGCCGGATTGTCGCTCAGCGCCAGGGCAAGCATCGCCAACCGGTGTTCGATCGGGGTGATCTGCCGGCCGCGTTTGTGGGGAGGCGCTCCAGCCGGCACGAACCAGACCGCATCCAGGTGGAGCGCATCGGCACACGTCGAGGCAAGGATCAGATGGCCCAGGTGCGGCGGGTCAAAGGTACCGCCGAAGAGACCTAGTCGCTCCATTCGAGCTCGTACTCGCCGATGAAGACCGTATCGCCCGTCTTGACGCCCTGTGCAATCAGCGCCTCGGTGATCCCCAGCGCCTCCAGCGTGTGCTGGAAACGCGCCACCGCCTCGTCATAATCCCAGTAGGTCATCGAGGCTGCCCGTTCGATTCGAGGGCCGCGCACGTGGTACGCCCCCGCTTCATCACGCGTGATGGTAAAGGGGATCTCGTCTTCGAGTTTGTAGACCGGCGCTTCGACGACTTCCGGGGCAACTTCCCGGGGCAGCCCGTCGAGCATCCTGAAGATACGCTGCACCAGACCATCCACACCCTGGCGCGTCGCCGCCGAAACCGCGATTGGCTCGACCCCACGCGCCCTGAGTGATGCCTCGATTCCCTCCCAACGCGCCTGGACGTCCGGCAAGTCCACTTTGTTGAGGACGACGATCTGTGGTCGTTCGCCCAGACGGGCATCGAACAGAGCGAGCTCCGCGTTGATCTGGTTGAAGTCCGCCAGTGGATCGGCACTCAGTCCGTCCAGCAGGTGGACCAGCAGCCGCGTGCGCTGGACATGGCGGAGGAAGGCATGGCCCAGCCCAACGCCCATGTGCGCCCCCTCAACCAGGCCGGGGATATCCGCCGCGACAAACGTGCGGTGATCGTATTCCACCACGCCCAGGTTCGGCTCCAAAGTCGTGAAGGGATAGTCCGCGATCTTGGGCCGGGCATTGCTGATCACGGACAGCAGGGTGGACTTGCCCGCGTTGGGCACGCCGACAATCCCGACGTCGGCGATCAACCGCAGCTCAAGCTGGAGCCAGAATTCCTGGCCCGGCTCACCCTTCTCAGCCACCCGAGGAGCCTGGTTGCGGCTGTTGACAAAGCGCGCGTTCCCTCGCCCGCCCCGGCCGCCTTTGGCGACCACGACCCGCTGGCCCTCGTGCACCAGATCGGCAATGATCTCGCCGCTATCGGCGATCCGCACAACCGTCCCAGGCGGGATCATGATCACCAGGTCGGCCCCATCGCGCCCGGTCTTGTTGCTGGTGCCACCGTGCGCACCAGGCGCGGCTTTGAAATGCGCCTGGCGTTTGAACAACGACAGGGTATTGACCTGGGGATCGACCTGCAGAACGACATCGCCCCCCTTGCCCCCGTCACCGCCGGCCGGGCCGCCCAACGGCACATACTTTTCGCGCCGGAAGTGGATCATGCCGTTTCCGCCATCACCACTCCGCACGTAGATTTTGGCTTCATCGAAAAACATACTGGTTCCACCATCACTCGATCTTGATGCTCTTGACTTCGCTCACATCGAACTTACCGGCAGCCGCACGATTGAGGATAGAGGTCAGGATGAGTTGTGCAAACCGGAAGAATGCCCCCAGCCGGTCGATGCGCTGCACGTAAAGCTCCGCCAGCGCCTGGTCATCCTCGCTCATGTGCGGCATCGAGGACCTGAGCTGATCCATGTTCTTTTGAAGCGTCTGGAGGGCTTGCTCCAGATCGCGCAGTTCGCGGCCGCTCAAAACGTTGACTGCGATCTTCCAGAAATCCGTCTCGGCCTCGTAATACTTCCGGCGGTCCCCGCGCACCCATACCTCGCGGACCACACCCATATGCTCCAACGTCCGCATGTTCATACTGACGCTGGCTTTGGAGATCTCCAGGCGCGCGCCCAAATCATCCAGGGAAAGAACCTCAGGGCTGAGCAGCAGCGCACCGTAGAGCTGGCCCATGATCTTGTTGTACCCGAAGTACTCGGCCAGCCGGCCCAGTCCTTCCAGCATGCTCTCATTGACCGCGCCCAGATCACTGTCAGTCGGCCCACCATGCCCGGTGGCTTTCCCAGGTTCGCCCATCACTGCCCCCTACAGATAGCGATCATAGAACAAGGTATCAACCAATGCCGCTCCAAGGTAGCAGATCAGGAGAGCCACCACCACCGGCACCTGCCACGCCACGATAACCCCCGGTGTCCATACCGGACAGGGGGCCAGTGCCAGAACCAGGGCCAGCAGACCGGCCAGCCCCATTCGCCGCAGGAACCGCTTCCAGGGCCGCCTCATAAACGCCGTCCCTAACCGCCGGACAAGATCATGCCTCGATTATACCAGCAAGCTACCCCAAGGAAGGAACCTACTCGAATCTGAGCGCATCGATCGGGTTGAGCCGGGCTGCGCGCCGGGCCGGATATAGCCCGAATGAGACCCCGACCAGGGCGGAAATCGTGGTGGCGAGCGCGACGCTCTCCGGTCGCACCGTGGCTTTCAAGTCGGGCAGTACAGCCCCGACGACTGCCGTTCCGCCGAGGGCGACCGCGACCCCCACCAGCCCGCCCACAATCGCCAGGACCATGCTCTCGACGAGGAACTGGGTCAGGATATCGCGCGGGCGCGCACCCACCGCTTTTCGCAGACCGATTTCCCGGGTGCGTTCGGTCACAGTCACGAGCATAATATTCATGATCCCGATCCCGCCCACCAGTAGCGAGATACCCGCGATCACGCCCAGGAACACGGTCAGCAGGGCCGTGATCGCCCCGAAGCTCTCCAAAAGATCATCCTGCGTGAGAACGATGAAATCATCTTCATCCCGAAAGCTGATCCGGTGTTCCTCGCGCAAGACGGCCGTGATCTGCTGCACCAGGCCGTCGATCCGGTCATCCGACACCGCCTGGACGTAAATCCGGGTCAGGGGCCGCTGTCCGGTCAGCGTTCGGGTGCTGTCCAACCGGGTCTGCGCGGTCGACAGCGGCACGAAGATCAGGTCGTCTTCGTCACTGAAGCTGGTGCCGCCGTAACGCTCCAACACACCAATCACCCGAAACGGGACGCCATCGATCCGGATCGTCTCTCCTATCGGATACACCTCCGGTGGAAAGAGCGCCTCCAGAGTGGTCTGGCCCAAAACGGCGACCCTGGCGCCTGAGAGCATGTCCTGCTCATCGAAGAACCGACCTGCGGCAACAGCCCGATTGCGCACCGCCAGATAGTCCGGCGTTGTCGCACGCAGACGGCCGCGCACCTCTGCGCCGCCGTACGTCGTCGAGCGCGACAAATGCAGTTCAGGCACGACTCGCACCGCATCCGGCACACGAAAGGGATCGGACAGCGCATCGACATCCCGTTCGGTGACCGAAGAAAAGTTGGCGCTTAGTAAGTTGGACGAGGTCGGGGCGCTCGCTCCTCCCATACTCTGAAACAGGCTGTCCGGCACGACGAAGAGCAGATTTGTCCCGATGCCCAGAAACTGATCGGCGACGAATACCTGCACCGCCTGGCCCAGCGAAACCAGCACAATCACCGCCGCGACGCCAATGGCGATACCCAATGTAGTCAGGACTGCCCGCAGCCGGTTGCTCTGCAAGCTCCCCATCGCAATTCGGATACTTTCCCGGAGCGATTGCATGACCGCCTCGCTTACTCGTACCGCAGCGCTTCGATGGGATTGAGCGCGGCCGCCCGGCTCGCCGGGTAGATGCCAAAAAAGATGCCGATCGCCGCGCTGACTGTCGTCGCCAGGGCAATCGCCCCGCCCGTCACGATCAGTTCCAGGTCCGGGATCAACGCTGAGCCGAGCACCGAAGCCAGCACGCCCAGCAGAACGCCAACCAACCCGCCCGCCAGGGTGAGTACGATACTCTCAATGAGAAACTGGAGCAGGATGTCTCTTGGGCGTGCCCCAACTGCCTTGCGCAGACCAATCTCGCGGGTTCGCTCAGTCACGGTGACCAGCATGATGTTCATAATGCCGATTCCCCCCACCAGAAGCGATATCCCGGCGATGATCCCCAGAAATATCGTGAGCAGGCCCGTGATCTGCCCAACCACGGACAGCAGCTCGTCCTGGGACAGGATGGTGAAATCCTGGTCATCGGCGTACTGGATCGCGTGCCGTTCGAGGAGCAGCCGCTTGACTTCGTCAGATGCGGCATCCATACGCTCTCCGGAGACCGCCTGCACGGTCACCATGCTCACCTGGTAACTCCCGGCCCGCATCCGAGCATTGCCCAGGCGCGTCTGGGCCGTGCTGATGGGCACAAACACGACATCATTCTCGTCCGCGAAGCCGGAGCCGCCCCTATCTTCCATCAAACCCACCACCCGGAAAGGCAGGTTATTGATGCGAACGGTCTGCCCTACCGGGTCCACGCCCGCCCCAAACAAATCCTCGGCCGTGGTCGTTCCCAGCACGGCCACGCGCGCCGTGGTCAACACGTCGGTCTCTTCGATGAACCGGCCGTAGCTGGGATACCACTCGCGGATATCCTGATAGCCAACGGTCACCCCTGAAACGGAGAGCGCCGTATCACTCCGGCCCGCCACGAGAATCGCGAATACATCATACTGGGGTGCCACGCGCAGAACGCTGGGTGCGAGAAGTGGATTCCCGATAGCGGCCACATCGTCCATCGTGATCAGCTTCACGTCGCTCGGCCCGCCGCTCGGCGGCATCGAGGAGAACACATATAACAGATTGGTGCCCAACGACTGAAACTGGGCTGTGATGTAACGCTCCACGCCCTGGCCGAAGCTGACCAGGGCGATCACCGCCCCAACCCCGATCACGATTCCGAGCATGGTCAGCGCGGAACGCAGCCGGTTGGCTCGCAGACTGGCGAATGCGATACGAAAGCTCTCCCAGACGGCCATGAGGCTAGTTGAATTCCTCCGCAGGCGCGTCGTACGTCTCGCGGAAGATATCTTCCAGTTCGGCCATCTCGGAAGGCCGCTCCGCCTCCCCGGCGACCAACGGTTCCACGACCCGCTTGTCGGCCACGATCTTGCCGTCCCGAAGCATAATCACCCGGTCCGTGTGGCGGGCAATGAAGGCGTCGTGAGTCACGAACACGGTCGTGATCCCCTTCTCGCGGTTGAGCTCCTGGAAAATCCGGAGCACGTCCGTGCCGCTTTTGGAATCCAGGTTGCCGGTCGGCTCGTCCGCCAGGATCATTGATGGCTCCGTGACCAGCGCCCGCGCGATGGCAACACGCTGCTGCTGGCCGCCAGAGAGTTCGCTCGGCAGGTGATCGAGGCGATTGCCCAGTCCCACAGCCTCCATGGCCGCCTGGGCGCGGCGATGACGGTTGCCGGGTTTCTCGGCATAGATCAGCGGCAACTCCACCTGGCGCAAGGCGGACGTGCGCTTGAGCAAGTTGAAGTTCTGGAAGACGAAGCCGATCCGTTCGTTTCTGATCCGGGCCAGTTCCTGCTCGTTCGCCTTACTGACATCGGCCCCGTCCAGAAAGTAGTCGCCCGACGTCGGCTGGTCCAGCGCCCCAAGGATGTTCATCAGGGTGCTTTTGCCCGAGCCTGACGGCCCCATGATCGACACGAACTCCCCCTCGTAGATGCGCAGCGAAACGCCGCGCAGGGCATGCACCTCGATATCCCCCATCTGGTAGACCTTGGTGATATCGCGCACGTCGATGATGACTCTGCGTCCCTGCTCGTCGCGGGGCGCCTCATAGGCTGGCTTCCGCCCGTTTCCACCGAACCGTCCAAACATACGCTGTCCCGCTTCCAGTTACCTGATCTGTCTTACGGAGCAAACCCAAACTCACTGAGGAGACTGCGCGGGAGGAGGACCAGTTCGTCACCCTCATCCAACCCGGCCAGAATCTCGCTGTACGTCTCATTCCGCTTACCAAGCCGAACCTCGATCTGCTCGACCGTCCCCGCTGCAGTCTGAACGGTCACGGTGGCTCGCCGGGTGCGCCGGTCCAGGGTGATGAAGCGGTTGGGGATGCGCAGCACATTGCTGATCTCGTCGACGATGATCGTCGCCGTCGCGCTCATCCCCACCCGGATCGCGGCGGCCGTCTGATCCAGCATCACCCGGACGCGGTACGTAACCACCCCGCCCAAATCGGCGCCGACCGCATCCACCCGACTGACCCGCCCCAGCACCGGCTCATTCGGCAGGGCATCCAGCATCACCTCGGCCGTTTGTCCCACCGCGACCTGGGAGATGTCGATCTCGTCGACGGCCAGGTCGATGTAATAACGGCTGGTGTCGATCAATTCGACAGCAGCATCGTTCGAGGGAGGCGCCTCACCTACCACGAGGTTCAGCCGCGCGACCCGCCCATCGAAGGGTGCGATCAGGCTGGCCTGTTCAAGCTGGTAGCGGGCCAGTTCCACCCCAAGGTAGGCCATCTGGAGCTGAGCATCCGCGATCGCCAGATCCGTCTCATCCGCACCTTCCGTAAGACGATCCAGATTGGCCTGGGCGCTCGCCAGGCCAGCCCGCGCCGCGGCGATATTGGCCTGATTCGGCTCGGCATTTTGCGACTGGACGAGCTGCTGCTCGGCGATTGCCACGTCATATTCTGACCGGGAAACCGACGCCTCCGCCTTCGCCGGAGCCACCATCAGCCCCGGAATGGAAATCGGCAGGTTTAGCGCCTGCAACTGGGCGGACTGGTCGCGCTGGAGCTGGGTCTGCCAGAGCTGGTTGCGCGCCAGTTCCAGTTGGAGCGCCGCGATGCGCTCCTGGCTATCCGAAGGCGGCTCGGCTGCCGCCGCGACCTGCGCGCCTGCCGCGTTCACCGCGGCCTCGGCCGCCGCCAGGTCGACCGGCCGCGGCGCGCCAGTGATCCCATCATAGGCAATTTGCTGGAGTTGAAAAGCCAGTTCGGCCTCGCGCAGGGCAAATTCATAGTCCTGCGTCTCCAGCCGGGCCAGCACGTCTCCGGCGCGCACAGCCTGCCCTTCTTCCACCAGCACCTCGGCCACCGTCCCGGTCGCGCCAAAGACCATCGGCAAACGCCGATCCGGCTCGATCATTCCGGTCGCGCTGACCACCACCCGGATATCGCCGCGCTCGACTCGTGTCGTCGCCTCGATCTCGATCTGCGGCTGGGCGGGCTGGACGATCAGTGCAAGCAAGTCAGGCTCGCCGAGGTACCATACCCGGATGAATGCCGCGATCAGGATCAGCAGCGAGCCGATCACCACCCCATTCCGCAATCGCCGAACCATCCCGTTTATTGATACTCCTCAAGGAA
>CAZHMJ010000092.1:0-8309 GCA_964533805.1 uncultured Anaerolineae bacterium | reverse complement strand
CCCGTGTCCAGGTTGATGGCGACCACGTCTCCTTCAACCAGCCCACTGCGAACTTCACTCACGGTTTCACTCTGAACCCCCAACTCGACCGGCCGCTCGACCAGGCTGCCATCCGCCTCCAACACGTTCACGAAGGCCTGATTCGCCTGGCGATCCAGGCGAATGTAGGCGTTGGGCACAATCAGTACGTCGCGCACATCCGCCACGACAATCGAGGCTGCCGCAGTCATCCCGACTCGGACAGGCTGATCCGTCGCCGCCAGGTCCAGCCGGACATCATACGACACGACGCCCGCAGTCTGAACGGCAACATCAGCCACCCGCCCGACCACGCCGCCGAGCGTCACCTCCGGTAGGGCATCAAACGTGATTTCGACCGGCTGGCCCGCTGCCACACTGGCGATATCGACTTCATCAACCTGCACGGCGACATGCAGCGGTGTCAAATTCACCAGTTCGATTGCATCAAAGACGCCGGGCGCAGCCAGGCCGCCTTCCCGCAAGTTGACCTGATTGATGATTCCACCAAAGGGCGCGACCAGAACCGTATCCTGTTCGGCAGCCTGGGCACGTTCCAGACGCAGCCGGGCCTGCTCGACCGTCGCAGCCGCCTGATCGAGCTGCACCTGGCTGGGTCCAGCTTGCAACACCTCAAGCTGGGCCTGGGCCTGTCCAACCTGGGCCAGCGCGGCATTGAGCGCCGCCTGGGACGGCCCCGAACGGAGCTGCTCCAGTTGGACGCGCGCGATCTCCGCCGCGAAGCTCGCGGCCCCCAATTGAGCGTTGGCCGACTCCGCGCCGTTCGAATCGCGGTAGGCATCTTCCGCCGCAGTCTTGGCCGCTAGAGCCTGCTCGTACTGCAATTCGGCCATGCGCAGAGTCTCCGGGTCGATCGAATCCCGCATGGCGACATACGCCGCCCAGGCGCTATTGACCGCGGCTTCGGCCGCCCGAAGTTCACTCTCGCGCACCGGAGCCTGGAGTCGGGCCAGGCTGAGTTCAGCGATCTCAAGCCCTAGTTCAGCCTGCTGAACGGCGATCCGCTGAGCATCGCTCTCCAGTCGGGCCAGAACCTGGCCTGGCTCGACCGTCTGCCCGACCTCCACCAACACGGCCTCGACAATACCCGGCGTCCCAAAGTTCAGCCCAACCCGCTGCTCCGGCTCGACCTGGCCCGTGACCCGGACGGCTACAGTCACCGTGCCGCGCTCGACGCTGGTCGTCTGCAGGCTCTGCCCGGCGTCCGTTCCAGTCGCTGGCTGCTGGGTGCTGACCACCCAGACGATGCCCCCCACAACCGCGAGAGCGAGCCCAATCCTTAGAATCCTGCGCATCCTGTCTCACACACTCTCAGTCTTCATCGACAGTGGATCGTAACATACCCTTACCGTCAGGGGATCGGACATTTCTCCCAAAGAAGCCGGGCAGCATACATCTCTGAACCTGACCTTTAAATAACGATTGCTTTGGTATAATTAACATGGTAGGATATGTCGAATGTTTCACAAATGATTATTCTCGTGCCAGGAGTGCATCCGATGGCCACAGATATTCCCGATATTGTGATTGGTCGTCTGCCCATCTATCTTCGAGAACTGCGCCTGTTGGTCCAGGAAGGACAGGAAGTCACATCCTCTCATGAACTCGGCCAGCGCCTGGGTATCAGTTCCGCTCAGATTCGCAAGGACTTATCCTGGTTCGGTCCGTTCGGGAAACAGGGCACCGGCTACAACATCGATTACCTGCAAGAACAACTCGCCAAAATCCTGCAGCTCGACCGGGAATGGCCGGTTGCCGTCGTGGGAGCCGGAGACCTGGGGCGTGCGCTGGCCCGTTATGGGGGATTCGCGCGACGGGGATTCCGAATCACCTGCATCTTCGACAACGATGCGGCCAAGATCGGTACGTACGTGGGCAATATCCAGGTTCAGAGCATCAGCGCCATGCAGGCCGAAATCCGCGCCCAGGGCATTCAGATGGCGATGATCGCCACCCCAGCCTCCACCGCCCAGGAAGTAGCGACCAAACTCATCGAAGCGGGCGTCCGCGCTATCCTGAATTACGCGCCCATAACCCTATCGGTTCCGGAAGACGTGCATGTCCAGCACATCGACCCCGCAGCTCACCTGCAACACATGACCTACTACCTTCGCTGAACCGCCCATCATTCGCGCGTTCTGAGGCAGGACTGCCTCAGAACGTCTGCGGAAGCGAGCGCATCAGGGCCGGGTTGTTCAGGGCACGGCCGGCACCCACCGCTGTGGCAACGATCGGGTTCTCTGCGCGGAAAGCCGGCACACCAGTTTCTCGTGTCATGTACTGGTCTACCCCGCGCAGCAGCGCGCCGCCGCCCGTCAGGGCGATGCCCCGGTCGATGATGTCCGAGGCAAGCTCAGGCGGCGTCCGTTCCAGAACGCGGCGGACCACCTGGGCAATCTCGTGCAGCGGCTCCCCGATCGCTTCCACGACTTCGCCGGTAGACACTGTGATGGTGCGCGGCAGGCCGCCGACCTGGTCGCGGCCCTGAATCTCCATGCTCATTTCTTCTTTGATGTCCACCGCCGCGCCAATCTGGATCTTGACCGACTCCGCGGTCGGCTCACCGATAATCAGACTGTATTTCCGTCGAATGTAGTTGATGATGGCTTCGTCCAGCCGGGAACCGCCGATGCGCACGCTCTCGGCCACCACGATCCCGTTCATGGCCACCACCGCCGCCTGGCTGGCCCCACCGCCCAGCTCGAGCACCATGTTCCCGGCCGGGGTATTGACCGGCAGCCCGGCCCCGATCGCCGCGGCCAACGGCTCTGGAATGAGGAAAGCCTCGCGCGCGCCAGCCTGGATAGCCGCCTCGTGTACGGCACGGCGCTCCACACTGGTCACGCCGTAAGGCACACTGATGATGACGACCGGCTTGAAGAGCCGCACCCGGCCCAGGACCTTGTCGAAGAAATAGCGCAGCATGGCCTCGGTCACTTCATAGTCCGCGATCACGCCATCTCGCAGCGGCCGGATGACCTCGATGTTCTCCGGCGTCCGCCCCCACATATCGCGCGCTTCCTGGCCGATGGCGACCACCATAGGAGACTCGTCATCCACCGTCAGGGCGACCAGCGCAGGCTCCTGCAGCACGATTCGCTCGTTTTCGTAGATCAACACGTTCGTCGTGCCGAGGTCTACGCCCAATCTCTTCTCGAACATGTTTTGACCTCCAGCGGCGGTGCGGAGCGCGGGCATCGCTCAGATACATACCACTCCCAATGCCGCAGGTACTCTATCCATTGTAAAGGCAAATGACCATCTCGACGCAGCCGGTCCACGCGAGGGCGCGGTGCGAGGAGCATGCCACCATCCCGCAAGTGCATGGCAAGCGCACTACGATACCCGGCCCGCGCCAGTTCGGCAACAATCCATGGTTGCTCAACCTGGCCTGGCCGTGGAAATTCTCCGCGCCGATTCCAACAAACACGCCTGGACCGTTTTGTCCAGGCGTGTGCGATCGTGCTCCAGGGACCAGCACGGCCCTCGGACTTACGACCCGGAGGGCGGGTTGCGATTGTCGCCGTTGTTGACCTCGCGCAGCCGGACCGAGCCAGCCCGTGACTGCGTGCGGCGGTGCACCCGCACCGCCAGCTCCGCCCGGCGCAGTTCCTGGCGGATGATCGAGACCTCATCCGGCGGCGGGCCCATGCGCATCAATTCCTCAGCGCGGCGACGGGCCGCTTCGGCCAGCTCGACGTCGATCTCCTGCGCCGGTTCGACCATATCGGCCAGGATCACCACCTGGTCAGGCCGTACCTCGACGATACCGCCGTAGACGGCGAACACATCCTCGGCATTCCCGACCTTGACTCGCAACTCACCGAAACTCAGGGTGGTCAGCAGCGGAGTGTGGCGGGGCAGAATTCCCATAACCCCTTCCGCGCCCGGCAAGACGACCATGCTGGCGTTCGGCTCATCGTAAATCAGCCGTTCCTGCGTCACAATCTCTACATGGATGGGCATCATTCCCTCGATTCGTTTGCCGTCCGGGATCAGCGCGGCGACTGGTCGTAGCGTGCCAGGACGTCCTCGATCGGGCCAGCCATGCGGAACATTTCCTCAGGGATGTGATCCATCTCGCCATCCAGGATCATCCGGAAGCCGCGCACAGTATCCCGGATCGGAACGTAACGCCCGTCGCGCCCCGTGAACTGCGTCGCCACGAAGAACGGTTGGCTGAGGAACAACTCCACGCGGCGCGCGCGAGCCACCAGTTGTTTGTCCTCGTCCGACAGTTCGTCGATCCCCAGAATGGCGATGATGTCCTGCAAGTCCTTGTAGCGCTGCAACACGCGCTGGACTTCGCGGGCGGTCGTGTAGTGTTCGTCGCCCACGATCAGGGGGTCCAGGATGCGGCTGGTGCTGGACAGTGGGTCCACCGCCGGATAGATGCCCTTCTCCACGATCGAGCGATCCAGGGCAATCGAACCGTCCAGGTGCGAGAACACCGCCACCGGGGCCGGATCGGAGTAGTCGTCGGCAGGAACGTATACCGCCTGGAGCGAAGTAATCGATCCGCCCTGGGTGCTGGTGATTCGTTCCTGAAGGTCGCCCATCTCCTGGGCCAGCGTCGGCTGGTAGCCCACCGCGGAAGGCATCCGGCCAAGCAAGGCTGACACTTCAGCCCCGCTCAGGCTGAAGCGGAAGATATTGTCAATGAACAGCAGCACGTCGCGGCCTTCATCGCGGAAATACTCGGCCATCGTCAGGCCGGAAAGCGCCACGCGCAGACGCACGCCGGGCGGTTCGTTCATCTGGCCGAAGACCATGGCCGTCTGGTTGATGACGCCGCTTTCGATCATCTCGTTGTAGAGCGCCGTCCCTTCGCGAGTACGCTCCCCTACTCCGGCGAAGACCGAGAAACCGCTATGCTCGGACGCGATCGAGCGAATCAGTTCCATGATGATCACGGTCTTGCCCGTGCCCGCGCCGCCGAAGATGCCCGCCTTGCCGCCCTTGCGGAAGGGCGCGATCAGGTCGATGACCTTGATGCCTGTCTCGAACATCTCGATCTCGGTGGACTGCTCGTCGAATGCCGGGGCCAGACGGTGGATCGGGCTACGCGGCGTCCCGGCCTCAAGCGCCCCCTTACCATCGATCGGCGTCCCCAGCACGTTAAAAATCCGGCCCAGCACCTTTTCGCCCACCGGAACGGTGATCGACTGGCCGGTGCCGAAAGCAGCCTGTCCGCGCGCCAGACCATCCGTCGTATCCATCGCCACCGTGCGGACCTGATCCCCGCCCAGATGCTGCTGGACTTCCAGCACCAGATCGGGCTGGCCTTCGCGCGGCACGCGGATCGCATCGTAAATCTCAGGCAGTTGATCGGGCGGGAAAGCCGCGTCGACCACCGCGCCCATCACCTGGGTCACTCTTCCCTGGGTTTCACTCATAAAAACTATCTCTCCTCATTCTTCAAAGTGCCCAGGCCGCCAGGCCGGGCGACTGAGTACTAGGATAGCTCGCTCTCGCGTTGGATGGCCTGCACGATTTGCCGGGCCTGGCCGCGCAAGGCTTCGACGCCACCGACGATATCCAGAATCTCGCTGGTGATCGCAAGCTGGCGAGCCTTGTTGTAGCTGAGTTGCAGGTCGCCCGCCAGCGCCTCGGCGTTCTCGGACGCATTCCGCATCGCGATCATCCGGGCCGAGTGCTCGCTCGCCAGGCTTTCCAGAATCGCCTGGTAAATCTGGAGTTCCGTGAAGCGGGGCAGGATTTCATCCAGAATCGCCGCCGCCGAAGGCTCGTACAGGTATTCACGGCCTTCGGTCGTGACGGTTGGCTCTGACTTGATGAACTGCCTGATCAACAGGTTGTCGGTCTGAAACGGCCGGAGTGGCAGCAGATTAACAACCACCGGCCGCTGGGCCAGGGTATTGATGAAATCCGTGTACGCCAGGAATATCTGGTCAACCTGTCCGGTCAGAAACTCATCGATCAGGGTCCGGGCGATCGGGCCGCAGGATTGGATGGTCAGTTCGGCGGGAAGATTGGTGAACTCGGCGACGATCCGCTGCCCCAACCGGTACAGCGAGTCGCGCCCCTTGCGGCCGACCGTCACCCAGTGGATCGCGCAGCCGCGGTCGCAGTACTGCCGCGCAAAATTCGTCGCCATGCGGACGATGTTGGCATTGTAGGCGCCCGCCAATCCCCGGTCGCCGGAGACGAGCAAGATACCGATCGAGCCAACTTCCTCGCGCACATCCAGCAGGGGATGCAATCCCCCCGCCCCGCCTTGCGATGCAACATTGACCAGCACTTCCCAGGCTTTTTGCGCATAGGGCCGGCTGGCGATTGCCTGCTGCTGGGCCTTGCGGGCGCGTGAGGCGGAAACGGCCTCCAGCGCGCGCGTCACCTGGCCGATGTTTTTGACGCTCTTGATGCGGTTTCGAATCTCTCGTGCGTTAGGCATAAGCGATCTCCCTTAAGCCCACGTCGAGTTGAAGGTACTGATGGCCTCTTTCAACTGGGATTCAAGCTCTGGCGTCAGACGCTGTTCGTGTTCGATCGCGCTGATCAGGCTGGCATGCTGAGTCCGCAGGAAACGGATAAACCGCTCTTCCCATTCCTTGATCCGCGTGACGTCGATCTCGTCCAGCATACCACGTGTGCCCGCGTAGATCAGTGCGACCTGGTCGACCAGCGGCGTCGGCTGGTACTGGGGCTGCTTTAGCAGTTCGGTCAGACGCCGGCCACGCTCAAGCTGGCGTTGGGTGTCCTTGTCGAGATCGGAGCCGAACTGGGCAAACGCTGCCAGCGACCGGAAGTTCGCCATGTCCAGCCGAAGACCGCCCGCGACCTGGCGCATGGCCTTGGCCTGGGCGTCACCACCCACGCGGCTGACGCTGATACCCGTATTCATGGCGGGACGGATCCCGGCGTAGAACAGGTCGCCTTCCAGATAAATCTGGCCGTCGGTGATCGAAATCACGTTGGTGGGAATGTAAGCCGACACGTCGCCCAACAGCGTCTCGATGATCGGCAGCGCGGTCAGACTGCCGCCGCCCCGCTCCTGGCTGAGCTGCGCGGCCCGTTCCAGCAGGCGGCTGTGGAGGTAGAACACGTCGCCCGGATAGGCTTCGCGGCCAGGCGGACGGCGCAGCAGCAGTGAAACCTGGCGGTATGCCCAGGCATGTTTGGACAGGTCGTCGTACACGACCAGCGCATCCTGGCCGTTCTCCATAAAATACTCGCCCATCGCCGCGCCAGAATAGGGCGCCAGATATTGCAACGCGGCCGGGTCCGAGGCCGAAGCTACGAGCACGATGGTGTAATCCATCGCCCCGTACTTCTCCAGAATTGCCACCGTGTTGGCAATCTCACTCTTGCGCTTGCCAATGGCGACATAGATGCATTTCAGGTTCTTGTCGCGCTGGTTGATAATGGCGTCGATCGCCAGGGCGGTCTTGCCGGTCTGGCGGTCGCCAATGATCAACTCGCGCTGGCCGCGTCCGATTGGCGTGAGAGCATCGATCACCCGGATACCGGTCTGCACCGGCCGGTACACATTCTGGCGATCGATCACGCCCGGCGCGATCCGTTCGATGTAATAGTAATCGGCCGCCGCGACAGGGCCTTTGCCATCGACCGGGTTACCCAGCGCGTCGACAACCCGGCCAAGCAAGCCCGGACCCACCGGGACGGACGCGATCCGCCCCAGCGCTTCGACCTCGTCCCCTTCACGAATGTCGGCGTATTCACCCATGATGATCACGCCGACCGACTCGTTCTCCAGATTGAAAGCGATCCCCGGCACGCCACTGCTGAACCGCACCAGCTCGTTGGCGCGCACGTGATCCAGGCCAGAGACATGCGCGATGCCGTCACCCACGTCGGTGACAACACCCACTTCAACCGCCTCGACCTCCGGCTTGAAACTCTCTATCTGGGCCAGCAACGATCGGGTAATGTCGCTGGTGAATTCCGTCATAATTCTTCCTCCCGGAATAAACCACACAGATGCGGGGGGCTGCCTGCAAAGACTCCGGCCCCCACCGGCTGCATAAACTGGGTTTCTCTACGTCGATACCAGAACTGGGCACAGCCAGTTGTCGAGTTCACATCCGCTCGCGCGGGTCCACCAACTGGGTTTGAGAAGCTTATCACTAAGTCTACTCTATCCGATTAAATATGTCCACTTCCCGTTTGGAATTCCCCAGCTTTTCATCTTTGCCGGAGTCATCCACTCGAACTCGCGATCCTATCCGCCTTTCCCGGGTTCCTCTGGATCGCGCCCGCCCAGCCGCGAGACCTTGCCCCCGCTGCCG
>CAZHMJ010000091.1:0-15986 GCA_964533805.1 uncultured Anaerolineae bacterium | reverse complement strand
GGGATCACTCTCTGGAGATTACCTCCCTTTCCTTATCTTGACGCATATTGGGGGAAATATACGAGGCCCCTACTCTTTTTTTTTGACCTATGCTACACTCCCAGCCGTCAGTCGCCCTACGGGGAATCCCAAACAGCGCCCGGTGGAGGGCTGACGATCGCCGCGAGTGTGTGAAAAACCGCACGAGGGCGGTTGACGCGCGTCCGCCTCTGTGTTAATCTGGCCCAAAATATCTCAATAGACCGGGAGTGCACCGTGTTTGAAGACTTCCTGCCGATTTTTGTGCTGATTGGGGTGTCCACGGCGCTGACGGCGTTCGTCCTGGTGATGTCACGCCTGTTCGGCCCCTTCCGGCCCAACAAGCGCAAGCTGATGCCCTACGAAAGCGGCATGGACCCCATCGGCCCGGCCATCCGCCGCATTCCGGTCAAGTTCTACCTCGTGGCCGTGTCCTTCATCGTGTTCGACATCGAAGTCATTTTCTTCCTCCCCTGGGCAGTCGTTTACCGCCAGATGGGTCTCTACGCCCTGGCCGTGATGGGCCTCTTCACTTTTATCCTGCTGGTGGGTTACATCTATGAGTGGAAGCGTGGAGGATTGGAATGGGAGTAGGACAGCCGCAAAAAACCGGCAACGCGGGCTTTCTGGCCACGACGCTGGAAGAAATGGTGAACTGGGCCCGGACCGGGGCGATGTGGCCCCTGGGCTTTGGCCTGGCCTGCTGCGCGATCGAGATGATGAGCACCCAGGCCAGCGTGTATGACCTGTCGCGCTTCGGCATGGAACTGATGCGCCCCAGCCCGCGCCAGGCGGACATGATCATCGTCGCCGGGCGCGTGACGCGCAAGATGGCTCCCGTCCTGCGCCGCCTGTACGACCAGATGCCCGACCCCAAGTGGGTGCTGGCGATGGGCGACTGCTGCTCGTGCGGTGGGGTATTCAATAATTACGCCGTGGTCCAGGGCGTGGACGAGATCGTGCCGGTCGACGTCTATGTGGCGGGCTGCCCGCCGCGCCCGGAGCAACTCATCCACGGCATCCTGACCCTGCACGAGAAGGTGCGCAACGAGAACTTCAGCAAATGGCGGCGCGAGAATTCGCCGGCGCGGGTGTAACGAGCGCCCAGGAACCTTGTAAAAATAGTCTGGCAACGAATCGATCCGTCACCGGTAGGGCGGTTCGCGAACCGCCCCTACGACGACCCGAATCCGCCGGGTATCTGATTCGAGCAACGTGGCCTGATAACTTTCAGGTAGCGAGGTAGAGTATGCAGCCCAAAGACCCTGTGGCGGCCGTGCGGGACGCTTTCCCCGGCGCGGTGGTGGAAGTGGTTGAGTTTCGTGGGGATACGACCCTGGTCATCCAGACCGACCGGATCGCCGAGGTGGCGACCTTCCTGCGCGACGCGGACGGCCTGAAATACAATTTCCTGGTGGACGTGACCGGGGTGGATTACTGGCCGGCCTATCCGCGCTTCGGCGTCCTCTACCACCTCTATTCGATGCTGACCAACCGCCGGCTGGCGCTCAAGGTCCGGCTGGGCCAGGAAGACGACGAGGACGAGGCGCTGGTCGTCCCCAGCGTGAGCGGGGTCTGGCCGACCGCCAACTGGCAGGAGCGCGAGGTCTTCGACATGTTCGGCATCCGCTTCGCCGGCCATCCTGACCTGCGCCGCATCCTGATGCCCGCCGACTGGAATGGCCATCCCCAGCGCCGGGATTACCCGCTGGGGTACGAGACCGTGCAGTTTTCGTTCAACTACGACGAGATTCAGAAGCACAAGCCCTTCGCGAAAGAATAATGTTGAGTTTTGAATGTTGAATTTTGAATTGCAGGCGGCGCACTGACTGCTTCTCCAATTCAAAATTCAAAATTAAGCATTCAAAATTGGAGCGTAGCGACCCATGACTGTTGCCCCGGAAATGACCCGCTGGGAAGGCACGCTGGAGGAGTTGAAAGGGCTGGTTTCGCCCAGGGCGCTGAGCGGCGAGACCGTGCTGCTCAACATGGGCCCCCAGCACCCCAGCACCCACGGCGTGCTGCGCCTGCTGCTGGAGTTGGACGGCGAGACGCTGGTGAGCATCGTGCCGGATATCGGCTACCTGCACACCGGCATCGAGAAGAACATGGAGTCCAAGCGCTACGAGCAGTCGATCGTCATGACCGACCGCATGGACTACCTGGCCCCCTTCAGCAACAATCTGGTCTACTGCCTGGCCATCGAAAAACTGACCGGCCTGGACGTGCCGGAGCGCGCCCAGATCATCCGCGTGATCATGGCCGAGCTGACTCGCCTCAACAGCCACCTGGTCTGGCTGGGGACGCACGCCATCGACATCGGCGCGATGAGCCTGCTGCTGTACTGCTTCCGCGAGCGCGAGCGCATCCTCGACCTGTTCGAGATGCTCTCCGGCCAGCGCATGATGGGCACTTACTTCCGCCCCGGCGGGGTCTGGCGCGACGTCACCGACGAGTTCCTCCCCGAGTTGGAGAAGTACCTGGCCTACCTGCCGGGCAAAATCGACGAGTATGAGGCCATCCTGACCCGCAACCCGCTGTGGATCGATCGCACCCAGGGGGTGGGTATTGTCACGCCGGAGGACGCGATCGCCTGGGGTCTGAGCGGCCCCGTCCTGCGCGCCAGCGGCGTCAACTTCGACCTGCGCAAGGCCCAGCCGTACAGCGGCTACGAGGACTACGACTTCGACATCCCGATCGCCCTGCACGGCGATACCTACGACCGCTACCTGGTGCGCGTGCAAGAAATGCGCGAGAGTATCAAGATCATCACCCAGGCCAAGGATCGCCTCAAGAAGGCGACCGGACCGTTCCGCAGCCAGGATCGCAAGTTCGTGCCGCCGCCGCGCGCGGAGTTGGGCACCAGCATGGAAGCCGTCATCCACCACTTCAAGCTGTGGACGGAGGGCTTCACCGCACCGAAGGGCGAAGTCCAGACCATGGTCGAAGGGCCGCGCGGGATCATCGCCTGCACCCTGGTGGGCGACGGGACCAACAAGCCGGCCCGCGTCCACTTCCGCACGCCGTCGTTCATCCACATCCAGGCCATCCCGCTGCTGGCGAAGAATCACCTGCTGGCCGACCTGGTGGCGATCATCGGCACGCTCGACCCCGTCCTGGGCGACTGCGACCGGTAAGCGCAGATTCGCTGCGCCGAGGCAAGAGGCAGAGAGACAAGAGGCAAGATGTTGTAGGGACGCCCACCGGTCGTCCCTTTTTGTTGCTGCCGCAACGCTGAGAAAAGGCCGTGTTACAATAGAGTCACGGGTTGATCAGGCGAGGATTGTCAAATGGTTGCGGTAGACAGACTGGTGACGGTGGAAGCGTTCTGGACGCAGTACGGCGATTCGGAAGTGCGCTACGAGCTGATCCAGGGGGAGGTCGTCGAGACCGTACCGCACGGCTCGCTCCACGGCGACATCGCGGCCCTGCTCACCAGTTCGCTCGCCTCACACGTGCGCCAGCACCACCTGGGCCGGGTCAAGGTGGAGGCGCACTATCGCCTGGGCGAACACACCCTGCGCGTGCCGGACGTGTCGTTTGTCTCGGCCGAACACCAGGCCCGGATCGACGATCCGACGAAGTTTGTGCCTTTCGCGCCCGACCTCGCCATCGAGATCATCTCTCCCAGCGAGACCCATACCGCCGTGCGCGACAAGATCGAGGACTACCGCGCCGCCGGGACGGTCATGATGTGGCTGGTCTACCCCGACGCGCGCAGCGTGGACGTCCACGACCTCCAGGCCGGGCGCATCGTCCACTTTGGCCCGGAGGATACCCTGACGCTGGAGGCCGTCCTGCCCGGCTTCAGCCTGGCCCTGAAGCAGATTTTCCCCGACTGACGCCCGAATTCGCTCTTGAATAACCGGCCCGCGAAAAACGGGCCGGTGTGATTCCCCCGGCGCGCGTCCCCTATCCTGGCCGTTCGGCCAGCCGACAACCCGCGGTTGGACGAATGGCTCTATTTTTATGTTTGACGTTGCATAGCACGTCTTCGTCCCTGGCGCGGAGGGCTACGCCGCCGCCCGCCTGTCATGGAGTTCTTGATCCGGCGATCTCGCGGTAAGATAAGCGTCCGTCAGCTTGTCCACGGGCGTGTCGCCTATCCAGGGGGAGATCATGACTCAACACAAGGCCAGCCCAGGCTGGCAATTCATCGACGATACCGGAACGTTCCGGCTGGACGACCCACAGCAAACCAGCTACCTGTACTTCCCCCTGGTGAACCAGGCCGGCATGATGTCCGCCGTGACGCCCCTGCTGCACGGCGACGCCAAGACCGGCCAGAACAGCTTCCTGCTGGCCCCCGTCTCGGTGGAAGACCTGCATACCTCGCGCGCGGCCCGCAACTTCTGGATCGCGGTCGAAGGCCAGACGCCCTGGTCGTGCACTGGCAACTCGGCCCCGCAGATCGCCGCGCGCGAATCCGCGTCCCTCGAAGCCGGGCTGCTCTGGCAGCGGATCACCCGCCAGCACCCAAGCCTGGGCCTCCAGGCGACCGTCACCAGCTTCGTGCCGGTCAGCCGGGCGCACGCCGTCGAATTGATGCGGGTCGAGTTGACCAACACCGGCCCCCGGCCTCTCACGCTGACCCCGACCGCGGCGATCCCGATCTACGGGCGCTCGGCCGATAACCTGCGCGATCACCGCCACGTGACCTCGCTCCTGCACCGCATCCGAACCACGCCGCACGGCGTCCTCGTCCGGCCCACCCTCTCGTTCGACGAGCGCGGCCACACGCCCAACCGGCTCACCTATGGCGTGCTGGGCGTGGCCGGGGATGGAACTCCGCCGGTGGCCTTCTGCCCGGTGCTGGAAGATTTCACCGGCGAAGGCGGCACGCTTGACTGGCCGGACTGGATCGTCCGCCCGGCGGACGAGGGTGTCCAGGCCGGGGCGACTTTCGACGGCTACGAAGCGATGGGCGCGCTGCGCTTCACGCCGGTCACGCTGGCCCCCGGCCAGCGCGCGAGCTACATCCTGCTGCTGGCGATTCTGGACGGCGACGACAGCGGCGAAGCCGCCCAGGCCCTGCTCGAAACCTACGGCGGTAGCGAGCAGTTCGACGCGGCGCTGGCCGCCTGCCGGGACTTCTGGTTGGACAAAGCCGGGCGGCTGCGCTTTCAGACCGGCGATCCGACCTACGATCGCTGGCTGGTCTGGGTGACGATTCAGCCCCTCCTGCGCCGCCTGTTCGGCAACTCCTTCCTGCCCTACCACGACTACGGGCGCGGCGGGCGCGGCTGGCGCGATCTGTGGCAGGACTGCCTGGCCCTGCTCCTCACCGAGCCGGAGGACGTGCCGGACCTGCTGTACAGCAGCTTCGCCGGGGTGCGCTTCGACGGCAGCAATGCCACGATCATCGGCAGCCAGCCGGGCCAGTTCGTGGCCGATCGCAACAACATCCCGCGCGTGTGGATGGACCACGGCGTGTGGCCCTTCCTGACCACCCAGCTTTACATTGACCAGACCGGCGACCTGGACTTCCTGCTGCGCCCGCAGGCCTACTTCAAGGACCGCCACATCGGCCGCTGCCGTGCCCACGATGAGCGCTGGCAGCCGGAGCAGGGCACCCAGCAGCGCGCGGAAGATGGCTCGGTCTACCAGGGCAGCATCCTGGAACACCTGCTGATCCAGCACCTCACGGCCTTCTTCAACGTCGGCGAGCACCACATGATCCGGCTGGAGGGCGCGGACTGGAACGATGGCATGGACATGGCCCGCCAGCGCGGGGAAAGCGTCGCCTTCACGGCCCAGTATGCCGGCAACCTGCGCGCGCTGGCCGGTCTGCTGGACGCGCTCCGGAGCCGGGGGCTGGCCCAGGTCGAGGTCGCGGAAGAGCTGACCGGCCTGCTGGATACGCTGGGCGAGGCCGTGGACTACGACGATCTCGCGGCCAAACATCGCCGCCTGGAAGCCTACTTCGCGCGCTGCGTGCATGCCGTTTCCGGGCGGCGGATCGCGCTCCCCATCGCGGGCCTGATCCGCGACCTGACGGCCAAGGCCGACTGGCTGGCCGCGCGCGTCCGGGAGCAGGAGTGGATCACCAACGGCGAGGGCCACGCCTGGTTCAACAGCTATTACGACGACGACGGCCAGCGCGTCGAGGGCGATCATCCCAACGGCGTGCGCATGATCCTCACCGGCCAGGTCTTCGCCCTGCTGGACGGCATCGCCACGGACGCGCAGGCGCGCCAGATCGTGGCCGCGGCCGACCGTTACCTGTGGGAGCCGTCGATGGGCGGCCACCGGCTGAACACCGACTTCGGGGCGATCCAGCTCAAGCTCGGCCGCTGCTTCGGCTATGCCTTCGGGCACAAGGAAAACGGGGCGATGTTCAGCCACATGGCGGTCATGTACGCCAATGCCCTGTACCAGCGCGGGTTGGTCGACGAAGGCCACCGCATCCTGGACGGCCTCTACCGCCACTGCGCGGACTTCCCCACCAGCCGCATCTACCCCGGCATCCCGGAATACATCAGCGCGCGCGGGCGGGGCATGTACCCGTACCTGACCGGCTCCGCGAGCTGGCTGCTGCTGACCCTGGTGATGGAAGTCTTTGGGGTGCGGGGCCTGCTGGGCGACCTGGCGCTGGCCCCACGCCTGCGCGCGGATCAGTTCGACGCGGCCGGCACGGCTGGTCTCGAATTGACCTTCGCCGGGAAGCGGCTCGCCATCCAATTCGTGAACCCTGCTCGCCTGACAGCCGGTCAGTACCGGGTCGCGGCCATCACCCTGGATGGCCGGCCGGTCGCCTGTGACCGGCGGGCAGGGATGTGCCTCGTGCCCCGCGCGACCCTGGCGGCGCTGGCGGACGACCAGCCCCACCGGCTCGTCATCACCCTGGAGGAATAAACCATGTCAGTCCCCGAATCCCTGCTGGAAATCCGCGAATACGGCGGGCCGGGCTACCGGCCGCTGGTCGACTTCGGCGCGTGGCGGGTCGCCATCCTGCGCTATCACGAGGACATGCTGCCCCACAACATCCGGGCCATGCAGCGCCACGACGAAACCGACGAGGTCTTCGTGCTGCTGGAAGGGCACGGCGTGCTCTACCTGGGCGAAGGGCAGGACGGCATCACGCGCATCCTGGCCCAGGACATGGAGCCGCTCAAGCTGTACAACGTCAAGCGCGGGGTCTGGCACCATCACACGCTCAGCCGGGACGCCGTGGTGCTGATCGTCGAAAACCGCGACACGACCAACGCCAATTCGCCCCAGGTGCAGCTCAGCGAAACCCAGCACAAGGCTTTGTTGGCCCTCGTGCCGGATTGGTTCTAGAAGGGAAAGGCGCTGTTGGCTCTTAGCTTTTAGCTAAAAGCCAAAAGCTAAGAGCCAATAGCCGCTTTTAGGAGATCGTTCGATGCGCACCTACACCGTGATGGACAGCCCGGTTGGCCCGCTGCTGCTGGTGGGCAGCCCGGCCGGATTGGCCGAGATTCGCTTCACGCCGGAAAGGCAGACTCCCGCCCCGGAGCCGGGCTGGGAGTACATCCCGGCGGCGTTCGCGGACGCGATTGCCCAGCTTCGGGACTATTTCGCCGGGGCGCGTCGGGAGTTCAGCCTGACGCTCGATCCGCGAGGCACGCCCTTCCAGCGGGCGGTGTGGGCCGCGCTCCAGACAATCCCCTATGGCGCGACGATCACCTATGGGGAACTGGCTCGCCGGATCGGCAAGCCCAACGCGGTGCGAGCGGTCGGCGCGGCCAACGGCCAGAACCCGCTGCCGATCGTGATCCCCTGCCACCGCGTGATCGGCCGCGACGGCTCCCTGACCGGCTACGGCGGCGGCTTGCCGATCAAGCGCGCCCTGCTCGACCTGGAGCGCCAGACCGCCGGGCAGGTCGAGGATCAGCGCGTGCTGCTGTAACGATCTGACGGGGCGACCGCTGCGCCATTTCCCAACTGGCGCGCCTTTGTAGGGACGGGGCAGTGCCCCGTCCGCCGCGCGTCAATCGCACACCTTTGCTGGACAAGTCTTCGGGTCGGATGTCTCCCAAAAAGCCCAATGGGCTTAACTTGACGCCTATTGGGCGGTTCGCGAACCGCCCCGACAATGAGAATCTCCGCTATCCCCCCAGCAGCGGCCGCTCGACTGCGACCAGCCAGCGGTGGAGGGGCAGCATCACCCGGCAGTGTTCGGCCAGGGCGTCCACCAGTTCCGGGCGGGTGTGCAGGACGGGATCGAGCGCGTGTTCGGCCCACAGGCCCCGGTAGCGCAGCAGGTCGGCGCGGGGATGATCCGCCGCGAATCCGGCCGGGACGCGCTTCGTCGCCTGCCCGTCGACGGTATAGCCCGCCTCTCGCAGCGCGGCCAGCACCTCGACCAGGGCCACGCCCTGCTTTTCCCGATCCACGGCGGCCCGGTAGGCGTCCAGCAGGGCCGGCTCGAACTGGTAGATGCCGCAAGACACGCTGCCGCCCTCCGGCTTGATCTCAAAGTAAAAGCCGGGATGGGCGGTCTTTTTGCCCGGCCCTTCCCAGAAAATCAGGCGCAGGATGGGGTTGTAGGGCGACTTGTCCCGGCTGAAGCGCACGTCGCGGTACAGGCGCATCAGGGAGCCGCTACCGTTGGTCCGCGGGTCGTACTGGATGCCCGGCTGGAGCGCGCGCAGGCGCTCTCCCAGCGCGGCGACGAGCGCCACGGCGGGCGCTTCCACCAGCCGCTTGTAGTCGGCCTTGCGCGGCTCGAACCAGCTCCGCTCGTTGTTGATCGCCAACTCGGCCAGGAAGGCCAGCCCGTCCGGCGGGAAGCCGCTGAATGGGGACACGTCGCTCATGATGTCTGCTCCTCGGATGATCACCTTCTTGTGAACATGTGTTCTGTATTGTAGACCCGGAACGACAAAAGCAATAGGGCACGAATCTCACGAAAAGAGCAGGAAATATCCGTGTGAATCCATGTCCCTATCCGTGTTATTGGTGCCCTCGTGTTTTAAGTAGACTTAAACAGTCCTTAACTTCGATTTAGCCCAGGCAGGGTATGCTGGCCTGTCATCATCCGTCTCTATCAGGAGAATCCAGTCCATGCCCGATCCCCAGCGTGTCCTGATCCTGTGCACGGGCAATTCCGCCCGCAGCCAGATGGCCGAAGGGCTGCTGCGCGCCCGCGGCGGCGAGCGCTTCGAAGTCTTCAGCGCGGGCAGCGCCCCCAGCGGGACCGTCCACCCCGGCGCGATCGCGGCGCTGGCCGAGATCGGGATCGACATCCGCGCCCACCGCTCCAAGTCGCTGCGGGAGTTCACCGGCCAGCCCTTCGACTACGTCCTGACGGTCTGCGACCGTGCCGCCGAAGCCTGCCCGATCTTCCCCGGCAGCGGGCAGCGCGTCCACCACAACTTCACCGACCCGGCCGCCGCCCCACCGGAGGAGCAGGCCGCTGTCTTCGCCCGCGTACGGGACGAGATCGCGACCTGGCTGGGCGAGCTGTTCGGCGTGTGAAAGAAGCGCCTGGCTGTTAGCTGTTGGCTCTTGGTCCGGCGTGAGGATAGTTCAGGAGAATCGTCGCCTTGCTTCATTGAGAAAAGGTGGATTCCACAGATTGTTGCTATAATATATCCATTCTGTGGAGCAGCCCCTGTCTACTGCCATCTTCCGCGGGCTGCGCCATCTCGGCTATCCATCACAAGAGGCATTTATGATTCCCGATCAATGGTACGCGGCGCTGACCTCGAACGAAGTCCGGCCGGGCCGCCCGGTCGGCGTGACCCGGCTGGGGAAAAAGCTCGTCTTCTGGCGGGATGCGCAAGGCCGGATCGCCTGCGCGGCCGACCTCTGCCCGCATCGCGGCGCGGCCCTCAGCGCGGGCGAAGTGGTGAGCGGGGCGGTGGCCTGCCCGTTCCACGGCTTCCGCTTCGATCCCAGCGGGCGCTGCGTGGAAATCCCCGCCAACGGGGCCTCCGCGCCGGTGCCCAAAGCCTTCCAGGTGCGGGCCTATCCCGCGCGGGAAGCGCACGGCTTTATCTACCTCTGGAACGGGACGCCGCGCGCCAGCGAGGCCGACTATCCGCCCCTGCCCTGGTTCGAGGACATCGACGAGTCGTTCAGCTTCGGCGTGGCCCGCCGCCACTGGAAGACACACTACTCGCGCGCCATCGAAAACCAGCTCGACGTCGTGCACCTGCCTTTCGTCCACCGCCGCTCGATCGGGCGCGGCAACAAGCGGATCGTGAACGGCCCGCCGACCACGCTGGACGACGAAAACGGCCTGCGCATCTGGGTCGAGAACCAGGTCGACCGGGGCCAGACGCCCAAGAAGCCGGGCGATTACCCGGCCCCGCCCGACCGGCCGCACCAGCTCCGTTTCCTGTTCCCCAACCTGTGGGAGAATCGCATCTCGGACGACCTGCGCGTCACGGTGGCCTTCGCGCCGATCGACGACGAAAACACGCTGATGTACCTGGGCTTTTTCCAGCGCTTCATGCGGACGCCCATCCTGCGCGGCGCGGTCAACTGGCTGGGCGCGCAGAGTAACACGTTCGTGGCCGGGGAAGACCAGCCGGTGGTGGAGACGCAGCGGCCCCTCCGCACTGATCTCAAGATGGACGAGAAGCTGATTCCCGGCGACGCGCCGATCATCCTCTACCGCCGCCACAGGCGGGAGCTGATCGAGACCGCCCAGGCGAAAGGATAGCCGGGCAGCGGCCCGGTTGCCGGTCAAAAGACTGCACTCCGCGGTGAGCTATCTTCGTATTGCCGCCCTGTCCCGCGTTTGACAGTCCCCAGGCCGCGTGGTATGCTGAACTCAATCTCCGGCCGCGTTTAATGGGCTGGCGTTACCAACTGCATAGCTATTCAGCCGCAGAGGTGCCCGCCCCGTTGGGTGGGCCAATGGCGAAGCCGGTGCAAGTCCGGCGCTGTCCCGCAACTGTGACCGGAGACGCAAGGGCGTCCTCCGGAAGTCAGGCCGACCGCCTCTGCGTGCTTTCATCGCCTCGTCAGAAGGATGATGGAAGTGCGACAGATGATCCTCACGGATCCGCCGCGCTGCTATCCCCCTGTGCCACCTGCCCGACGACTCGAGACGTCGGGCTTTTTTGTTGGCGCGGATCGACCGGAATCCGATTCACGGCCAGGTCCCTGACGAAGCGACGCAGTTGATCGCCAGGCGCCTGGCCGTTGTGTTTGGCTCGCTGCTGGAGATACCGGGCATGCCTGAGCCGTCGTTGCGCCATCTGGTTCCATGATCTTGAGCCTCACAAGGGGAGAAATACCCATGAGTCGCCGTCTGTCATCCGTCACCTTGCTGATCTTGGTCTGTCTGCTGGCCGGAGCGCTGCCCGTCGCCGGGCAGGGCGCGCCGGAAGCCAACCTCGTCGACGCCTGCGTGGAAACCTACGATCCCGAAGCGAACTACTTCCCGGAGCAGGTCACGGTCGACACTGCCTCCGGCTTCACGGTCGAATACTTCAACAACTACAAGGTCGTCTCCATCCCGACCGCCTGGGTTGGCGCGGAAGAAGCCTTCCGCTATGTCCTGGTCCAGTGCGGCACGCCCGCGCCGGAAGACGAGGCCCTGGCCGGCCTGCCGGTGATCGAAGTCCCAATCCAGACCATCGCCACCATGTCCACCACGTACCTGCCCTTCCTGGATCAGCTCGGCCTGGTCGATGCGATCGTCGCCCATGACGAGTTCGACTACATCAACACCGAGTCCGTCCGGGCGCGCATCGACGCCGGGGCGATGGTCGAGATCGGCAGCGGCCCCTCGGTCAACATCGAAGCCCTGCTCGACCTGGAGCCGGACGTGATCATGACCTACGGCACCGGCAGCGCCGACTACGATACCTACCCTGTCCTGGTCGAAGCCGGCCTGCCGGTCGTCATGAACGCCGATTTCATGGAGAACCTGCCGCTGGGCCGGGCCGAATGGATCAAGTTCATCGCCCTGTTCTTCAACCGGGAGGCCGACGCGACCGCGATCTTCGACGGGATCGCCGCCGAATACACCGCCCTGGCCGAACAGGCCGCCGCTGTGGAAACGCGTCCGACGGTCTTCGTCGACTCGGCTTACGAAGGCACCTGGTACATGGCCGGGGGGGCCAGTTACACCGCCCATCTGCTGGCCGATGCCGGGGCGGATTACATCTACAAGGACGACGAGTCGACCGCCAGCCTGTACCTGGACTTCGAGACCGTGCTCGACGACGCCGCCGAAGCCGACTTCTGGGTCAACGCCAACGGCTTCTGGTTCAGCCCGGAGGACGCCCTGGCCGCCGACGAGCGCTACGGCGAGTTCGCCGCCTACCAGAACCAGCAGGTCTACCTGAACAACCTACGCATGAATGAATTCGGCGGCATCGACTACTACGAAAGCGGCGTGGCCCAGCCCCAGGTGATCCTGGCCGATCTGATCGCCATCTTCCACCCGGAGCTGCTGCCCGATCACGAGTTTTATTACTACCAGCCGTTGTTCCCGGCGAGCGCCGAATAAGCAGCCCGCGTGTAGGGACGTAGGCCCTACGTCCCTACACCATCCTTTGTCAGAGAGTGATCATGGTCGATACGCTGCGTAAGCCTCTCCCCAGACTGTCCACCGCCCCGGCGGCGTCAGGTATGGCCTGGCCGCGCCTGGGGATGCGCCGGGCCGTGTTGATCGGGCTGCTGGCCGCCTTGCTGGGCGTCTTCCTGCTCAGCCTGGCGCTCGGATCGGTCAGCATCCCGCTGGGCGATATCCTCAAAATCCTGGTGGGGGAGGAGCCACAGCGCGCCACCTGGACGACCATCGTGCGCGACTTCCGGCTGCCCAAGGCCCTGACCGCAGCCCTGGCCGGGGCAGCCCTGGCGGTGGCCGGGCTGCAAATGCAAACCCTGTTCCGCAACCCGCTGGCCGATCCGTTCGTGCTGGGCATCAACGCCGGGGCCAGCCTGGGCGTGGCCCTGGTCGTGCTCAGCGCGGGGATGGCCTCCGCCGCTTCCGCCGTGGCCCTGCTGGCCGGGGCGGGCCTGCTCCAGGACGCGGGGCTGGTCCTGGCGGCGAGCGTGGGCGCGGCCCTGGTGATGGGCCTGGTGCTGCTCATCTCGCGCCGGGTAGAAAGCACCACGACCCTGCTGATCCTGGGCCTGATGATCGGCTACGTGACCAGCGCCCTGGTCAGCCTGCTGATGTACTTCAGCATCGCGGAACGCATCCAGGCCTATGTCGCCTGGACGTTCGGCAGCTTCGGCGGCGTGACCTGGAGTCAGATGCGCCTGCTGGCCCCGGCCGTGATCGGCGGGCTGGGGATCGCCTTCGTCATGGCCAAGCCGCTCAACGCCCTGCTGCTGGGGGAAGGCTACGCGCGCAGCATGGGCCTCAACATCCGCCGCGCCCGGCGCTGGATCATCCTCAGCGCGGCCCTGCTGGCCGGGGCGGTGACCGCCTTCTGCGGCCCGATCGGCTTCCTGGGCGTGGCCGTGCCGCACCTGTGCCGCAGCCTGCTGCGCAGCGCCGATCACCGCAGCCTGATCCCCGCCGCCGCGATCCTGGGCGCGACCCTGGCCCTGCTGGCCGACCTGATCGCCGCCCTGCCCGGCAGCCAGACCGTGCTGCCCCTCAACGCGGTCACCGCCCTGATCGGCGCGCCGGTCGTGATCTGGGTCATCCTGCGCCAGCGGCGCGTCAGCAGTTCGTTCGTGCGGTAATGGAAATGCGAGCGTCAAAGCGGCAAGCGTCAAAGCGTCCAGGCGAAAGACGTGGGGATTGTCCAACATCTGCTTCTGTTGAGTGGCGGCTGCCCCATACCTCCGGCAGCACAATCCCTGACGCCTTTCGTTTTTCGCTTGCCGCTTAGGCGCTTAGACGCTGAAATTCATCCACCAGTAGGAAAAGGACTCCTTGCCGATGCCCGATCCGATCCTTGTCGCCGAGGGCCTGGAGATTGGCTACACCCGCCCGCGCCAGCCGGCACGAGTCGTCGTGGCCGGGATCGACGTCCGCCTGGAGCCGGGCGAACTGGTCTGCCTGCTCGGCCCCAACGGCGCGGGCAAATCCACCCTGCTGCGCACCCTCGCCGGAATGCAGCCCGCCCTGGCCGGGACGGTGCGCCTGCTGGGGGATGAAGTCGGGCGGCTGGACGCGCGCGAGCTGGCCCGCCGGATGAGCATCGTCCTGACCGAGCGCGTCAGCGCCGGGAGTCTGTCGGCCTATGCCCTGGTCGCGCTGGGCCGCCACCCCTACACCGGCTGGGACGGCCGCCTGAGCGACCTGGATGAGGCGGTCGTGCGCTGGGCGATCGAAGCCGTCGGCGCGCGTGAATTGGCCGGGCGGCTGGTGGACGAACTGAGCGACGGAGAGCGCCAGAAGATCATGATCGCCCGCGCCCTGGCCCAGCAGCCTAACCTGATGCTACTCGACGAGCCGACCGCCTTTCTCGACCTGCCGCACCGGATCGAGATCATGCACATCCTGCGCCAGGTCTCGCGGGGCAGCCAGCAGGCGATTCTGCTCTCCACCCACGACCTCGACCTGGCCCTGCGCTCGGCCGACCGGCTCTGGCTCCTACCGGCGGGCGGGCCGCTCCAGGCCGGCGCGCCGGAAGACCTGGTACTCAGCGGCGCGTTCGAGCGCACCTTCGCCAGCGCCGGGCTGACCTTCGACCCGCTGACCGGGGCCTTCAGCCTGCGCCAGGAAACCGCCGACGCGGTGGTCGTCAGCGGGGATGGGCCGCGCGCCATCTGGACGCGCCGCGCCCTGGAGCGCGAGGGTTTCCGGGTGGTCGCGGCGGAGTCCACGCCCCCTGCCCGGATCGCGGTCCTGATCGACAGGACGCCGCCCCACTGGCATTGCACGGTCGATGGGGCCAGCGCCGCGCTGGACTCCGTGGGCGAGCTGGTGCGCTTCCTGCGGGCGCACAGGACCTGAACCGCTCACCGGGCGGCGCGGTCAGAATGTCACGGCCTTGCCCGACTCTTATAACGACTTGTCTCCAACCGATTCCCTTTTGACCGGCTATCGATTACAATCCACAGATAGACTGGACAGGGTCGCCTGCATGCTGGCGACCTGCCTCCGGTGGTCTGATCGGGCGCGTCACGGGCTGGCTTGCGTTGCCAGAGCCAGACGCACTAACCTGCAAGGAGACGGCCGTGGCAATCCTAGACACCATCCGTGAGAGTGTGATCCGTGGCGACGCGGCGGGCGCGACCGCCGGCGTGAATCAAGCCCTGGCCGAGGGCGTCGATGCCCCGACCATCCTGAACGAGGCCCTGATCGCCGCGATGACCGAGGTCGGTCAGCGCTTCGAGGCGGGCGAATACTTCATCCCAGAAATGCTGATCGCGGCGCGCGCCATGCAGTCCGCCCTGGCGCCCCTGCGCCCGCTGCTGGTGGAAGCCGGCGCCAAGCCGTTGGGGACGGTGGCGATTGGCACCGTACAGGGCGACCTGCACGACATCGGCAAGAACCTGGTCGCCATGATGCTGGAAGGCGCGGGCTTCGCCATCAAGGACCTGGGCACCAACACCTCCCCGGACAAGTTCGTCCAGGCGGTCAAGGACGGGGCGAACATCGTCGCCCTCTCGGCCCTGCTGACCACGACCATGCCCTCCATGAAGAGCACAATCGAAGCCCTGAAGACCGCCGGCCTGCGCGAGAACGTCAAGGTCATGATCGGCGGCGCGCCGGTCACCCAGGCCTATGCCGAGCAGATCGGCGCGGACGGCTACAGCGGCGACGCCAGCAGCGCGGTGCGCCTGGCCAAGAGTCTGATCGGCGCGTAAGTCCGGTCTCATCCTGATGCTATCCCCAGCCCCTGTCCAACCAGGGGCTGTTTTGATCCGGCAGGGCAATCGCATTAAATGGAAAAAGCATCTCACCTCGGAGAGCGCGAAGGACACAGAGGGAGAAACTTCAACGAGTATCCCCCTCGACTTCCGCATTTGCCGGGTGCAAGAGTCTCTATTTTTGCTTTTCTCCGCGCTTTTCCTTGGCGTCCTCTGCCTCGACTTTGTCCATTTCAGGCGGCAAAGGCGAGGGTTTCGAGCCAGAG
>CAZHMJ010000090.1:0-16022 GCA_964533805.1 uncultured Anaerolineae bacterium | reverse complement strand
ACGACCCTGCTCAATGTTCTGTCCAGCTTCATCCCAGACGGAGAGAGAATCATCACGGTCGAAAACGCGGCCGAGCTTCAACTCCGACAGGAGCACGTGATCACCCTGGAAAGCCGCCCGGCCAACATCGAAGGCAAGGGTGAGATCACCATTCAGGACCTGGTGGTGAACTGCCTGCGTATGCGCCCCGACCGGATCGTGGTCGGGGAGTGCCGTTCGGGCGAAGCCCTGGACATGCTCCAGGCCATGAACACCGGCCACGATGGCTCGCTGACCACCCTACACTCGAACAGCCCGCGCGACTCCATCTCCCGTCTGGAAGTAATGTGCCTGATGTCAGGCATGGACCTCCCGGTGCGGGCTATCCGTGAACAGATCGCTTCCGCCGTGGACCTTATCTGCCACCAGGACCGTATGCGTGACGGCAGCCGGAAAGTCACCCGGATCACGGAAGTCCAGGGAATGGAAGGTGACGTGGTCGTGCTGTCCGACATCTTCGAATTCGAACAGACCGGGATCGAGGCCAACAAAGTGATCGGCCGCATCCGGCCGACCGGTCTGCGCCCGAAATTCATGGATCAGATCGAGGCGTCGGGGATTCACCTGCCTCCTTCCATCTTTGGTATCGGCCAGCGCTACTAAGAGCACACAGGAGGCCGGGGTTGACCCGGCCTCAAAGCATCCCGCCCAAAGGATGCATTGCGCCGCCGCTGGCGGGGTATGCTATAATGCAGTTAGAATGAACGGTGCGGGAATACATCCATACCATTCGAATGTGTTTACTGCAAGCCACGTCAGTCTAGCCGGGTGAAGACACAAGTATGGATACTCAAACCATCATCATCATCGCCGCCGGGGCCCTCTCGCTCATCATCCTGGTTGTTGGCGTCATCAGCATCCGCAGAGAGAACAAAGACGTCCTCGAAGAGCGTCTGGGACGCTACACGGAATTCGAACAGTACGTCGAGGTCACGCCGGAAGGCGGAGAAACTGAAGAGACCAGCGCTCTCACCCGCCGCCTCGATCTGGCTCTGAACAACCGCGAATTTGGTAAGAAATGGAAGATCGCCCTTGCCAAAGCCGACCTGAAAATTACCGTGGCCGAGTACATGGCGCTGCATGTCATTACCACAATCGGCGGCTTCCTGGTCGGTATCTTCATTCTATTTAGAGGCAACATCATTGGCGCGCTGATCGCAGCCGTGATTGGCTTTTTTGCCCCGCGCATCTATGTCAGCCGCAGACAGAACAAGCGGCTGATCCTGTTCGAAACACAGCTTCCAGACACGATCAGCCTGTGGGTGAACGGCCTGCGCTCCGGCTACAGTGTGCTCCAGGCCATGGAGGCTATCGCCAAGGAGTCGCCTGAGCCGACCGCCAGCGAGTTCCGGCGCGTGGTTCAGGAAGTCCAGCTCGGTATCTCCATGGAAGACGGTCTGGCGCATATGCTGGCGCGAATGACCAGCGACGACCTCGACCTGATCGTCACCGCAGTCAATATCCAGCGCGAGGTCGGTGGTAACCTGGCCGAGATTCTGGATGTGATCGGGCATACGATCCGCGACCGTATCAAGCTCAAGGGCGAGATTCGCGTGCTCACATCGCAGGGCCGTTACACCGGCTATCTGATCAGCGGTCTGCCAATCGTGCTGGCCCTGTTCCTGATGGTAATCAACCCGAATTACATGGGCGGCCTCTTCGAGAACCGGATGTGCGGCTGGCCTATGCTGGGGATCGGTCTCGGCCTGATCGGCATGGGCACTGCAGCCATCCAGCGCATCGTCGACATCGACTACTAGACACAGGCAAGACTGGTAAGGAGACGGCCATGGAACTTCCCGGTATCATCATATTGGTTGTCTTTGGCCTGCTTGTCTTAGGTGGGCTTATCTTCTACGGCATGCGCGATGACGATGACCGTGACCCGCTTCAGGCGCGCCTGGCGGAATACGGCGATCGCGAAATGCCGCAGTCCCTGGAAGAGATCGAGTTGTCGATGCCCTTCCAGGAGCGTATCCTCAAACCGCTGTTCAAGACACTGGCGGGGGCCATCATCCGTTTCACGCCTGAACGCCAGATAGAAGATACGCGGCGCCAGCTTGAGCTTGCTGGCAACCCAAACAACATGGACGCATCCACGTTCCTGGGGATGCGCGTCGGTGCGACGGTGGCTTTTGCCTTTCTCGCGTTCATGGTGTTTGCCGTTCTGACCAAACAAGCCAACGCCATCCTGTACATCCTCGGCGCGGTCGCGCTGGGCTGGTTCCTCCCCTCGCTCTGGATCAAGGGCAAGGTCACCCGTCGTCAGGAAGAAATTGTCAAGGCGCTGCCTGACGCGCTGGACTTGCTCACCGTCTGCGTGGAAGCCGGTCTGGGCTTTGATGCCGCAATGGGCAAGATTTACGAGAAGTGGGATAACCCCCTGGCGGTCGCCTTCGGGCGCGTACTTCAGGAGATCCAGCTCGGCAAGCTGCGCCGCGAAGCCATGCGCGACATGGCGAACCGGATGGACGTTCCCGATGTCACCAGCTTTGTCGCGGCTATCATCCAGGCGGACCAGTTGGGTGTGAGTATGGCGAAGATCCTGCGCATCCAGTCGGACCAGATGCGCGTCAAACGCCGCCAGCGCGCCCAGGAAAAGGCGCATCAGGCCCCGGTCAAGATGATGATCCCGATGGTGCTCCTGATCTTCCCATCGATCTGGCTCGTGCTGCTTGGCCCGTCCATCATCATCCTGTTGGAAACCAACGTCGCGTTTTAGTCGGTCAGGTTCGTCTGTGGTCAATCGACTCGCTGCCGGGACAGGCAGGCGAGCGTTGACTCTTTCCGGAGCAACGCTCGTCCAAACCTATCTTCTCGACCCGCTGCTGAATCTGGTGTACCCACCGGTGTGTGTCGGCTGCGGGCGTGTCGGGGAGTCGCTGTGTATCCGCTGCCGGACCGACCTGGAGCAAGTGTCACCTGTCCTGGACGAACAGCCCCTTCCTCCCATCCGCTCGGTCACGGCAATCGGCCTGTTCGCCGGAGCGCTTCAGAAAGCAGTCCACGCGCTCAAATACGAGGGGCTGACCGACCTTGCCGAGCCATTGGGCAGTCTTCTGGCCGCCAGGCTGCGCGCCGCCGCGCTCCCCCCCGGCCTGATCGCACCTGTCCCTCTGCACGCCAGCCGCCTCGCCCAGCGCGGCTACAACCAGTCCGCCCTGATCGGACAGGTTCTCTCCAAAGCGCTGATCTGGCCGTTCGATCCAGGTCTGTTGCTCCGGCAGAGGGCGACCGCCAGCCAGGTGGGACTCGACTACCAGCACAGACAGGAGAATGTACGTGACGCCTTCGCAGTAACGGACTCATCGGCTGTGAAAGGTCGGGATATCCTGCTCGTGGACGACGTCTACACCACCGGAGCAACGCTTCACGAATGCGCGCTCAAGCTGGAGGAACATGGAGCGCGAACCATCCGGGCGGCCGTCGTCGGAAGGGCCGGATCGGCCGGTTCGTCCTGAGCTTGTTGACCGTAGTGCGCTATTCCTGTGCTATCCACGAAAGGAGCAAGTCATGGAGGTCCAGATTCGCACCAAGAATGTGGAATTGAAGCCGCGACTGCGGGACCACATCGAGAAGAAAACCGGCAAGTTGGACCGCTATTTGCCCAATATCGTCGAAGCGCAGATTGACATCGCCCTGGAACGCCAGAAGCAGGGCGGTGAACGAGCTGTCGCCCAGCTCACCGTGCGCGACCGGCGCGGCACGATTCTACGAGCAGAAGACAAAAGCCAGGCTGACATTTTCGCGGCGGTCGACATCGTCCTGGACAAGATGTACCGCCGTATCCGCAGCTACAAGGGCAAGAAACAGCGTCATGGCGGTGACCGGTTTGCCGAACTGGAGCCAGAGCTGGCCGCGGCCGAGCCAGTTCCCGGCGAGAAACCGCTTGGGATAGACGAGGAAAAGGTCGAAATCGTGCGCCGCAAGGTCGTCCGGGTGACGCCGATGAGCGAAGAGGAAGCCATCGAGCAAATGGAGTTACTCGGTCACGACTTCTTCGTCTTCCTGAATAAGGAGAACCACGAAATCAGCGTGGCCTACCTGCGGGAAGATGGCAACTATGGCATCCTGCAGCCGCAGCTCGACTAGCCAATCGACCGAATCGATCGACTTCAATATTGACCGTAACTGCCGGGGGCTTCTCAGCCCCCGGCCCGCTGAAAGCAGCTCCCATGCAGACTCATTCTCCCGGCGTCATCATCCTGGTTGGGCCAGGCGGCCCAACCCCACAAGAACAGCTCGTCACCCGCGCTCAGCAGGCCAGCGCACTCGATCTGATCGACACTCTGGTCGCGCAGCGCCTTGAACCGGTCATCGTGGCAGCGCCCACATCCGACTGGATTCCCGGCGAAAGCAGCGTGATCTTCGACCCAGACCCGCCCGGTCAGTCCTTTCACTTTGGAAAACGGCTGGCCGGTCTCATTCAGCGCTACGAATTATCCCACCTCATGGTTTTCGGCGGCGGCAGCGCCCCGTTCGTGGACGCCAGTCTGCTCAACACAATGGCGCAGCTCATGGATCAGGCAATTAACCGGCCAGGTGGCCGGATTCCCTCCCACATGGCGCTAACCAACAACAAGCACTCCAGTGACTGGGTAGCCTTCACCCACGCGGACGAGATGCTCACGCTGTTGAACGATGCCGATCGGGACAACAGCCTGGCCTGGCTGCTCGATCAATCCGGCCGGTACGATGTGCGCGTGGTGACCGGCCTGCGTCCCACCGCTGGCTTCGATCTGGACACACCTTCCGACCTGGCCCTGATTGCCTGCCATCCCGACTGTCCCCCGCACCTTGCAGCCGTGCTCCAGGACTCGCGCCTGAACCCCCTCCCGGTGCGCGATATCGCGCGTATCGCCGCCACGCCGGAATCGAACCTGACTCTGATCGGGCGCGTCGCCCCCCTGCCCTGGCAGGCATTGAACAAGGTCACCCACTGCTGGGTGCGCGTTTTCGCGGAGGAACGGGGCATGGTCGCCAGCGGCCGCCTGCAACGCGGTGAGGTCAAATCGCTATTGGGGGAAATGATCCGGAAAGACGGAGTCTACGCGTTCTTCGCGACACTGGCCGGTCTGAGCGACGCAGCCATCATCGACTCGCGGCCGCTCATGGCGTCGATGGGACACTGGCCCTCCGATGCCGATCGCTTCGCCTCCGACCTCTACCTGAGCGAGGCTATCGGCGATCCCTGGCTGCGCGAGTTCACCCAGGCGGCAGCCGAAGCGCCCATCCCGATCCTGCTGGGCGGGCACAGCCTCGTCTCCGGTGGCTTGTATGCCCTGGTGGAGATTATCGAGCGCCAGGTCTATTGACCCAGGATGCAAGGTCCGTCATGCTCGGCGGTCGTGCGCCAACTCGGCCAGCCGCCGGTGTTTGAGCCACTCGTACCAGGCCATGAGCAGGCTCATCCGCAGGCCGTGCAGCCCGTCCCGGTAACCTTGCAAGGTGACGAACCGCCAGTAGAACTGGCGCAACGGCTGGGTGATGGATTTCCTCAAACTCGGCCGCACGCCTTGCTCGAACAGGATGCCCGCGTCGATCGCGGCGTAACGCCGCTGTTTGTCCACGAAGTGCGCCAGATCGCGGTAGTTGTCGTGGATGAATGGTTCCTGGAGATAGTCCTGCGATCCATCCAGGATCACGACCTCGTGCACAGGTCGGGCGGGATCGTACCGGGCGCTGGCCCGGTGCAGCAGCCGGGTCTGGTAGTCCGGATACCAGCCGGCATACCGGGTCAGGTGGCCGAAGATATAGTTATGGCGCGGTATGCCATACCCAACGGCCTGAGGCGCCGCGATCACCCGCCGGACTTCAGCCGCCAGTTCCGGCGTCACTCGCTCATCCACGTCGATGAACAGCACCCAATCGGCCGCCGTGGAAGCCAGCGCCGCGTTGCGCTGGCTGGCGAAGTCATCGAAACAGCGTTGCGTCACCCGCGCGCCGGCGGCCTCAGCCGCCGCGATCACCTGAGACAGGACCGGGCTGCTCGCATCGGCGAAGACGATCACTTCATCGGCGAAAGCCGCGCTTTTGATGCACTCCGGCAAGTGATCTAGCTCATCCCGACACAGGATAATCGCAGCCAGAGTCGTCATAACGCCGCCACCTTCCGGTAGGCCTCGATCAGCGTGGCCCGCTGCGCCTCATCCAGGCTCGAATCACGCCGGGCCTGGGCGATCTTGCGCCGCATCCCCAGGCGCACGATCCCCCGGATGGTCTCAACCCTGAGCGGGGAATAGTGCTTGGTATACAGCTTGAACCGACTGTGCCACAGGTTGACGAAACTGGCCGGGCGAATCTGGGATGTGCTCTGTCCTTCGAGATGGGTAATCCGTGCCTTCGGAACGCACAGAACCCGCCAGCCCGCCTTGTGGATGCGCATGGCCCAGTCGACTTCCTCGCAGTACATGAAGAACTGCTCGTCGAACATCCCGGTCTGGTGGATGACCTCGCGGCGCAGCATCATCGTCGCGCCCAGGGTGTGATCGACCGGGAAGGGCTGCGTCCCATCGTACAACGCGCGAGGATAGCGGCCATTCAGGCGGCTTTCGTAGAAACGGCCGGGCATCGGCAGGAGATCAAACATCGTCTGCCAGACTCCTGGAAACGCGAATGCGCTATGCTGAAACCGCCCGTCCCCATAAGCCAGCCGCGCGCCCACCAGCCCGTTACGCTCCCCCGCGAACAGGGCTTCGTACAGACTGCGCACCGCGCCGGGTTGCACCAGGGTGTCCGGATTCAGCAAGAAGATAGCACGGGGAAGCGCCTCAAGAGGTTGGCTGCCAAAGCCAATCGTCCGTAGAGCCAGGTTGTTGCCGCCCGCGAAACCCAGGTTGTCGTGACTGGCGATCAGGTGAACTTCAGGAAAGTGATCGCGCACCGCCTCAGCCGTACCATCCGCCGAGGCGTTGTCCACCACCCACACTGCGGCGTCCAACCCGGCAGCTTTCGTATCTTCAAGCAGCGTGCGCAGGGCATCCAGCACCAACCCTCGCACGTTCCAAGTGACGATAACGGTCGCAAGATCCACGAACTGGCTATTCTCCCAGCAGAATCAGGTCCAGGCCGCTCGACTGAAGGAACGCTCGCAGATCGACAAAATCGCTCTCGTCTACCCGTTCCAGGCTGTCCTGCTGGAGTATCGCCGCCAGGGTTTCCTCGTGCTCGCTGCTGGCCGCAATCTGGAAGAAGACGTCGGTCAGGGGAATTCGCACGTTCAGAGGCACCGTCTGGGAGTAGACCAGAATACCATAGGGCAGCTCCGGCGAGGATTGCACGACAACCACCTTGTCGCGCAAATCTTCCAGTGCGCGCAGTTCGCTGCTGGCCCGGTTGGGGAAGTACCGGTTGGGGACAGCCCCAGCCTGGCATTCGTCATTGTAGATGGCCGAGATGATCGCGTTAGAATCGGCGACATCGAGCACGCCCTCCAGCCCGTACAGGGGGTCCACCCCGGCCGCCTGCAACATTAGCCCTGGGACAAGCCAGGTTGCCACGTCTTCGCTGCTCAGCCGGCAGAAGGTCTGCCCAGCCAGCGCGCCGATGTCTTCGACGGTCGTTTCGTCGCCAGCCAACTCGGCGCTCATTAGCAGGTCGACACGGTACCCCGTCGCGTCATCGCGCTCTACCTGAAGCGCCGGGTCCGCGCAGCCCTGGAGCGCGGCCACGCCATAGGTCAGGCCGTCCAGCCATCCGGCCACAGGCTCCGCCCCACACAGCCGGGTGGATATCTCGCCGTAGCTGTCCACCAGTTCGATCTCGACCACCAGCCCCGTCAATTCCTGGATGAGATCGCCCAGGGCCTGGGCACTACTCGCAGAGGAGCGGCGGGTGCCTTCGGGTCGCATGAGAACAATGAGTGGGCTGTCTTCCGAAGCCAGTGGAACCGCGGTGGGGACGGGTGGCAGCGGGGTCGAGCGCGGCGTAGCGGTAGCTGTAGGTAGAGGCGTTGAAACAGGTGTTGCTGGCCCGCCACAGCCCGCCAGGATCAGACCGCTCAGGAGTGACAGCAGCAGAAAAGCGTTCAACAGAGTCCAACGCTTCATAGGTCTATCTCCCATAAAAACGCAGTGGTGCTGAGGGTATGGTACAGGCAATTACGCGGCCCGGCAACCGCCGGGCCGACAAGTACGCTAACCCTCATTATCTGCCGCTGCTTCGACGGCGTCCGGGCCGGGCACAATCTCCACCCAGCGCCGGTCCACGTCGGACTGCACGACCGAGACATCCTCGTGGATCAGTCCGATCCAGCACGGCTGCGGATTGCGTTGGGGCACGATCTCGGTCAAACGCACCGCGCCCCAAACCACCGCCTGCGCGCCAGGTGGCAGGTAGTAGTACGTCTCGCCATTCGCCTCGACCACCTCGAGCTGGTCAGTGGGCGCCAGCGCCCAGCGCCAGGGATAGCTACTCGCGGTCGTATCGCATTCCAGCCCAACCCGCCAGGCGCCTGATTGCTCAAACCACCCGATCCCGCTGGCGCGCTGATCCTGAGCGTACACGGTTCCGGGCGGCGGGCCGCTGGTCCGCAAGCCGACGCTGCCATCGTTGGTAATGGTCAGGCGGAAAACCAACATATCTCCCTGAAGCACCACCTCACTGTCGGAAATGCTCGCTTCGATCCCTTCGGGGACTGGAATCAACGCCCCGGCGTGATCCGCATCGGTAAAGTAAGCCTCATCATACGGCATGGTATCATAGAACACGGTCGTGCCCGATGGCTGCGGGTACACCGCCCCTAGCGGATAGCCGCCGTCCCGAATCGAGAGCGTGGCCGTCCGCCGGACGCGCTGGCCCGTTTTGTCCTCGGCCAGGGCGACCAGGGTGTAATCCCCATCGGCGGGCGGCTCGCGGCCATTATCGATCCCGCCGTCATAGTCGAAGACATGCAGTCCAGCCGCGCCAACCTCGAGCCCCTGATTGACCTCGGTCACATAGGTACGCTGGTCGTCCCCTTCCAGATACATCGTCAGGGTGGCTTCCTTGGCCAGGTAGACATTGATCGTAACCCGGTCGTCGATGCCATCCTGATTGGGTGTGAACAGCGTGGGCGACACGGAAAAACCCGACAGGTCTGGCAGGGCCAAATCCGCCTCCGCGATCACTAGATTGCCTGTCACTTCCATCGTTTCGCCATTGTCAGCCACGGCGTACAGCCGCCACGTGTACTCGCCATTCGGAAGCAGCCGCGTCTCGACCTCCCCCTGCACAGCTTCGTCCGGCAGGGTAAACCCATGGACGATGCCGCTGAACTGCACCCGATAATCGTCCGGCACGCGGAGTTGGGAATCGCGAAACAGGTACTCTCGCCCGTCCTGGTCGACGAACACGATCGAGACGGTCGCGTTGCGGGTCAGGGTATAGGTGAAGATCGCCACATCTCGATCGCCATCGGCGTTCGGGGTGATCTGCGTATCCGAAAACGCCGCGCCGTCAATCAACGGGCGGACAGGTTGCACGAGCTGCATGCCAATCACGAAGACGATCAGGGCAGCGAACAACGCCGCCAGCAGCGTCAACAGGCGCGAAATCTGCATGGCTTTCGCCTCCTCTCACAGCGGCGGAAGTGTAGCGCGACTCGCCATAAAGGGGCAAACCCCAAACCGCAACCTGCCGGAATCCGATCAGCAAGGTCTACGGTTCCGGCGTAGCTACCCCCCCACCCAACCCAACACCCGGATCTGCCCCCGCAGGCTGCCGGTCTCGTTGACCGCGCCATAGCCGGTCGGGCTGGCGATGTACAGGTCCAGTCGCCCGTCGATTTGCGGGTTGATTCCGGAATAAGCCAGCCAGTTGCCATCCGGCGAAAAGGCCGGATCGCAGGCCGTCGGCGGTGGATTGGCGTTGGAGACGATCTCGAAGTCGCCCGTCAGGACCACCAGACCATAAGGGCACTGCCCGCTGCGCCCACCCACGGCAATCCGGGACCCGTCCGGGCTCCAGACGATGTGAACCGCATATCGGGCGAAATTGAAGCGATCCGTCCGGCCCAGTTCGGCCCCGGCCTGATCCATCAGCACCAGATTGGCCGTCTCCCCAGCCTGCTGGAAAGCCACACGGGAACCATCTGGAGACCAGCGATCCGCCAGGTAGTACGTCCCACTGCTCCCTTGCAGCGTGTGCTGGCTCGCTGAACCGGTCATGATGTCGGCCAGCCACAGGTAGCGGAAATCATCGCCCCGCACGAAGCTCCCCGTCCCAAACGCGATCAGACGATCGTTGACCCAGTACGGCGGCTCGGTAATCAGCTCACCACTGAGCTGCCGGACGTCTCCGTTCAGCGTATCGTACAGGTACAAACCGCCGCCGGTTGGCCCGTTTGGATAGGACTCGTAACAGCCCGCGCCGGGTTCCCAACTTGGGCAGGTTTCCCGGTCGGAAACAAACGCGATGAAACGGCCACCCGGCGACCAGACAGGCCACCAGTCAAAGGAGGGGAGTGGCGTGATGCTGCGCAAATCCGTGCCGTCCGCGTTCATCAGGTAGACATCCATGTCGTAGGCGGTCGCCAGCCCGATCGCGATCTGGCGTCCATCCGGCGACCACTGGGGCGGGCTGAGGAACCCGCGCTGGGTCAGGCTGTCCAGCCGCAGCAGACGGGAACTCACACCGATCGTCAGATCAAACACGTACAGCCCACCTGCCTGAGTCGCCAGATCATTCTCCAGGAAATAGGCGACCCGGTCGCCGGTCGGGGCCCAATAGACGCGGTCATCCGTGGTCGAAGGAATCTGGCTCACGGCCACCCGCTGCCCGCTGCGCGGGCTGACCAGGTAGAGCGTCTCGACATTGGTCGCGGGCTGGGGCGTGCGCGGATCGCCGACGCCGTCCCGGTCGTTGATATTCACAAACGCGACCCACGGTTCATCCAACGGCTCGCCCAGCGGATCCGGGACTTCGGCCATTGTCCAGTTGTCGCCCGCGAAGCCCAGGGTTGGCAGCCCGGTCGGAGTCGGTGTGGGCGTGTCGCTGGCGGTTGGAGTCGGTGTCGGGGTGTCCGTCGCCGTCGGCGAAGCGGTAGGCGTGGCTGAAGGCGACGGAGTCGCCGTGGGGGTCTCGGTCAAAGTCGCCGTCAGGGTCGGACTGGGCGTGAGCGTCGCTGTTGGCTCGACTGGCCCACAGGCCGCCAGCAGCAAGACAAGCCCCAGGCCAGCCACCCACAACCCGCGGCCTGGTTTCCGCGCAGAATGGTTCCCAGCCTCAAAAGACAGTCTCAGCAGTCGCATAGATGGCAATCTCGAAATCGATTGTGCGAAGAACAGATGGCTCACTTCTTGAGCACGTAGTAGGAACCGCGCTTCTGACCCATCTTGATCAGAATGCCCTTGTTCACCAAGTCAGCCAGATCGCGGCGAATCGTCTCCTGGTGCACGTCCGGGCACAGTTCTTGCAGGTCTTTGTTCGTAATGCGCGGATTGCCACGGTTGACGAGAAAATCGAGGGCATATTCCTGACGCGGATTGACTTCGGTCCCCTTGTATTCCCCCCCGAACGCGCTGAGCGGGGCCAGCGGTGCGCTGGGCGCCTGACTGCGATTGCGCAGCGTGACGCGCACCCCGCCATCCGTCTCTTCGAAGGAGGGGAAAGGCAGCCCTTGTTGTTCCATCAGAGCGATGACCCGGTCGACTCCATACCCCAGACGCTCGATGAACCCCATATCGGAAAGCACCTGGACGACAATCGGGTTGCGAGAAAAACGCTCTTCGACGATATTCTCGACCGTTACCGGCCCTGGCAGGCCGCCGGGACTGGTCACCTCCATCCGGTCCGCGAAGATGTACAACCGCACGCCGTCCCCCTGGATGCTGTAGTCGCGGTGAGCCACGGCGTTCACCACGATCTCGCGGGCGGCTTCCATCGGGTACTCGAACGCCTCGCCGCGGGCCATCTCCGCGCCCATCTGGATCTGCTTGCGCAGGTGATCGGCCAGAAAGGCCTGGACACGGCGCAGTTGGGCCGGCAGCGCGCCGACGATATCCTCCCGTACGAAGGTGTCGCCCATCGCCTCACCGGCGAAACGTGCGGCGGTGATATCCGAGCCGCGCAGGATCTCCTGCGGCGTTTTGCCAAACAGCAGGATGCCGGCATTGGTCGGCACCACCTCACCCTCCGGGGTCGTGACCAGACAACCGCGCTTCAGCAAAACCTCTTTGGAGGACAATCCGCTGAATACGTCCAATGCGCTCACGTAGCTCTCGACCTGGGTCCAATCCAGATCGTCGAGAGTCGCGCCGTGCGCGGCCTCTTCCTCAAAGCTGACGTCGCCGCGCGCAATCAGGATTTGCCGCAAGGAGCGCGCATCAAGCACCTGGTTCTGGGTTTCCTGGCGTACCAGAAAGCGACCATCATAGGCATAGACATGCGGTAACCCGCGCGGGACGGTCACTACCAGCAAGGTGAACTGGCCGACCTTCACTTTGTGAGCCAGCGGGATGATCAGGGGCGGTGTCGTGGAAAGCGTCGCGCGCAGCACCCGGTCGATTGCCGCGTCAGGATCATCAACCCCGACGATCTGATCGGTGCGCGGCGCGATTCCCAGGAGCACCGTCCCGCCCTGGCTATTGGCCATTGAAACCAGCAAGGGGGCGATATCCTCGACCGGGGCGCGTCCGGGCAGCCAATCGACATCCGCCGATCGGCCGGCGCTGACCAGGCTCAGCACATCTTGTTCGCCAATGACCACTGTCGCGCTCATAAGCCGCTACACCTCAGTCTGCGTGTCCTCCGCAACGCCAGCCGCCTCCTCCTGCTCAGGCTCTGGCTCAGGAGCCGGGAGCGGAGGCAGCAAAACGCCCTCCAACACGGTATCTATATCATCCACGAATTCCAGCTTCAGTTCTCGCATCACGCGGCGCGGGATATCCTCGAGGTCCTTGCTGTTCTTGGCTGGCATGAAAAAATGCGTCAGACCGGCCCGGTGCGCCGCCAGCAATTTCTCCTTCACGCCACCTACCGCCAGCACCCGGCCACGGAGCGTGATCTCGCCGGTCATGGCAACCTCGCGCCGCACCGGACGCCGGGTCAGCGCCGAGATCAGGGCTACCGCCATCGTCACACCCGCCGACGGCCCATCCTTCGGGATCGCCCCTTCGGGGATGTGGATGTGCATGTCGGTATCGTCGAATATCTCCGGATCGATGCCCAGCCTCTCGGCCCGTGACCGGGCATAGGAGAGCGCCGCTTGAGCCGATTCACGCATCACTTCGCCCAGTTGGCCGGTCAGTTGAAGCTCGCCCTTGCCGGGCATCAGCGCCACTTCGACCACCATGATATCGCCGCCGGCTTCCGTCCAGGCTACGCCCGTCACCACGCCGACCTGGTCTGTATCCTCGATCCGGGTCGACAGGTAGCGCGGCGGCCCAAGAAAACGGAACAGGCTGTCTGCTCTCACCCGGCGTGGGAAGGGTTTATCCTCCGCCACCTTGCGCGCGATCTTCCGGCAGACATTGGCGATCTCGCGGTCCAGGTTGCGCACGCCGGCTTCGAACGTATAGGCTTCGACCATCTCCCTCAGCGCGCTGTCTTCAAACCGTACGCCGCTCTGTAGCAGGCCATGCGCTTTTAACTGCTGCGGGATCAGGAAGCGATGGGCGATAGCCAGCTTATCTTCCTCAGTGTAGCCCATGAACTCGATGACTTCCAGCCGGTCCAACAGAGCCGGCGGTAGCGGGTCCAGGTAGTTGGCAGTCGTGATGAACATCACCTTGGACAGGTCATAGGGCACTTCGAGATAGTGGTCACTATAGGCGTAATTCTGCTCCGGATCGAGCACCTCCAGCAGAGCCGCCGCCGGATCGCCCCGGAAATCCTGGCCCAGCTTGTCGATCTCATCCAGCATGAACACCGGGTTGATCGTCTTGACCCGCCGCATGGTCTGGATGATCCGGCCCGGCAGCGCGCCGATGTACGTGCGCCGGTGGCCGCGAATCTCGGCTTCATCCCGCACACCACCCAGGCTGACTCGGACAAACTCACGGCCCAGTGCTTCGGCGATGCTGCGGCCCAGCGATGTCTTTCCAGTGCCCGGAGGCCCCACGAAACACAGAATCGGGCTGCGCGCTTCATCGGGAGCCAGCTTGCGCACCGCGATGTGCTCCAAGATGCGCTCTTTGGCCTTGGGCAGTCCATAGTGATTGCCCTCCAACACGGTGGCCGCATTACGGATATCGAGGTTGTCGTCATTCTGCGCGGCCCACGGCAGGCTGATCAGCCAGTCGAGGTACGTTCGAATCATGCCGACTTCAGGCGCCATTGGGGAAAGCATTGCCAGCCGGCTCAACTCTTTGGCGACCTTGTCGGCGATCTCCTCAGGCAGCCCGGCCTCATCGATTTGGCCCTGAAGCTCGTTCAATTCCTGCTGGAAGACGTCGATCTCACCCAGCTCACTCTGAATGACGCGCATCTGCTCGCGCAGGAACATCTCGCGCTGGCCCCGGTCAACCTCGCGCTGCACCTGGGACTGGATTTCGTCCTCAAGCTGAAGCACATCTAATTCACGCCCCAGATAGACCCCGACCTTGCGCAATCGCTCCGCCGGGTTGACGATCTCCAGGACCGTCTGGCGCTCCTCCAGGCTCAGGTTGAGCGTCGAAGCAATGGCGTCGGCCAGCCAGCCCGGCTCATCGATATTGAGAGCGTAGATATACGCTTCCTCAGGAATGTTGTGATTGAGGTTGACACACTTCTCGAACAGCGCCAGCACAGCCCGCATGTGGGCCTGCGTCTGGCGCGACACCTGGCTGACGAAATTCTCGGCGACCGGCCGCGCCCGGGCCACGATGTACGGCTTCGCGGACACGATCTCAACGACTTCAATTCGCCGCCGGCCCTGGGCCAATACGCTCATCGTGCCGTCAGGCATGCGCATCAGACGGCCCATCGCCATCTCGGTACCAGCGCTGTACAAGTCCTCAGGCGCAGGGGAAGACTCCCCCGGATCGCGCTGCGCGACCCCGATCACCGTCTGCGCGTTGGCCTGTGCCGCCTGGATCGCCTGCAAGGATGACTCGCGCCCGACGAACAGGGGTGTCACCATATTAGGATACACCACCATATCGCGTAAAGGGATCAGCGGCGCTTCGATCAGACCATCCTCGCCCGGTTCCGCGTCCTTGACATCGTAGAAGTCGTTCTCTCCATACCCCATGATAAACATGATCTCAACCAATCCAGCTCTCGGCCTGAACGGCCGGGCTATTCCAGTAACAGTCGCTCCAGCAAAGCGGGGTCATAGTTCACAGCCTGTCCGGCCGGCAGTCCCAGACAATCCCGCGCCTCCCCAATGATAAACAACGACCCGGTGACGACCACCACCCCATCTGGACCGGCCAGTTCGCGCGCGCGGCGCAGCGCTTCGCCGACCACAGGGATCGCCTCGACGGTCCCCCGAAATCCCACACTGGCCGCTTGTTCCTCCAAAGTCTGGAGAGACATGGCACGCGGGTGAACGGCCTGGGCCAGCAGGAGGTGATCCACCTGGGGCAGCAGCGCATGGAACATACCCGCCACATCTTTATCCGCAGAGGCGCCAAAGACCAGCGCTAGCGGCCGCCGACCCGGGAAGATCTCCTGTAGGGTCTCGCGCAGGCAATCCGCGGACGCGCCGTTGTGCGCCGCATCCAGCACCAACCAGGGATTCTCCGAGACAATCTCAAAACGTCCCGGCCAGTTGGCGTTCAACAACCCGCCGTTACGAACCACTGAAGGAACGATCAGACCGTTCCGCCCGGCAATGTCCAGCGCAGCCAGGGCCGCGCTGGCGTTGAGCACCTGGTGCTTGCCCAGCAAGGGCGTCACATAACGGCGTGCCGGCTCACCGGCCGGCCCCGCCAGAAAATCCTGCCCGTAGCGCGTGCTGCGTCCGGGTTGGACCAACCAGTCGCGTCCGATCATTGTCAAGGGTGCGCCACGCTCAGCGGCGACAGCCGCCAGAACCTCGACTGCCTCCGGCTGCTGGGGAGCGCTGACCACCGGCACGCCGG
>CAZHMJ010000089.1:7220-16484 GCA_964533805.1 uncultured Anaerolineae bacterium | reverse complement strand
ACGGCGGAGGTCGACGTCGAGCGCGATCGTAATTCGGAACGTCCACTTTCCCCGGCGCGACGCAGCTGGGTGACGCGCACCTATCGCGGAGCGTTATGTCGAGCGCTTGGGCGCCTTGCGGAGGGCGAGGCGGTCCTGCTGATCACGCTCCTCCAGGGACGGGTGGCGGCCACCGTCAACGGTGTGTCGCTTGTGCTGGAGCAGCCGCGGGCAGCGGGCGCGGCCGCTTTCCCGGCGGTGGCGGTGACCCTCAACTCGGCCGGGTTGGTGGATCAGACCTCGCGGGTGGTTGCCGCGCCGGAGGAATCCGTCGCGCTGGCGGTGGCCGGAGCGTGTCAGGCGGGCGTCGCGCTTGGGGTGGTGGGCGTCCAGTCAGCCGACTGTGCCGCCTCGATCCAGACTCCAACTCCGACCCCGGTGATCACGCCGACCAGTGTTCCCGCCACGCAGGAGCCGGCCTCGGAAGCGCCTGCGGCGTCCGGTGGCATACCAGCCTACTATCATTTCGAAATATGGCATTGCCGGATGTGGACCGGCAATAAGGAGCAGCCGTGGGATGGCCCGATCCAGGCGGGTGGGCAGGTGCATTTCCTGTATGGTACCCATGGATTTGCAAGCCCTGAGGCGCGGAGCGTGGCCATTGGCGGCCAGTCGATTTCGATCCAGGTGGATGGTGTCCCGCTGGCCGGGATGTGGCTGGAGGATTTGTATACCGGGGTCGACTGGGTGGAAATGGTCAAGGCGAACTGGATCGCCACACCGGGAACCCATACCGTGCAATCCGGCTGGTCCAACCCGGAGCTAAATCCGGGAGGGACCGCGTGCACGTTCACCGTGGAGTGATTGACAGGGCGAGGCCATCCAGACCTTGTTCAAGCCCGTGCATTGGTCTGACTGTCGACTGAGAACTGTCTGCTGACCGCTACCCCCGATACCGCTCCGCCCGGACGCGGAGTTGCTCCACGCACTCCGGCGGGACGCGCTGCGACCCGATGTGGCGCGGCCGGACCTCGCGGCGGTGGAAGTCGCTGCCGCCGGTCATCACCAGATCGTATTGGCGGGCCAGGACGCGCAGGCGCAGCTTGAAGCCGGGCGTGTGGTCGGGGTAGTAGACCTCCAGCCCGTCCAACCCCTGCGGGGCCAGCGCGGCCACCATCGCCGCCGGGTCCATCCCATCCTCGACCAGCCGGATCGGGTGGGCCAGCACGGCCACCCCGCCCGCCGCGTGGAGCAGGGCGATCGCCTCCTGGGGGGCAAGCTGATCGTGGGGCACGTAGGCCGGGCCGCCGTCGCCGAGGTAGCGGTCGAAGGCGTCCTGCAGGCTGGCCACGTGCCCGCCTTCGAGCAGGGCGCGGGCCACGTGCGGCCGGGTGACCGAGCCGCCGTCGGCCAGCTCGATGACGCGCTCGTAGCGGATGGGGATGTCCAGGGCGTTGAGGCGCGCGATCATCTTCGCGGCCCGGTTCAGCCGGGCGTCGCGCAGGGCGGCCAGCCGGGCGGCAAAGGCGGGGTTGTCCGGATCATAAAGGTAGCCGAGCATGTCCAGGTTGCGGCCGTCCGGGGTGACGGTCGCCAGCTCGATGCCGGGCAGCACCGTCAGGGTCGTGCCGGACGCGGCGGCCTGGGCTTCGGCGATCCCGCCGAAGGTGTCGTGGTCGGTCAGGGCCAGCACGTCCAGCCGGTGGCGCAGGGCCAAACGCACCACCTCCGACGGGCTGAGCGCGCCGTCGGAGGCGGTACTGTGGGTATGCAGATCAACGCGAGCCGTCATCGGGTTCCTCTCGGCCGGCAGCGGTCAGGGCTGCCGCCGATCTTACCCGATCTAACGCGGCTCGACGACGATGCGGATGGCGGTCCGTTCCTGACCGTCGATCGAGGTTTCGGTGAACTGCGGGATGAAGATGACGTCAATGCCGTCTTCGGCCAGATACCCACGGGCGATCGCCATCGCTTTGATGGCCTGGTTGACTGCGCCGGCGCCGATGGCCTGGACCTCGGCGCGCTTGTGCTCGCGGACGACTCCGGCGATGGCGCCGGCGACTGCCGTCGAGCGTGATTTGGCGGAAACCTTGATCACATCGACGTGGGGGTGGACTTGCTGATCCACCTGCGGGGCTAGGGAGGGTGACGCTGGGGTTTGCATGATGGTTTCCTTGATCGTTCAAGAAACAGGCGGTAGGACATCATTGGGTAGACTCATTGTACTCGAATTCACAGACAAATCTACCTGACCGTTAACAAGTCGTGACAAATGGCCCAGGTCTCATGATGACAATATGCGCGCCTGTGACAGATTAGTTCGCCAGGTTAACTAATATCGATGGCTATCCTTTTCCAGTCCTCTGGCGTGTGATTTCCCAGGCCGGCGAGGTTGGGATAACCCGCTTTTTGCCAGACAGGACTATTAGATGGAAGGTGACAGCTTTCCACTGGCGGCCCTTCAGGTTTGAGTCTGGCGGGCAGGCCGCGCGCGGGGCCGGCGGTCTGTCCGGACCTTTATCTGGCCCCTGGCGGGCGGGAGACCCCCACGGATTGCCCTTAACCGCGGGCCGACTCGGTTCGCGGGCCAGGGCTGACTCGGTCCGCGGGTTTGAACGCACATAAACCAATTTAACCCAAGCTTAAAACCTTAAAAGATTTAAGGTTGTTCACCCAGGCGGTGGTTGCAACCCGCCTCCGGTCTCTGCTACAATGAACTTTACAGCGTGGAGCAACCGCACTTCCCCGGCGCTCCCCCACAACACAACACATCGTCTGGAAATCTATGTCGCCGTCCCGCCTCACCTCCGGGGTGAGTTCCGCGTCGGTCGGTATCGTCCTTGATCGTGGTAGGGGGACTGATGAACAATCCCAAACCCATGAGCCCTCCGGATGCCTGGCAAGCCTTGCTGGGCCAGCTCGAATTGCAGCTCAATCGGGCCACCTTCGATACGTGGGTCAAAGGCGCCCAACTCCTGGCGTATGAAGACGGCACTTTCATCGTTAGCGTCCGGAACGCCTATGTCAAAGCCTGGCTGGAGAAGCGGCTGTACAGCACCATTCGCCGCACCCTGGCCGACCTGTTCGGACGCACGATCGAAGTGCGTTTTGCCGTCTACGACCCCTTGGAGGAAGTGCGCGATCTGGGGCCGCTGTGGGAGGACGGACGCTTCGAGCCCGAAGCGCTTGAGGAAGAGGAGACCGGGCCGGGCCTGGACAGCCAGCTCAACCCGCGCTACACCTTCGAGGATTTCGTGGTCGGGGGCAGCAACCAGCTCGCCCATGCCGCCGCGATGGCCGTTGCCGAAAATCCCGGCGGCGCGTACAACCCGCTCTTTGTGTATGGGGACGTGGGCCTGGGCAAGACCCACCTGCTGCACGCGATTGGCAATGCCTGCCGGGAGCAGGGCCTGCGGGTGGTGTATGTGACCTCGGAGCAGTTCACCAACGAGCTGGTCGAGGCCATCCGCACCCAGGAAACCAACGCCTTCCGGGAACACTACCGCACCGTGGATGTCCTGTTGGTCGATGACATCCAGTTCATCGCCGGCAAGGACAGCACCCAGTCGGAGTTCTTCCACACCTTCAACGCCCTGCACAGCACCAACCGCCAGCTCGTGCTGGCCAGCGACCGCCGTCCCCGGGCGATGGCGACCCTGGAGGAACGGCTGCGCTCGCGTTTCGAATGGGGGCTGATCGTCGACATCCAGCCGCCCGACCTGGAAATGCGGATGGCGATCCTGACCGAGAAGGCGGAGCAGTACGGCTACGACCTGCCGGAATCGGTCGCCGGGGTCCTGGCCCAGCAGATCCGGGGCAACATCCGCGAACTGGAAGGCGTGCTGACTCAAATCCTGGCCCAGTCGCGCCTGATCCACCAGCCGCTGTCCGAGGAGCTGGTGCGCCGCGTGCTGCGCGAATACCGCGCCCCGCGCAAGGTGCACACCGTGGACGACGTGCTGGAAGTGACCGCCGTCTACCACGGCATGACCGTCGACGACCTGCTCGGCCCGCGCCGCACCAAGAAGATCGCCATGGCGCGCCAGCAGGCTATGTATCTGGCCCGCGAGGCGACCGAGGCCTCGCTGCCGCAGATCGGCGCGGCCCTGGGCGGCCGCGATCACACCACGATCATGCACGGCTACAACAAGATTATTGAGCTGCTGGAAACCGACGAGGAACTGCGCCAGGAGATCAAACAACTCCGGTTGCGCCTCTTTGAGGACGAATAGGCGGTTGTGAAATCCCTCTCCCATTTGGGGAGAAATATTGAGGATGAGGGCAAAATCACAAGGGCGGCTCCATGAGGGGCCGCCCTTGTTGATTCCGGTGGGGTGGAGGGGATCAGTTGGTCGGCGGGCCGGGATTGCGCAGGCGCTCGATCGCCCAGCGGGTGGACGGGTTGTCGGTGCGCTGCAAGGCGGCGACCACGGCTTCGACGTCAAACGGCACGCGCCGGAAGTCGATGTGAGCCTGCCCGCCCTCGAAGGTGGCGATCACGTAGCTCGCGCCCGGATCGTCGAACGGGATGCCGACGCTGCCCACGTTGACGAAGCGCCACGGCCCCAACGCGCGGTCCATCGCCCGGTGGGTATGCCCGCCGAAGGCCAGCCGTCCCTGGCGATCGAGCAGCCAGTCCAGGATTTCGTCGTCGGGGGTGTAGTCGAGCAGCACGGCCTCGTCGTCACCCGGCGCGGCGTGGAAGGCGATGGCCCAGCCGTAGCCGGGGACTTCCACTTCGAGGTCGGTGCCCAGCTTGAGCAGGCCCTCGGCCTGCGCGCCGCTGAGTTGGGCCGCCGTCCATTCGAAGTTGCGGTCGCGCTCGACCATCTCGTCCACGAAGGCCGGCCATTCCTCGGCGGTGGGCCGCCGCCAGCTTGGGCGCGCGCCGGTGGTCACATAGCGATCGGTGTTACCCTGGATGATCTTGGTCTTGTCGGCGGGCAGGGCCTGGAGCCGTTCCAGACAACGGGCGGGGTCCGGCCCGAAGGCGACCAGGTCGCCCAGCACCCAGATCAAATCCGCGCCACCCTGGGCCTCCAGATCGGCCAGGACGGCCTCCAGGGCGTGCAGGTTGCCATGAATATCCGATAACAAAGCCAGCCGCATGGTGTACTCCTTTTTCAAAAACAGTCTATCTCAGTCCAGAATTGGGGGGATTATAACACGCCGCGCGTTGTATCGAGGCGGGAGACCAGAGGCCGGGAGGCCAGAAAAGGCAAGACAATCCGGGTGGCGGACGTCCTGGTGGCGGCGCGACGCCGTCCCTTTGCGGTGGGAGTCTGGAACGTGACTCCGTCGTCGCGGGCGACGCCGCTACGCCGATCCGCGTGGCGCACTCGTCTCGGCGCAACCCTGACCGCGCGGCCTCGGTGCTTGCTGTTTTTTGTGGCCTCTTGGCCTCCGGTCTCTGGCCTCGCCGCAGCTTCGCTGCGCGGGCACTTGCCTCTTTCTTACCCCACCCAACATAATCCCTAACCTGCTTGCTTTTGCCCGCAGTTAGCCTGTGTTATACTGAGTTCGTATGGGACTTGAGCCAAACTCCTTTGATTCCGGCGCGCTGGAGAGTTGGGGTGACCGGCTGCGAGCCTGGGGCCTGGACGGGCTGGCTGCGGCCTTGCTGGACGCGGCCGAGCCGCTGAGTCCGCTCGGCGCGCAGGCGCTCTACGTGGCCCAACCAGCCCTGGGGGTCTTCGTGCCCGGCGAGTCGGTCGGGCGCTGGGCACGCCTGTTGGAGGACCCGGCCAACCTGGCCCGGCTGCGCGCGCGGCTCTTTGGCCCGGACGATTCGCACCGCGTCTCTGTTGAGGAAGGATCGCCTGATGGACCCGGCGATTAGCCTGCTGACCGTGCTGGTGCTGCTTCTGACGTTTGTGCTGCTCACCCTGGGATCGCAGGTCGTGCGCCGCCAGGGGCGCGTCAAGCTGCCCTTGCGCCGGATCGCCGCCTACCAGGCCCTGCCGAGCGTGACGAGCGAGGCGGTCGAGAGCGAGCGCCCGATTCACGTCTCCTTCGGCAGCAGCGGCCTGGGCGCGGAATCGACCGTCTCCGCCCTGGCCGTGAGCGACCTGCTGTATCCGATGGCCGAGCGGGCGGCGATTGCCAGCCGCGCCCCGCTGATCACGCTGAGCGATCCCACGACCCTGGGGCTGGCCCAGGGCACCCTGCTGCGCGCCTACGACCGGCGCGGCAAGCGGGCCGGGTTCCGCGCCGCGGCGGCCCGCTGGTACCCGCAGGGGCCGCGCTCGCTGGCGATGGCGGCCGGGGTCGGGGTGGCCCTGGCCGAGGAGGACGCCACGCTGAGCGTGGCCGCCGGGCGCTTCGGCCCGGAGCTGGCCTTCATCGGCGAGGCGGCGATCCGCTACGACCAGATGTTTTTCGGCCACAGCGATCAGCTCGACGGCCAGGCCGTGGCCTGGGTCATGTCCGACGCGCCGCTGATCGGTGAGGAATTGTACGTGGCCGGGGCGTACCTGCCCGCGCGGCCCTCGGCCCTTCACCTGGGTCAGGTGCTCGCCCAGGAGGGGCTGCGCCTGCTGGCGATCGTCGCCATCCTGCTGGTGGCGGTGGTCACGCTGGCCCAGCAGTTTCTGATGAACCCGGCGCTGCTGCTGGGGGTGCTGGCGGCCGTGCTGGTCGTCAGCGGGCTGGTGGTGGGCGTGATATTCCTGCTGCGCCGCGCGCGGCAGCGGAGGGGGGCCAAGTAAATGCGCCGCTTGCTGGCTGTCCTCGCTTCGAGTCTCGTGATTGGCCTGGGGCTGGTGACGCTGTGGGGCCTCTTCCCCGGTTCTCCGGTCGCGGGCGTGACCGCCGCGCTGCTCCAACTCGTGGTTGTGGTCGGGGCGGTGGCCGTTCTGATCGGGGTGCTCAACCTGCTGTGGGTCCACCTGCGGCGCATCCTGAAGGGCGACCCCGGCTGGCCGTACAGCGTGGTGGTGATCGTGGCTGCCGTGGCGGTCATCCTCCTGGTCGTGGTCGACCGGATGGGTCTGGTCGGCGAGGGCGACCTGGGCGGATTTTTATTCAACGCGGTCCAGGTTTCGGTGGAAAGCGCCCTGGCCGCGCTGCTGGTCTTCTTCCTGGTGTATGCCGCGGCGCGGCTGCTGCGTCGCCGCCTGTCGTGGGGCAGTCTGCTGTTTACGGTGGTGCTGCTGGTGGTGCTGGTGGGCTGGCTCCAGATCCCGGCGCTGGGCGCGTTCAACGGCCTGAGCGAGTGGATCCGCACGGTGCCGGCCTCTGCCGGGGCGCGGGGCCTGCTGATCGGGGTGGCGCTGGGCGCGACCACGGCCGGCGTCCGCGTGTTACTGGGGCAGGACCCCAGCTATCGGGAGTAACGGCTTATGACGGACGATCGTCCGCTCCCCATGGATAACGAACTGCCGGAATGGCTGCGCGGGCATATCCACCCGCCGCCCGGCCAGTCACCCTTTACCCCGCAAGAATCCGGCGCGCCGCAGGCGGGCGCTGCCCCGGCCCAGCCGGAGCAGACCTCGTCGGGTCAGGTGCTGCCCTGGGGTGCGGACGAAGGTTCCAGCGCCAATTTGCCCTCGGCCGACCAGCTTAAAGGGCTGACCGGCCAGCTCCCCTGGCTTTCGGACGTGACCGCCGCCCATCCCCCGGCGGATGCTCAGCCAGCCGCTGCCGCGCTGCCGCCCTCGCCGGAGAGCGCCCCGGCCCGGCCCGGTCTGACCCCCTCGGAAGCCGAAGCGGAAGTGGATGTCTTCGGCTGGCTGGCCGAGGAAGAACAGCCCGGCGCGCCCGGTGGTGACAAACCGGGCATCCTGACCGGGTTGACGGGCGAGCTGCCCTGGCTGGACGACATCGCCGCGCCGGAGGCCGCCGCGGGCCGGCCGGGAGTCGAGCCGGCCGCCGAAGAAGGTCTCTTTGGCGAACTCAATCTGGGGGACGCGGGCCTGGATTGGCAGGCCGCGCCGGGCCAGTCCGCCTCTGAACCACCCGCGCAGCCGGTGATCCGGCGCCTGCAATTCGACAGCGGCGAGTCCACCCCGGCCTCCGGGGCGGCTCAGGCCGACTGGCTGCCCCCCGACCTGGAAGCGACTCCGCCCGCCAAACCGGCCGAGCCGGTCCCCGACTGGTTGAGCGCGACGGAGGGCTTCCTGGAGGAGGCCGAGGCCGGGCCGGAGGCGGTGGAAACCCCCGCCGCGGGCCTGCCCGACTGGCTGGCCGCCCAGGGGATGGATGAGGGCGAGACGTTTGACCTGGAGGCGGGCGCGTCGTCCGCCGCGCCGGGTGGGGCGACGCCCGACTGGCTGGCGTCGGCGGATGCGCTCTTTGCGGAAGAGACGCCCGGCGAGGTCGAGGCCGGGCCGGTCTACGCGCCGGAGGCCGGGGCTGCCCCGGACTGGTTGACCGGCGCGGCGGAATTCGCCGCCGAAACCGGCGAAACTCTGGACGAAGGCGCGGAAGCCGGACTGGAACCCGGTTCCGAGGGCGGGCCGGAGTGGCTGATCACCGAGACGGGCGAGATCGGCTCGGAAGCGGTCCCGGAGGAAAGCGGCCAGACTTACGAAGGCTGGATGACCGAGCAGGTCGAGAAGGAGCGCCAGCCGACCGAGGAAGAACTCCTGGCGGCCGAGGTGCCCGACTGGTTCCAGACGATTGAGCAGCCGTCCGAAGCTGCCGAAGCGCCAGCGCAAGCCGCGCCCGCGCCGGCCGGCGGCGCGGAATTCGTGCCGGATTGGTTCCTGGGACTGGAGGAGCAGGATGCCTCCGCCGTGCCGGAGTGGTTCGACGAGAAGAAGCTCTCGACCGACCTGCTCAAAGCCGTGCCGGAACTCCCGGTCGTCCCGGAGCCGGAACCGCCCGCGCCCGTCCAGGCGCAGCCTCCGGCCGAACCTGAAGCGTCTGCCGTCGAGGAAGTCCCCGATTGGTTCGCCGAGATGCAGGCGGCGGCGTCCGGCGTGACGAAGGCGGCCGAGACGCCTGCCGCCGAACTGCCGGACTGGTTTGGCTCGATTGGCGTCCAGGAGGAGGCTGCTCCGGTCGAGACCCCGGCGGTGGCCCAACCACCGGCGGTGGTCCAACCACCGGCGGCGATGGAACCGCTGGCGGAAATCGAACTCCCCGATATCGATTTTGGCGAACTGATCGATCTCAACGAGCCGGAGGAAACCCCGGCGGCTCAGGTGCCTGTGCTTCAGGAACCGGTCGAACCTGAGCCTGCGGCCGGGCTTGACTTCGGCGAGATGGATTTCGGCGCCGTCGTGGAAGCGCCCGCCGCGCCGGAGCCAGCCCAGGAAGACGACTGGCTGGCCGGGCTGGAAT
>CAZHMJ010000089.1:0-7120 GCA_964533805.1 uncultured Anaerolineae bacterium | reverse complement strand
CTTGACTTCGGCGAACTGGATTTCGGCGCCGTCGCGGAAGCGCCCGCCGCGCCCGCCGCGCCGGAGCCAGCCCAGGAAGACGACTGGCTGGCCGGGCTGGAATTCGAGGCGGAAACCCCGGCCGAGTCTGCGCCTGCGGCGGAGCTTGACTTCGGCGAACTGGATTTCGGCGCCGTCGCGGAAGCGCCCGCCGCGCCCGGTGATGCGGACCTGGACTGGCTGGCCGGAATTGACCTGGGCGAAGAGGCCCCGGTCTCGCCGACGCCCGTCCCTGGCATGGATGAACTGAGCTTTGAGGACCTGATGAGCGAGGCGGTCGCGCCGCCGGCCGTGCCCGCGGCTCCCGCGCCCGCCCAACCGGCCGCCGAGGTGCCTGACTGGTTCGCGGATTTCGAACAGGCGGCGGAAATCCCGCCGGAAGCCCCGGCGGCGCAGCCGGCCGACCTCGCGCCGGGCGAGATGCCCGATTGGCTGGACGCGATCACAGCCGAAGGCCTGGCCGCGGCTGAGTTGAAGGCGGCCGAGGAAGAGATTTCGACCGGGGCGCTGCTGGGCGGCACGCCGGATTTCATGAAGGTCATCGATGAGGAACTGGGCGAACAGCCGGCGGTATCGGTCCCAGGGCCGGACGCGGCCGTGCTCACCGAGAAGGACGCCGCGTTCGACTTCGAAGACCTGCTGGCCGACCAGTCGGCTGCCCTGAAGGGCATGGGCGAAGTCCCCGAGGCAGCGACCGGGACCTCCCAGCCGCCGACCGATGAAACCGGGGCCGAACTGCCGGACTGGCTGATGGGCGCCCGGCCGGACGAGGAAGGCGGGTTCTCGGCGGTCAATCTGGTCCTGCGCCGGACGGAGACGCCGGTCGAGGAACTCTCCGAGCGGCTGCGTGCTCTGCGCGAGCGCTCGGCACTGGCTGCGGCGCTGCCCGCGCCCGAAGCCGGGGAAGCCGCCCCGGGCGTGGTCGGTGGACTGCCGCCGGCCGAGCTGGAAGCCCAGGTGGGCGCGCCGCAGGTGGCGCACGGGCTGGTCATCAGCCAAGACCAGCAGGCCCGGATCAGGAAACTGGAAGGGATTCTCGGCCTGGATGCCGTGCCGGCCGTCGAGGTTGACGCGGAGGGCGAGCCGGTCCCGGTCGACTCGGCCCAGGAAACCGCCCGCATCCGCAAGGAGGCGCTCCGCGCCCGCGCGCGCAGCCGCCGCAAGCCCGGCCGGCTGGTGGTCAGCCTGGTGCTGGTCGCGGCGGTCGTGCTGCCCTTCTTCCTGGATGTGGCTCGCCTGTTCAATCCGCCCGCCGCGGCCCTGAACCCGGCCCAGCACGGCACGCTCGACGTTTCGATCGAAGCCCTGCGCGCCGGGCAGCGGGTGCTGGTCGGATTCGAATACGGTCCGACCGCCGCCGGGGAGCTGGACGCCCTGGCCGAGCCGTTGCTGACCCACATTTTCCTGCGCGGCGGCCGCCCGGTGATCGTCAGCACCGATTCGGCGGGCACGCTCCATGCGCGGGACGTGCTCGCCCGGCTGGCCCACGATGAATTCCTGCTGGCCCATCTGGGCCGCGCCCCGGACGATCCGTTGAGCATGCCGCGTGATTACGTGATCCTGCCGTACCTGTCGGGCGGGGTGGTGGGCCTCCGCGCGCTGACCGCCCAGGACAGCCGCGTCTTCAGCGTCGACCTGTACGGCGATCCGACCCGGCTGCGGATCGGCCCGCTGGCCCAGTCGTTCGCCTTCGGGCTGGTGCTGGCCGAGCGCGGCGAGGATATCCGCTTGTGGGCGGAGCAGGTCGGCGCGGCGACCGGGCTGCCCCTGGCGGCGGCGGTCGGCGTCAGCGCCGAGCCGATCGCCCGGCCGTACTTCGCGTCCGGCCAACTGCTGGGCCTCCTGGCCGGCTTCCGCGACGCCTACATCTACGATCGTGTCCTGCTGTCCTCGCTGCCGCCGGTCTACCCGGTCAGCGGCGCGGGCGCGGGCGATAACAAAGCCGCGGCCGCGGTCGAAGCCGAAGTGACCGAGGAAAGCAGCCTGGCCTTCCTGCCCACGCCGACCCCGGCGGGGGTCGTCGCGCAGGGCCTGATGACCAACACGCCCGCGCCGACCGCCTCGCCCACGCCCCAGGCGACCCGCACTCCGCGGGTGACGCCAACCCCGGAAGCAACGACCGGGGCGGGCGCGCTGGACGAGGATGCTTCGCCCACGCCGCGGCCGTTCATCACGGCCACGCCGGCACCGGCTGAAGGCGAGGCGGTCCCATCGGATGGGGATTCCGGGAGCGCTGAGCCGCTACAGCCCGATCGTCCTTACGCCCTGGAGCGCTGGTACAGCCTGTCGCTGGGGGCGCTGGTGGCGGCGGTGGTGATCGGCCTGGGCGCGGTGGGCAATATCGTGCGCGGTATTCGGCGGAGGCGCGACCAGTGACGCCAGAAACGCTTGAGATGCTTGCCGGGTGGGTCGGGCTGGTCCTGACCCTGCTGGTGTTCAGTTATCTGCTGGGCGACAATATCCTGTACCGGTTGGCGGTCTACCTGTTCGTCGGCGTGGCGGCCGGGTATGCCGTGGTCGTGGCGGTGGAGGGGATTCTGCTGCCCTGGCTGCGCGGCACGCTGCTGGCCTCCGGCGCGTCCACCGGGCAGATCGTGCTGGGCCTGGTGCCGCTGCTGATCGGGCTGCTCCTGCTGCTCAAGGCCTATCCGCCCCTGGCGCGGGTCGGCAACCTGGGCATGGCCTTCCTGATCGGGATCGGCACGGCGGTGGCCCTGGTCGGCACGATCAGCGGCACGCTGCTGCCCCTGGTCGGCGCGACCGGCACGGCCCTGGCCGACGACCTGGTCAACGGCCTGATCATCATTCTGGGCACAATCACGACCCTGCTGTACTTCCAGTACATGGTGGTACGCCGCCCGGATGGCGAGCTGGCCCAGCCCTGGCCGCTGCGCCTGGCCGGGACGCTCGGCCAGATTTTCCTGATTGTGACCTTCGCCTCGCTGTATGCCGGGGCGATTCTCTCCAGCCTGACGATTTTCGGGGAACGGGTGGCGTTCTTGCTGGCGCGCGTGATCGGTTAGGCTCGATCCAACCGCCGTTTTTCCTGATGCGCTGAAAGAGCGTCGCGCACTGAAGGAGCGTCGTTTGGCAGTCCAGTCAACTTCCGGGGAGAAGAATCCACTCTCGGCGCGTATTCTCGCGATCTGGGCCAGCCTGACCGAACCCTCGGTCCAGTTGGCGGATCACGAGACCCGGCGGCGCGCCCGCTTGCTGGCTTCGATCCTCGTGCCGATTGTCATCCTGGCCGTGCCCATTACCCTGGGGTTCCTGATCGACCCGATGTCCTCGCAGTCCATGGTGGCCGTGTTCGCGACGGCCATCATCGTGGTCGCCTATGTGTGCAGCCGCACGCGCTTCTACAAGGTGGCCGCGATCCTGGCGGTGGCGGTCTTTCCCGTGGCGGCGCTGGTCATGACCATCGGGGCCTTCGAGGAGACGGCCGACACGTCGGCCATGTATTTTCTGGTTTCCAGCATCCTGATCGCCAGCATTCTGCTCCCTGCGCGCCAGACGGTGATCGTGGCCGTCCTGAACGGGCTGTCGATTTTTGTCTTGCCGCTGGCCCTGCCTGGGATCAGTTTTGCTCTGTATATCAACGTGTTGATCTTCGTGGTGTTTGTCTCCACGCTGATCGTCCTGATCGCGTTTTTGCGCGAGCACGACCTCCAGCGCATCGATCGCCAGATCGTGCAACTGCATGCCGCCGAGAGCCGCCTGCAAAGCATGGCGGATGCCGAGGCCGAAACTCGCCAGTCCCTGGAAACGCGGGTCGCGGACTACACGGACTTCGTTCAGGCCGTGGCGCAGGGCGATCTGACCCTGGAACTGGCGCTGCAAGACAGCGACACCCTGGTCTCTGGAGAGGCGATGCTCCACAACCTGGGCGAGTACCTGAATCGCATGGTGGCGAGCCTGACCGCGATGGTCAGACGCACCCAGGAGGTGGGTATCCAGATTGGCACGGCGACCAACGAGATCATGGCCGCCCTGACGCAGCAGATGAGCGCTTCGACCGAGCAGTCGGCTTCGGTGGCTCAGACGTTGGCGACGGTGCTCGAAATTCAGGAGGTGGTTCGCCGGACGGCCGAAGGGGCCGAGCACGTGGCCGGGCTGGCCAACCATTCGGTGGAGGTCGGCCAGCGGGGCATGGAGGCGGTGCGCGGCAGCGTCGAAAGCATGCAGCTCATCCGTGAGCGCGTCGGCGTGATTGGCGAGAACATCCAGAGCCTGTCGGAACGGATGCAGCAGATCGGCGAGATTATCACCGTCGTCAACGGCCTGGCCGAGCAATCCAAGTTGCTGGCCCTGAACGCCTCGATCGAGGCCGCCAGTGCCGGCGAACGGGGCAAGGGGTTCGCCGTGGTGGCGATGGAAGTGCGTTCCCTGGCGGAGCAGTCCCGGCGCGCGACGGAGCAGATTCGGACTATCCTGGGGGAAATCCAGCAGGCGACCAATCTGTCCGTCATGGCCACCGAAGAGGGGATGAAGGGCGTCGATTCCGGGCAGGCCGTGATCGACCGGGCCGGGCAAACCATTCAGGAACTTGGTGCGATCATCGGGGAAGCGGCCCAGGCCACCGGCCAGATCGCGAGCAGCGCGCGCCAGCAATCGAATGGGATGGAGCAATTGATCACCGCGATGACGGCGATCCGGCAGGCGGCGGTGCAGACCCAGGCGGCGACCCGCCAGGCCGAGCAGGCGGCGCATGGTCTGGCTTCGCTGGCGCAGCAGATGCAGAGTGAGATTGCTCGCTACAAACTGGCATAACCATCAGCACAGACGGAAACGGGCACGCGGCAGATAAAGAGCGGACGGGGTATGGCCGGACGAGATGAAATCAACTCGATAGTGGCAGTCGATTTCGGCAGCGTCAACACCCGGATCGTGCTGATCGATCTGGTCGATGGCGCTTACCGGCTGGTGGCGCGCACCATGACCCGCACCACGGCCGACGATCCGCTGCGCGATGTCGCGGTGGGATTGTTCCGGGGGCTGGATCAACTGGCGACCCAGACCGGCCGCAAGCTGCTGGTCCCCACGCGCGACCGGGTGATCATGCCGGAGAACCCGGACGGCAGCGGCGTCGACGCGCTCCTGGCGACGGCCAGCGTGGGCCGTCCGCTGCGGGTGGTCGTCGTCGGTCTGATGCCGGATGTCAGCGTGACCAGCGCCCAGCGCGTCTTGACCGGCTCCTACGTCGAGATCATGGATACGCTCTCTCTGGCGGACATCCGCACCGAACAGCAGCAGATCAACGCCATTCTGACTCACAAGCCCGACCTGATCTTCATCGTCGGCGGCACCGACGCCGGGGCGGAAGCGCCCATCCTCGACCTGGTCCAGGTCGTGCGCAGCGCCGTCCAGATCGCAGGTTCGGCCCCGATGGTGCTCTACGCCGGCAACCGGGTTGTCCAGGCCAAAGTGCGCGAGCTGCTGGAGGAATATTGCACGCTCTTCGTGGCGGAGAACGTGCGCCCGGCCCTGCTGGATGAGCGCCTCGGCGCGGCCCAACTGGAGCTGGCGGCGGTGTATGACGCCTTCCGGGTCAGCAACCGGGGCGGCTTCGACGAGGTCAGCCAGATGAGCCGGGTGGGCGTGCTGCCCACCGCCCAGAGCTACACCAATATCGTGCGCTACCTGGGCGACCGGGTAGCCGAGACCAGCCGGCGCGGCGATCCGCCCGGCGTGCTGGCCGTGGATGTGGGCAGCACCACGACCCTGGTCGCGGCCTCGATCCGGCGCAAGCCGTACATCAACATCCGCAAGGACCTCGGCCTGGGCCACAGCGCGGACGGCCTGCTCAAGGCAACCACGCCGGGCAACATCCGGCGCTGGCTGACCTGGGACGCGACCGACGCCGAGATCGAGAATTACGCCTACAACAAGACGCTCCGCCCGGCGACCGTTCCGCAGAGCGACCACGAGCTGGAGCTGGAATACGCCCTGGCCCGCGAAGCGATCCGGGTCGTGATCGACGGCGCGCAGACGGCGTGGCGGCTGGGGCGCAAGGGCGGGTTGCCCGCCTTGCGGCCGATCATTGGCGCGGGCACCGTCCTGGCGAGCGCGCCCCATTCCGGGCAGGCGGCTCTGATCCTGCTGGATGCCATCCAGCCGGAAGGCGTGACCGAGTTGTGGCTGGACCCCGCCGGGTTGATCGCGGCGCTGGGGGCCGTGGCCTACCTCAAGCCGGAGGCCGTGGTCCAGATGCTCGAAGCGGGCGACCTGGTCAGCATCGGCTCGGCGGTTTGCCCGTCGGGCCGGGTGCGGATTGGGCGGGGCGGGATGCGCGTCCGGATCAAGCTGCCGGACGGCCAGGAAGAGAAGCGCTTCGTCACCGCCGGGACGATCTGGACGTACCCGCTGCCGCCCGGCCAGTCCGCCCAGGTGGAAATCCGGCTGTCGCGCGGGCTGACCCTGGAGGGCAAGTCGCGCCTCAAGCTGACCCTGGTTGGCGGCACGGCGGGCCTGATCTTCGACCTGCGCGGGCGGCCGCTGCCCTTGCTGCGCCAGGCGGAAGCGCGGGCCAGGCTGTACCCGCGCTGGCTGGCCGGGACGCGCGGCACGCTCCGCCAGCGGGTGGACGAGAAGGAAGAGGCCCTGGACGTGGCCGAGTTCGCCAGGGCCGACACGATCACGAGCTCCGAGGCGGTGCCGGCCCCGCCGCCGGTCAAGGAAGAGACGCCGGAGGCCGGGGCGCCCGCGGAACGCAAGCCGCGACGCGGGCTGTTTGGGCGGCGCAAAGCGCCCAAACCGGCCGAGGAAGCGCCGGAATTCGTTCCGCAGGCCGATGAGGAAGCTGCCGCGCCAGAGGCGGAAGCCGAGCCGACGCCCAAACAGCGCGGGTTCCGGGGGCGGCGCGCCAGGGCCGCGGTGGAGGCCGCGGCGGAAGAATCCGTGGAGTCGCAGAGCGAGATGGATGAGATGATGGACGCCCTGCGGGCCAGCCAGGAAGATAAGCCGCGCCGTCTTTTGCGGCGCTGAAGTGTTGTATAACTCTAGGGGCTGGACTGGGATAGGACAGAAGACCGCATCACGGACGTGACCACATGGATATGCCCAACTTCGACGCCTCAGCGTT
>CAZHMJ010000088.1:0-16489 GCA_964533805.1 uncultured Anaerolineae bacterium | reverse complement strand
CGCCCATCACCAGGTCGTGAATGGCGGCTTTGTGGCGGTCGCCGGTCAGGCCGTCCAGCACGTTGTCGCCCACGACCAGGAAGCGGGCCTGGGGATAGTCCGGGGCGAGATGGGCCGCCATCCGCATGAAATTGAGGTGGCCCTTGATCGGCTGGAAGCGGCCCAGGATCGTGATCACCAGCGCGTCGGCCGGGATGCCCAGGGCCGCGCGGGTCGCGCGCCGGGTCGCGCCGCCATCCCCGGCCGGGTGGAAGCGGGCCGTGTCGATCCCGTAATGGCGCACCTCGACCCGGTCGGGCGGCATGAAGGGGGGATGACCCAGGAAGCCCTCTTTTGTCCAGGCCGAATTGGTCAGGCAGCGAGCGGCCTGGACGAACGGGCCGCGCTGCCAGGGGTAGGGATGCGTCCACGGCCCGTGCGAGTACCAGACCCAGGGCAGGTCCGTCCGGCGGCAGGCGGCGGCCACGTAGGCGATGCTGTGGAAGTCGGGCAGGGCGACCGCGATTCGCTCCCGGCGCAGCAGATCGGCGATCTTGCCCACCACCGGAAAGCGCCCCCACACCGCCGGGACGAAGATCGGCATGGCCGCCCGCCAGGGGATGACGTGCACCGGCCAGCCCTGGTCTCGCCAGCGGCGGAGGTACTGGCCTTCCTGCGGGCAGAGCAGGTGCGGTGTCCAGCGGGCGGGATCGAGGCCGCGTACCATCTCCAGAGTGCTGGTTTCGCCCCCGCCCAGCCCGATGTAGGTGGAGACGAACAGGATCGGCACCGGGCGGGTTGAGTTTTGGGTGCTCAGGATCTTATCAAAGGCCTGGGCGGGTGGGGTGTCGGTCATGGGTTTGCTTTCGAGTGAGCCATCTGCGCGGCCTATTGTACCATCGGGCCGGGCCGCACGGGCAGCCCGGCAGGGCAATCGCATCAAACGAAAAAGGCATCTCCTCGGAAGAATAGCGATTAGCACTCAGCCGTCGGCGATCAGCCAAAGGCAAAAACGGATAGGCAGCGTGATTCGCGCTTGGTTGGCGTTTTTCGCTTCGACGCTTGTCGCTTGGACGCTGCCAACGGCATGACCAGCTCCTCGGAGAATAGCGGTCAGCACTCAGCCGTCAGCGGTCAGCCAAAGGAAAAAACAGCCAGGCCGATCTTTTCATCCCTTTGGTGTGCCGTCTGGCGACCCAGACCGGCCGCGTGATTCGGCTCGGTTTGCGTTTTTCGCTTCGACGCTTGCCGCTTCGACGCTGCCAGCGCCATGTCCAGCTCCGCGGTGAAAATGCTTTTGATGCATTATCTTGCCGGGCCTTCGGTTCGCGTGGGCGGCCTATGGTATGATTCGGGTTGGATCGAACCAGGCAGGCGAGGGAGCAGATCATGAGCGACCCCGAACTCCAGGCGGAGATCGGCCGGCTGCTGGCCGAGAACCGGCGGCTCCGGCAGGCGATCGACGCGGTGATGGATGAAGTGGACGTGGTGGCGCGGGTGCGCATCGCGCTGCGCGCCAGCGGGCAGTGTCACCTGTGCGTGCGCGAGATCATGACCGCCGACCCGCAGACCGTGCGGATGGGCGACAGCCTGCGCATGGCCCTGGACCGCTGCCAGGCGGGCGGATTCCGGCGGCTGCCCGTCCTGGACGAGGCCGGACGGCTGGCCGGGATCGTGACCGACCGCGACCTGCGCCTGGCGGTCAATTCGCCGCTGGTGCTCCACGAGCGCTGGCAGGACCAGATGCTGCTGGACAAGGTGGCGGTCGAAGTGTGCATGACCCCCGACCCGATCACCACCACGCCGGAGACGCCGGTCTGGGAGGTGGCGCACCTCCTGCGGGAGAAGAAGATCGGCGGCCTGCCGGTGCTGGACGGGCAGGGGCGGCTGGTGGGCATCGTCACGGAGACCGACCTGCTGCGTGCCTTCGAGGAAGCCCTCGCCGCCGCCGCGCGGCAATCCCCCTGAACGGCTGTCCGGTCGCAGGATCGTACGACTGGCCCGGCGGACAGGCTGCTGATCCGTCCCGACGGCAAATTTACAGGAGCGTCACGGTGTCGTCGGAGGAGAGCTTGCCCTGGGGGGGCCTGGCGGTTGCGACCGGCAGGGTGAAGGCGAAGACCGCGCCGCCGGCGGGGTTGTCCTCGATCCAGATTTGGCCGCCGTGGGCGTCGACCGCCAGCCGGCAGAAGGACAGACCCAGCCCGGTCCCCCGCCGCCGCCCGCGCGTGCCTTCCATCTGGACGAAGCGGGTGAACAGGCGCTCCTTGTACTCGTCGGGGATGCCGGGGCCGGTATCGCTGACCTCGATCCGCACGAACCCTTCCCGCGCGCCGACGCCGGGCTGGCGGGCGGCGATGATGACGCGGCCTTCCGCCGGGGTGAACTTGAGGGCGTTATCCACCAGGTTGAGCAGCACGCGCTCGATCTGCTCGGCGTCGATGTCCAGCTCCGGCAGGTCGTAGGGCACGTCCACCGCCAGCACGACATCCAGCTCGCGGGCCAGCGAATCCATCTCCAGCACCACGTTACTGCACACGGCGTTGAGCGCCACCGGCTGGCGGTCCAGGTTGAGCTGGCCGCTTTCCATCTTGGCGATGTCCAGCAGCGAATCGACCAGGTTGAGCAGCTTGCGCACGGCGCGCTGGCTGGCCTCGGTCGTGGTATGCACCAGTTGGGCGTACTCGCTGCTGGCCGGGATCACGTCGTTGAGCAGCTTCAGGCTGGCCGTGACGGCCGTCAGCGGGCCGCGCAGGTCGTGGACGATCATCCGGCTCAGGTCCTCGCGGGTGCGGGCGATTTCCTCCTGCTCGGTCTGATCGATGAAGACCAGCAGGATGCCCAGCAGCGTGCCGGTTTCATCCCGCACCGGGGCGACCTGGCGATTGATATAGAGCTGGCGCGGGGAGTCCAGCTCGTAGGTGTGCTGGACGGCGTTCTCGGCCGCCAGATCACCGGCCCGCAGGTCGGCCAGCAGCATGCGCAGTTCGCTCGACGTGAAGCCCAGCCGCGCCGTGAAGAGCACCCCGGTACCCTGGAGCAGGTCGTCGACCAGCCGCCCGACCAGCAGCGACGGCTTGAGGCCGACCAGCCGCTCAATGTGCGGGTTGACCAGCGAGATGCGCCCGTCGCGGTCGATCAGCAGCACGCCTTCGGTCATGCTGTCCAGGATGGCCTGCATCCGGTCGCGGCTCTCGGCGAGCTGCTTGAACAGGCGCGCGTTGTCGATGGCGATCGAGGCCTGGGTGGCAAGCTGGGTCACGAAGGTCAGGTCGTCGTCCCCAAAGGCGCTGTACTGCGGGCTTTCCACCGTGATCACGCCCAGCGTCTCGTTTTCACGCCGGATGGGCACGCTGAGCTGGCTGCGCGTGGCCGGGTTGAGGGGCACGTAATTCGGGTGCTGGCTGACATCCTGGGCCAGCACCGGCCGGCCGCTGTCGAAGACTTCGGCCGTGATCCCAGTGTTGGAGATCATCCGCCGGTCGAGCGGCCCGGTGGGATACCCCCGGCTGGCGACCGCCTGCAAGCTGAGGTCATCCTCCGCCCCGATGACCAGCATGGCCGACCCGCTGCGCGTGCCTTCCAGCGCGCGGGAGACGACCTGATCGAAGATGTTCTGGAGGTTCAGGGTCGAGGTCAAATCCTGGCCGATGTCATACAGGGCCTGCAACTGGCTGACGCGCTGGTTGAGGGCGCTGTCGGTGGTGGCGTACAGCCGGGCGTTGTTGACCGCCAGCGCGGCCTGGACGGCGAACGTCCGCAGCAGCTCGATCTCGTCCGTGCTGAAGGCGCGCGGCAGGTCGTAGTAGGCCGCGATCACCCCCAGCGGCTGTTCGCCGCTGACCAGCATGATCTCCACCCAGGCGTGTTTGACTTCTTCTTCCATCACCGCCCGGCGCGTCTCGTCGACCAGCGGGTCGCTGTACATGTCGCTGATGATCACCGGCTGGTGCAGCGCCCGGTTGGGATCGTTCATCACCTGGGGCTGGACGATCAGCGGCTGCGGCGCGTGTTTGCTGAAGTGCTCGCTCAGGCCGATGTTGCGCACCAGGCTCAGACGATCGTCGAAGTACAGGTAGACGGCCACGGCGTCGCAATTGGCGACCGCGACCACGGAGGACGCGACCAGGTTGATGACCTTTTCCGGGGAAAGCGAGCCGGTCAGCAGGGTCGAAATGCTGTTCAGGGTGGCGAGCTGGAGGGCGCGCTCCTGCGTCTGGCCGTAAAGCTGGGCGTTCTCGATGGCGACCCCGGCCTGCGCGGCGATGTTCATCAGCAGGCGCTCGTCGCCGCTGCCCAGCAGGTGTTCCGGGTTGCCGGAGGCCACGGCGATCGCCCCCAGGGTGCGATCGGTGCCCAGGACGGGCACGCCCAGCCAGGAATAGATCGGGTCGGCGGGCGGGTCCAGACCCAGTTCGGCCGCGCGCTGGTTGACCTGGCGCTCGATCAGCAGCGAGGTGCTGGTCTTGAGCACGTAGTCGAGCAGGGTCGAACTGGTCTCGCGTGGGTCGCGGCTGAGCATTTCCCCGTGGCGCACGACCAGGGGGAAGTGAACGATGTTGTGCAACGGGTCGAGCAGGGCGACCGTGAAGCTGTCCACGCCCAGCAGGCCCGACACCTGGTGATAGATCGTCTCCAGCAGGGTATTGAGTTCCAGGTTGCTGCGCAGGGCCTGGCTGACCACCGACAGCGAAGACAACTCGTCGAGCTGCTGGCGGAAATGAAACTGGGTCCGGCTGAACCCGTAGATGACCAGGGTCAGCAGCACCAGCCCGGCGATGTAAATCGTCCACGAGATGACGTCCAGTTCGGTGGCGATCACCGCGCCCAGGATGCCAAACGGAACCGGGAGCAGGACCACGAGGCTGAACGTGAACCAGTCCGTGCGCAGGACGCTGGCGATCTGGCGGCCTTCCAGCCGGACGCGCAGGACGTACAGCAGCAGGTAGACCAGCACGAACCCCACGGCCAGGGCCAGCAGGGGCAGGGCGTCTTCTCCGCGCAGGGCGGGGAGGGGCAGGCGGCCGTTCAGAGTCAGGTAGAGCGTCTCGCCGACCAGCAGGCTGAGGGTGAGCTGGGCCATCGTTTCGGCGACGGTGCTGAGGTTGCGCACGATCATCCGCCGGCGGGGCAGCCATTCATCCGAGCGGCTGACCTGGATCAGGCTGCCGATCAAGGCCCCCGCGGCGACCGCCCACAGGGCTTCCGCGCCATTGTCGGAGCCGCCCATGACCAGAAAAGCCATGATGGCGAAGCCATGCGCCACGTTGGCATCGCCGGATGTCAGGAGGACGCCCAGATTGAGGGTGAAGGCGATCAGAAGGACGAATTGAAGCCAGGTCCCCAGGACGTCACCCAGGTGGAGAGGCAGATTGAGGATCAGGACGGCCAGGGTCAGCAGGCCCAACGCCCAGGAGGTGAAAGAAGTCTTGCGCTTGGAGGTCATAGCCCATTCCGGCGCGACTTGGGGGCACTGGCGGTTTGGCTGCCCCGGGATGTGTTGCCTTCACAAACCACCATATTAGCCCTGACCGGCGTACAGGGATGGCTGCATCATACTCGTTTCTCAGGCAATCGGCAAGGTAAAGCAAAACACGGCGCCGCCGTTCAAACCATCTTCTACCCAAATCTGGCCGCCATGGGCTTCGACCGCCAGTTTGCAGAAGGTCAGGCCTAGGCCCAGGCCGCGATGGCCGCGCCGGGGTTGGCCGGTCAGGCCGGTGGCGAACTTCTCGAAGATGCGCTCGCGCGCTTCCGGTGGGACGCCCGGCCCATGATCGACGACCGAGACCTTCATCCGGCCGCCTTCTTCCGGCAGGACCTGGGCGCAGATCGCCACCTGTTCGCCTTCCGGCGTGAAGCGCAGCGCGTTGTCGACCAGGTTGGTGATCACGCGCCGGATCTGCGCGGCGTCGACCTGCACCGGGGGCAGATCGGCGTCCAGGCAGTCCGCCAGGCGGACGCCGGCCTCGCGGGCCAGAACTTCGAGCAGGCGCATGGCTTCGTGCACCGGCTCATGCAGATCGACCGGGGCAAGCTGGAGGGGAACCCGGCCGGATTGCATGCGGGCCACGTCCAGCAGGCTTTCCACCAGTTTGAGCAGGTTGTCGGTGCTGTCTTCGGCGATCTGGAGCAGCTCCTGCACGTCGGCGGTCGTACCGGGCAGGTCGATCAGCTCGCGCGCCGCGCTGACGCCGCCGCGCAGGGCGGTCAGCGGGCTGCGCAGGTCGTGGACGATCGTGTTGGTCAGTTCGGTCCGGGTTTCTTCCAGCAGGGTTTCTTCGGTCACGTCGCGCCAGATGAACAGGCGGCCGATGGGCGAACCATTGACATCCAGGACCGGGGTGCTGTCTTCCTTGATATAGCGCTGGTGCCCATCCGCCCTGATCCGAACCTCGCGGTGGGTCAGGCCGAGCGGGGCTTCCTGTAGCTGGGCCCAGATTCCCCGGATCGCCTCCAGGTCGAAGTCCTCGGAGCCTGGCTCCCAACCCGCGCGGCGCATGGCGCGGAACACGCGCAAGACGTGCTTGCCGATCGGCGGCCGGGTTTCCCAGCCCAACAGGCGCAGCGCCGCCGGGTTGATCTGGATCAGGTGGCCCTGCTGATCGACCAGGAACAACCCGTCGCGGACGGTGTTGAGGATCGCCTGCATCCGGTCCCGGCCGCCGCGCACTTCTTCATACAGCCGCACGTTGAGGATGGCCGCCGCGGCCTGGTTGGCCAGCAGTTCGAGCGCGCTGATGGTCTGGTCGTTGTGAAGCTGCTGGTAGCCCGCCACGTTCAGGACGCCGACCACCTGGCCGGCGTGTTTGAGCGGGATGCTGACGAGGCGTTCCACCAGGGGGAAACCGGGTTTGTCCTCGATCATCGACCCGCTGTAGGCCTGGGTCTGGCCGGTTCGCGCGGCCTGGTAGGTGATTCCCTTCTTGGAAGGCGGCGCGTATTCGACGTCTTCCCGGCCGTCGCGCCACAGGCTGGTCCCAAAGGTCAGCCGGTCTGTTTCAAGATTGTAGAAGTAGATGTGCGAGTCTTCGCCCTCGCCGATCGAGAGCGCCGTGCGGACGACGGTGCGCAGCACTTTGTCCAGGGTGGGCGTTTCCAGCAGTTCCACGGAGAGGCTGCGCAGGGTGCTCAGCAGCTCGATCTGGCGGCGGCGGCTTTCGGAGAGGCGCGTGCGCTCGATGGCGACGGCCGCCTGGTTGGTGAGCAACTCCAGGGCCTGCATGGCTTTTTCATCCAGCCGCGCGGGATCGTCCACCGCCACATTGAGCACGCCGACCGTCTGGTCGCCGCGCTTGATCGGAAAGACTCCGATCAACTCGGTATTTACGCCCGGAACCCGGACGAAATCCGAGCTGATGACCGGCTGGCCGCTGGTCAGCCCGCGCCGGGTCAGCCCGGTCGGGCCGGGCGCGGCGACTTCGATATCCCGGCGGCCGTCGCGCCACAGGCTGGCCCCAAAGGTCAGCCGATCCGTCGCGGCCTCGTAGAAATAGAGGTGGATGTTGAGCGCGTCGACCATGTCCCGCGCCCGCGTGCAGACCAGGTCCAGGACGGCGTCCAGCGTATCGGCGCTGAGCAATTCCATCGAAAGCTGGCGCAAGCCGGTGAGGATTCTGATCTGCTGCTCGTTGCTGGTGAACAGGCGTGTCCGTTCCAGGGCCAGCGCGCCGTGGCTGGACAGGTTCTCCAGGAAGCGCAGATGGGCCTGGGTGAAATGGGCCAGCTCGCGGCTCTCCAGGTTGAGGACCCCCAGCGCCCGGCCTTCGTGCAGGATCGGCACGCACAGCTCGGATTGCAGCCGGTCCGTGTTCGGCGGCGCGATGTAGGCCGGCTGCTGGCTGGTATCCGCCACATGGATCGGCTGCTGGGTTTCCAGCACGCGGCCAATCAGGCCGCCCGCCGGCAGGGGCTGCTGATGGAGACGCAGGTCCGGCTCCCCGTCGATGCGCCAGTGGATTTCGAGCTTCTGGCCTTCGATCAAGGCGCAGGCGGTCAGGTCGGCCCCGGTGATGCTGGCGGCGGCGTCGAGCACAGTCAGGATTACGTCGCGCTTGTCCATGCTGGCCGAGAGGCGGCTCAGCACGTTCTCCAGGACGGTCATCTCCTTCACGCGGTGGGAGAGGGCCAGTTCCGTCACCTGGTGGAAGCGCGCGTTCTGGATGGCGGTCGCGCTCTGGCTGGCGATGGCTTCGGCCAGGTTCATGTCCCCGGCGGAGAAGGTTCGATCGTTGACCATCCCCAGGGCCAGGACGCCCAGGATTTCGCCCCGGATCACCAGGGGCGTGAGCGCGACGACCTTCAGGTGGGCCGTGCGCAGCATGGTCTGGATGATCGGGCTGAGGTCGTCATCTTGCGTGTGAAACATCCGCGACCAGCGCCCCTGCATCAGCGAGGCGATCTCTGGCAGCGCGGCCAGTGGGTGGCCGAGATCGAACGGCTTGAGGTTGAGCGGGGCTTCGAACCCGCGCGCGAAAGCGGTGACCTCCAGACGTTCCTGGTTGGGGTCCAGCAGGGCGAGCGTGGCCGAATCGACATCCAGCGCGTCGGCCACCCAGTCGACGACCGACTGGCAGACGTTGGACAGGTCCAGACTGGCGGTAAAAATCCGGGTGGCCTCGGCCAGATAGGCCAGCCGCTTGACGGCGTTCTGGGTTTCCTCGAACAGGCTGGCGTTTTCGACCGCGATCGCGGCCTGGCTGCCCAACATCTCCAGCAGGTTGAGGTGGGCCGGGCTGGCGGCGCGGACTTCCGGGAAGAAGATGACCTGGAAACCGATCAGGTCCTGGATAGGTGAGATGGTGCGTTCCGCCAGGATGCTGCGCGACGAGATCAGGGGAGCCACGGTCAGGCTGCGCAGGCCGTGGGTCTCGGCCAGTGGGCGCAGCCAGGCGGTTCGTGGATCGGCCATGAGATCCGGGACGGTTTGCGGGTGGGAGCGCTTGAGCAGTTCGTTCCAGGGCGAGGGCGCGTCGCCGTTGCCCGCGCCGCGAGACAGGTGATCCAGCACCGCCTGGCTCAGACCGACCTGATAGACCACGACATACCCCGGCGCGCTCTGGTCGCGCAGGAAGGCTACCCCGTGGCGCGCGCCGGTCAGACTCAGGCTGGTGTCGCACACCTGGCGCAGGATGGTCTGCACGTCCAGGCTGGCGTTGACCAGGCTGGCGGTCTGGTTCACGGCGACCAGACTGTCCGCGAGCTGGCGCGACTCGGCCAGCAGGCGATTGTTGCGCAGGGCGATCGCGGCCTGGGAAGCCACGATCTCCAGCAGGGCCTGGTCGCCCTCGCTGAAGGCGTCCAGGAGAGCCGGGTGCTGGATGACCAGCACGCCATCGACTTCGCTGCCGCTGTGGAGGGGCACGCCCAGGAAGGACCGGCAGGGGCGGTTGATGGTATCGGCGATCAGACCGTATTGGTCCAGCAGCGCGTCGAACTCTCCCACGCTCCGCAGGGGGCGGCCGCTGTTCAGGATGTGCTCGGTGGGGCCGTTGCGCCACGGCTGGCTGGGCCATTCGACCGGTTGGTGATCCTGGTAGACCAGGGGGAAATCCAGGGTCTGGCTGGCGGGGCGGTTGAGCGCGATGTAAAACGTCGGGGCGTCCAACAGGCGAGTGACCTGCTCGTAGATCGCCTGGAACAGGTCCTCCAGAGTCGTGGTGGCGGTCAGGGCCTGGCCGACGATGTTCAGGATCGCCAGCTCGTTGACGCGCCGGCGCAGACTCTGCCTGGACAGTTCGATCGCGTGGAGCATGACGCTGGTCAGGATCAGCAGCCAGATCAGCAGGCCAAAGCCGATCCGCCCCAGGACGAACAGGGTGTTGGGCAGCAGGACCGCGAAGACGAGCAGCACGGCTTCGGTAGAGAGGGTGAAGGGCAGGACCGCGCCCAGGCTCTGAAGCGAGAGATCGCGCCGGATCAGCGCCCATACCAGCAGCCGGCAGAGCAGCCCGCTGATCAGGAGCGCGCTGAGCGGTCCCAGGTCCCGGACGGTCAGGTTAATCAGCGGGAACTGGCCGCCGGTGGCCAGGTAGCCGGCCGCGCCGCCCAGCAGGCTGCCGCCCAGAATGAGGGCCGTCTGCCCGATCCGGACCAGATCGCTTTTGCGCTCGGCCTGGCCGAGGGGGGAGGCGAGGTAGGACAGCAGGGCCGAGAGTGTCAGGCCCGCGGCCAGGGTCAGCAGGGCGGGCAGCAGCCCGAAGGAGAGCAGCGAGGCGGTCACCGCCATCATCGCCGCGGACACCAGTTCATGGCCCCGGATGCTCTGGGGCTGTTCCTGGTCCAGAAGGGCGAAAAGGATGGCGTAGGTGGCCCAGGCGGCATACAGCAGCGCCAGACCGGCCTGAGAGGGGAACAAGAGCAGGCCGATCAGGCCGGCCCCGACCAGAGTCAGGATCAGATGCGTGCGATGAGGCACCTCGCGTATCAGCGCGGCTAAAGGTGCCGTGGGCGACGAGTTCATCTGTGCCGACTCTCCTGGTGAACCCTCAGCCTGCCTGAGATGTGCTCCTCGACCGGGGTCGGATAGGAGGCACCTGGATGGGTGGAACCGTGGTTCGCTGGTTGCCTCTGAATTCTCGAAGGGAAGGGAGGCAAACGGGATCAGGATGCAGACTAGCTACTCGAATCATTGCAGCAGAATTTAGAATTCTTTTTCATTATACACCAGCCGTTAACGAATGACATACCCGCGCACAAACACAAACCCTTCTCTATGTGCCCGGCTTACCGATCTGGGTTGAGCCGAGTTGGCATAGAAGAGGGCAAGTCTGGCCAGAAATTCGCTATTTCAGGAAGCCGTGCGCGCGCAGCCAGCCGGTGAGTTGCTGGGCATCCGGTTCGGTGATCATCATCCCGCGGTCGATGCCGCGCGGGCTGGCGCCCGCAGGAAGGGGGGCGGGCGGCTTCAGGGGCAGGTCGCTGCCCGGCCCGGCGATCACAATCGTCGGCACGGACAGGAAGCCGGTCCAGCCCAGCAAGCGCTCCCGCGCCGCCGGGTCGCGGTCGATGTTGATTTCGCGGAAAGGCAGGTTGTTTTCCTTCAAAACCTGGCACGCCAGGCTGACCCAGGGGCAGGTCGACGTGCGGGTATACATGACCAGTTCTTGTGGCATGGCTCAGAATTGTCCTCCGGTGAGCAAACAGGCGCACGCATTTAGGCCGGGCCGAACGTCTCCAGGGGGGTAGGGGTCGCGATGGCGGTCGCCCAGGGAGTCAGTTCCGGCAGCGGTGTTGGCGGCGTGGCTTCCAAAAAGCACAGCAGCCCGTCCACGATGCCCTGAGCCAGCACGTCGGGATGCTCGGTCAGGATCGCGCGGTCTTCGAAGAGAAAGCCCAGCTCGATGATCGCGCCGGGCGTGACCGACGACAGCTCGCCGAAATTGTGGTATTCGGTCATGTCGCGGGTGATGCTGGGATGGAGGGGCATGCCGGTTACCGCGCCGTAGTGCTGGATCAGGCAGTCCACCAGGCGCAGGTCGTCCGTGCGGGTGGTGGTGCGCGAGGTGGGCGGGGCCACCTTGAAGCCGGTCGCGCCGGGCATGTCGAATTCGTGGCATGAGTCGGCGTGGATCGATAGCAGGGCAGCGGCCTCGTAGTTCTCCAGGCGCGGATCCCATTCGTCCAGCAGGTCGACCTGGTAGCCGCGCCCGCTGAGCGCCTGGACGACGATCTGGGCCACGCTGCGGTTGACCGAGGCTTCGGTCAGGCCATCCTCACACACCGCGCCGGGGTCGCTGCGCCCGGTGCTGGGGTGCGGTCCCCAGTGGCCGCTGACGATCCCGATCCGCTTCAGCCAGACCGGGGTCGGGATGGGCGTGGGCGGGTTCTGGGCGCTGAGGGTGGCATAGGCCGGGCGCAGGCCCTCGCGCGTCTGGTCGCTCAGGAAGCTGGCCGGGGTCCAGAAGGTGAAGATCGTGGCGATCAGCACGGCGGCCGCGCCGACGATCACGACCGACTGGAAGGCGCCGACCATGCCCTGCTCGCGCCGGGCGCGTTCCCGGCGGGCCTGGCGGCGCTCCGCCAGGCGGGCGCGGCGCGCGGCGCGTGCTTCTTCCTCCGATTCCGGGATCGGCGCGTCCGGGCTGGCCGGTTCGGCGGCGGGCGGTTCGACTGCGGCCGCCGGTTTGACCGCAGCCTGGACCCAGGGCGGCGCGGCGGGCTGCTCGACCTGGGCCGCCTCGCTCCGGGCGACGGCCAGCCACTCCGGCGGCTCGTCGGTTGGGCCGGCAGGGGCGGGCCCGGCCGGTTGGGCCTCGGCAGGCCCGGCCGGGACTGGACTGGCTGGCGCTGCCCCGGTTTGGACCGCTTCGGGCCGGGCCGGGCCGGGCTGGACTGGGCTGGCCGGGGGTGGCGCGGGCGGGGCCGGCTTGCGGGCCGGCGGGCGCGGGCGGGATTGTTCCGCCTCGCGGCGCGCCCGGATGCGCAGCAGCCATTCCGGCGGCTCTTCCATCGGGTAGGGCGTGGGCGAATCGTCGACCGGGACGGATGTCTCCGCCGCGCCGGGTTCTTCGGGCAGCGTCTCGTCCGGCATAGGATCGGGATCGGGGGGCAGCATGGGGTCGTCGCTCATGACGCTAATCATACCAGTCCCGGTCAGGCAGGGCTACCTCCACAGATCGGAAAAGCAGCGAACGACAAAGCGCGCCAGGACTCCCTAGGGATTCTGGACGATCTCAAGCTCAAAATCGGGCGGCAAGCGATAGACCTCCCTGAAAATGGCGCAGGCAAGTTTGGCCGCAGCCGGGATGTCACGGCCCAGGCGGCGCTGAAATGTCATCGTTTCCCGGGCCGTCATCGTCCCCTTGTTGGCCCACGACTGGATCGTGTGCGGTTCCTCCCCCAACAGGGTGCGGGCGCGCTCCAGCTCGGTCTCATTCAGCTTCACCAGCGGCAAATCGAACAGCAAGGGTTCGCGCACGGACCCGATAAATTGCACGGCCTTGTTCGTCTCCTTCAAGCGGAAGATCACAAAAGCATCCCGCGCTCTGGACTTGACCAGAACCGACAGGGCGCGGCTGATTTTCTGCTCGTGGTAGGGATCGGCGTAAGCCCTTTTTCTCGATTCCAGATGTCCATCGCCGATGGGGATCGACAGCACCACCCGAAGGCCCAGCGATCGCTCCCCGAGGAGGGGCGAGTGCCAGAAGCGCGCGGCGGCGCGGCAGAATCCGGCGGTTTCGAACCATGACCCGCCACGACAGCACCGCACCGCGTCGCTTTTGGGATCGTTGTTCTCCGCGTCCGGCGACTGATACTTTTCCGCCCACACTGTCAGACACCATTCCAGCACGTTCCCGCTCAGATCACAGGCTCCGTGCGCGGGATGGGCCCCCTGTGGGAACAGCCCGACCGCGGTGGTCCGGCCCAGGCGGTTTGGTCCGACCTGGGTTCGCCTGGTCTCGTCGATGTTGGCATAGCCCGGCAGGTAGTCATTCCCCCACGGCAACAGCCGTCCGTCCGGGTAGCGCGCGGCCTTCTCCCATTCACATTCCCGCGCCAGCCGGATCACGTAGTTGTCCGGCGCTCCGGCCGGCCTGGTCACCGCCTGCTCGTTGAGCCACTGTGTGTAGGCATACGCCTCCTGCCAGGTGATGCCAACCACCGGATGGTTGGCGATGTGCCACTCCGGATCGTTCCAGTAGGCGCGGGGTTCAGTACGATCCTGCTTGTCTTGCGTCCCGATTTTCGTCCAATAGCGGGCTTCTTCGTAACCGCCCGCCGCCACAAACGGCTCGAACTGCGCGTAGGTGATCGGATACCTGGCGATCCAGAAGGCATAGGGCAGATCGAACTCCGCCCCTTGCCAGGCATACAGGGCTTGCGCGTCACCACCCATCCTGAATGGTCCCGCGGGCACCTCGCACCACACCATGTCCGGCACCCCACCGGGGGCCAACACGCCCGGTCGCGGGTCGCCGATCCCGGCCAGCGCCCGGCCCAGGGCCGCCCGGACCGACAGGGACTCCTCCGGATTGACCATGCGTCTGAGCCAGATCGTGCGCCAGTGGTTGCGGGCGGGTTCCGGCAGGTGCGCGCCGCTCTGGGCCGCGCAGCGCCCCGCCAGTTCCGGGTTGGCTTCCGCCAGCCAGCCGATCACTGGCGAGCAGTCCTCGCGGTAGACGCCCGCCATCAGAATCGCCGCCGCTTCCAGCCATGCCGGCGCTTCCGATCGATCGGCCGGCCAGAAATCCAGCGCCGGTCTTCCGGAACGCATGGCCTGATTCAGCCAGCGCGCCACGAAGAACTTCTGCAGGAACGGGTTGGTGAAGCCGATCTCGTCCGTCCCGCTCAGGATACCGGCGCGACGTGCCCGGTTGAGGAGCGACTCGTCGCCCAGTTGGCGCAGGGCGTCCACCCGCGTCAGGCTGGCATTCGCCTGGCCGGTGGCCGACAGGGCGTAGGCCAGGGCAGCCAGCCGCGTTTGCAGGTCCTCGGCCGTCTGCGGGGCGAGTCTTTCGCGGTCCAGCAGCAGGGATTTCACCAGCCGGTGGGCCAGCGCGCCCAGGTTTTTGGGCAGGTGTCCCCCGTTTTCCAGCGCCATCTGAATGATGAGGTGTAACATGGCGGGGTTGTGGGCGAGGCGCATCAGGTCTCGCCCGCCCCGCCTCGCCTCATACACGAATTTCGTCTGTTCATCGGTCAGGATGCCATCTTCGTCGTCGAAGGGAACCCCGTTCCAGAAGAATTTGAAGCTGCCGTGTCGTTGGTAGATCTGCCACACCTGGGCGGTTTCATCGCCCGCGATTTCCCAGAAGAGGTCCTCCGCTGCCGTCTGTGATCCCTGAAGATAGCCCTTGATGAAGCGCAGGATGCGGAATACATCCAGCGGCTCAATCGCCACCTGCTGCCGGATACCCAGGTCCAGTTCGCTTGTATAGTCCAGCTCGCGGCAGGTCACCACGATCACCATCCGCTCGCGCTGGCAGCGTTTCGCCAGATCGCGCACCTGCCGGACCCACGCTGCCCTGTTCGACGCGGGGAGTTCTTGTAATCCGTCCAGCAGCAGCGCCAGCCGCCGGTCTTTCATCAGGGCGGGATAGTGCGCGCCCAGGCCACCCAGTTCCGCCCGCAGGTGGTCTTCCAGTGACTGTCCTGGCCGGAGGTCGCCCAGCCGGACGAAGACCGGCAGCGGTGCGGCGGAATCGGTCCGGGCGCGATCGGCAACATCGGCGGCGATACGGCCCAGAGTCGCCGTCTTCCCGCTGCCCGGATCGCCCAGCACGACGACCTGCCGCATGGTCTCCACGGCGGCACGGATGTCCTCGATTTCCGGGGTCTGCCAGAGCGGGCGCTCGCGGTAGACCGCCGCGCCGCTTGTCCCGGTCAGGGGCGTATAGACTACCTGCCAGATTCGGTGTTCGGCGAGCACGCGCTCCAGGTAAGCCAGTTCGAGTTCGCGGTGCTTTGTCATGCGCTTCTCCCTCTGTTCCAGTCCAGACTGCTGGAGTCCATGAGGCCCGGGTCTCCAGGCACAGCCTGATTATCCTGTGATTTTGTCGGGCGTGCTGCGCAGGGGGTTTCCGGGCAGGGCCGCACGCGCGATCCGGGTGCAATCTGGATCAACAACGGGGTAGGGCCGTATACTATGTCATTGGAACATGTTTCCGTCTGTGGACCCGACACGCCGTCCTGGGTCATCTCCGGCGGGAGGGCGATGCACGGTCCACCGGCAACGATTGGAGACGGGCGTGGCTGAGTTCGAACCGGGTTATGTAGCCCTCCTGCGCAATGGGGAACTCGAACGGCGGGCGCTGGCCGCGCGGGAGCACCTGCGCTCGTGCGACCTGTGCGCCTGGCACTGCCGCGCCGACCGGCTGGCGGGCAAAACCGGGGCGTGCAAGACCGGGGCGCTGGCCCGCGTGAGCAGCTACTTCCCCCACCTGGGCGAGGAGGACTGCCTGCGCGGCTGGCGTGGCTCCGGCACGATCTTCTTCGCCCAGTGCAACCTGCGCTGCCAGTTCTGCCAGAACCATGCGATCAGCGCCGGAGGGCAGGGCGACGAGGTCGGGCCGGAGGACCTGGCCGGGATGATGCTCGAGCTGGAAGCCCAGGGCTGCCACAACATCAACCTGGTCTCGCCCAGCCACGTCGTGGCCCAGATTCTCGCGGCGGTTCTCATCGCGGCCCAGGCCGGGCTGCGTCTGCCGCTGGTCTACAACACCGGCGGGTATGACTCTCTGCCCGCGCTCAGTCTGCTCGAGGGCGTGGTGGACATCTACATGCCCGATATGAAATACGCGGATAAGATCACGGCCCAGAAGTACAGCCGCGCGCCGGACTACCCGCGCCACAACCAGCGCGCGGTGCGCGAGATGCACCGCCAGGTGGGCGACCTGGCGCTCGACCCGGAGACCGGGCTGGCGCGGCGCGGGCTGCTGGTGCGCCACCTGGTCCTGCCCGGCGGGCTGGCCGGGACGAAGGCCATCGCCCGCTTCCTGGCCCGCGACATCTCCCCGGACACGTACATCAACCTGATGGGCCAGTACCGCCCGGCCTACCGCGCCGCCAC
>CAZHMJ010000087.1:11918-16578 GCA_964533805.1 uncultured Anaerolineae bacterium | reverse complement strand
CAGGATGGCGAACAGGGCCGCGCCCGCCTGGGCGGTCTCCGTATCGACCGCCACCGTGACCAGGTTGGAGAGATTCAATTCCTCGGTCAGGTAGTCGGCCGCCGCCTCGACCCAGATATCCTGGGTCGAGGAAAGCTGGAAGACATTGGCTTCACCGGCCAGGTCGCCCGCGTCCGCCACCAGCAGGGGCAGGTCGAGCGAGCCTTCTTCGTCCAGGATCGCCTCGATCTGGCGCTCCTGCCGTGGGCCGAGGACGGCAACCGCACCGTCGATGAGGGCAAAGGTATAGGCGTCGGCCGCCTCTTCGGCGCTGTCCGCCGTGTAGTAGACCACCTCGAAGCGGTAGCGCACGTTTCCGTCGCTGATCACGCCGTAGTCATCCGACGTGTTGATTTGCTCCGCGGCCAGCACGGCCGCCTGATAGTTGCTCTGGTCGAGCGCGGCCTGCGCCCCGCTCGACGCGCCGATGTACCCCACGGTCAGCACGGTCGCGTTGCCCTGCGCAGAAAGAGTCGCCAGGGGTGCGGCCACCGACCCGATCAGGGTCAGGATCGCTAGGGCCAGACCGGCCCATTTCGTCTTCACAGTCATCGTTGGTTTCTCCGTTTGATACCTTCCAGGTTGAGACTCACCCACAGGCTTACTCATAACGCAGGGCCTCGATGGGATGCAGGCCGGCGGCCCGGTTGGCCGGATAGACGCCGAAGAACACCCCGACCGCCACCGAGAATCCCAAACCAAGCACGATCGATTCGGGGACGACGACCGCGTTCAGGGCGCCGCTGTTGTTGACCAGCACCGCCACGCCGACCCCGGCCAGCACGCCGATCACGCCGCCCAGCGTGCTGAGCACCACCGTTTCGATCAGAAACTGCTGCAAAATCTGGAGGCGGCGCGCGCCGAGCGCCTTACGCAGACCGATTTCCTTGGTGCGCTCGGTCACCGACACCAGGCTGATGTTCATGATGCCGATCCCGCCAACCAGCAGCGAGACGCTGGCGATCGCGGCCAGCAGCACGGTCAGCGTGCCACTCACTGCGGAGAGCGACTCCAGCAGGTCCTGCTGATTCGTGATCATGAAGTCGTCGTCGTCTTCCAGGTCCAGGTCGTGGCGCGCCCGCAGCAGGTCCGTGATCTCGGAGACGATGAGCGTGACCTGGTCGGGGTCCTCCGCCGAGATCTGGATCGAACTGACCTGGTACTCCGTGCCCACCACCCCGCGGCTGGTGAACAGGGTGCGGTAGCCCGTCGTCAGCGGCAGGTAGACCTGCTCGTTGGCGCTGCCGCCGGTCCCGCTGTCCTGTTCCGCCAGAATGCCAACCACTTCATACGTCCGGCTGCCGATCCGCACGTCGCTGCCCAGCGGGTCGGAGTAGGGGAAGATTTCCTCCACGACCCCGCTGCCCAGGACGACCACCCGCGCTTTGTCGTCGTATTCCGCCTCGTCGAAGAAGCGCCCTTCGCTGATTTCGAGGTTGCGGACGATCGCGTAGTCCGGGGTGGTGCCCACCACTGTCGCGGTGTAGCTGAGGTCGCCGGTCGCGACGGACGCGCTCGTGCTCATCTGCGGCGCTACACCGGCCAGCCCGCCGACACTCTCCTCGATGGCCTCGGAATCCTCCAGGGTCAGGCTCGTCCGGCCAAACCCGCGCGCCGCCGAGATCGAGATCAGGTTGGTGCCGATGCCTTCGATCCGGCTGGTGATGTCCGCCGTCGCGCCCTGACCGACCGAGACCAGCGCCACCACTGCCATCACACCGATGACGATGCCGAGCATGGTCAGCGTGGAGCGCAGCTTGTTGGCCCACAGCGCGTCCAGCGCCACGGCGATGTTCTGGCCAAGGCTGACTCCGCCGCCCTTTTTGACCGGGCGCCGGGTCGACTTCGCGAGGCCGTTGGCAAGCGAGGGATTGCCGGTTTTCGGAGCATTGCCAGTCTTTGCGGCTCCGCCGGATTTCGCGGAGCGGCTGGCATTGGACTTCTCGCCCTCCACGGCGCTGGTTTTCACCGAGCGCTTGAAGAGGGCCTGGACGATCAGCCCCGGCGTCGCGGCCAGGGCGATCCAGAACCCCGGCGTCAGCGTCGGGATCAGCGTCGCCGCCGAAACCCGAAGCTGCACGCCGAAGACATAGGCGAAGTGAAACACCCCGGCCAGCCCGCAGACCAGGATCAACAGCCCGGTATTGGCGTTCTGGCCCGGTCGGACCCAACTCCACACCGCCGTCATCAGGGCCACGATCGCCGCGCCGAGCAGCAGACCCAGCGCCCAGACGGGCGTTTCACTGCTCATCAGCCAGGGGGTCATGAGCAGCACCATCAGCACGATGACCGCCGATGAGATCAGCGTGAGCAGGTTGGCCACATGGCCCGTCCAACGCAACGCCACCCGGTTAGTTGCCTGGCTCATGGTCTTCCTCCCTGGCCGCCTGTGTCTCGGTTCCATTCGCTGGCGCTTCGGCGACGATCCGGCGGGCGACTTCCTCGCCCGAAGCCCGGGCCAGCATCGACACCGCCACCTGATGGTCGCCGCCCGGCCGAGGCTGTTCCGCCTCGATTCCATGGGAAGGAGTCACGCCCGCCGCCATGCTTTCAACCGACTCCGCTCCCTCGGCGGCCATGTCCACCAGAGCCGCCTGGTAGTGCACCGGGTGTCCATCGGAGATGATCTCCCCGTCGCGCAGGAAGATCACCCGTTCCGTCTGGGCCGCGATCTCCGGGTCGTGCGTCACGATTACCAGGGTGATGCCTTCCTCCTGGTGCAGCCGCTTGAAGAGGGCCATGATCTCCTCGCCCGTCTTCGAGTCGAGGTTGCCGGTCGGCTCGTCGGCCAGGATCAGCGACGGCTCGTTGACCAATGCCCGCGCCAGCGCGACACGCTGCTGCTGCCCGCCGGAGAGTTCGGCCGGTTTGTGATTCATCCGTTCGCCCAGACCCACCAGCTCCAGCATGCGTTTGGCCCGCTCGTTGCGCTCCGTGCCCGGCAGCCCTGCGTACACCAGGGGCAGGGCCACATTGGCCAGGGCCGTGCTGCGCGATAGCAGGTTGAACTGCTGGAAGACGAACCCGATGCGCCAGTTGCGGATCAGGGCCAGTTCGTCGTCGCGCAGGCTGCCGATGTCGTAGCCATCCAGCCAGTAGCTGCCACCGGTCGGCTGGTCGAGCGCGCCGAGAATGGACATCAGCGTGCTCTTGCCGGAGCCGGACGGGCCGGTGATGGCCACCATCTCGCCCTCGTGAATCTGGAACGATACCCCGCGCAACGCGTTCACCTCGGTTTCGCCCATCCAGTACGTCTTGGTCAGATCGCTGACTTCGATGATGACTCGCTCGCTCATGGCTAGCCTCCTGGAGGCCCACCGGCCGGCATGCCACCGGAAGGCATGGCGGGCATCTGGCCACCGCCCATGCCGCCGCCACCTCCGGTGAGCATGCCCAGGCCGCCCATGCCAAGACCAGATGTGTTGGTTTCGGAGTCGCTGGACGATTTGGGGATATACACCACCGCGCCTTCGCTGATATCGCCTTCAATCACGGTCATGCCCGACTTGGTCGTGCCCGGCGTCACCGCGACGCGCGTCTGGCCGCCGTTGCCGTCATCCACCATCACGTACGTGCCGGTCTCGTCGTACTGGATGGCGCTGGTGGAGACAACCAGGACGTTTTCTTCCATGTGGATGATCAGTTCGACGTCGGCCGTCATGCCCAGCCGGATCCGGGACAGATCGGCTGCCGTGGCCTGGGCGGTTGTACCGGTCTGACCGGTCATCATGGCCTGCCCGCCCATGGGAGCCGCACCGCCCTGGCCCAGCGGGCCGTTGGCCATCCTCTCGACCAGGGTCGCCGGGCCGCCCATCGTCTGGAGCGCGGCGATCGCCTCCTCCGAGACGCCCGCCTCGGTGAGCCGGGCATAGAAGGTTTCTTCGCCGCCGTCCTCGGCCAGCATCGCCGTCACGACTTCCGTGCCGCCCAGCGTCTGCACCGCCGTGAATATCTCGCGCAGCGTACCCATACCGCCCGGCGCGAAACCACCCGCCGCGGACGTATCCGTGGCCGTCGTATCACTCGTGGCAGCCGCCTGACCATCGGTCGCGGGGGCGCTGCCCTGCGCGGGGACAAACCCGCCCGGAGCCGCCGGAGTGTCGCTGGCGGCTGGTTCCGTCGCCGCATCCGTCGTGGTGTCCATATCCACGCGCACGGTATAGGTCACCAACCCCTGGCTGGACGAGCCAGACGGAGCGATCTGCCGCACGGAACCGGTCACGACCATGTCATCCAGCGCCTGGAGGGTGATGTTGGCCTGCAAGCCCGGCTCGACGCTGGTCACGTCCAGTTCGTCCACGCTGACGTCAATGTGCAACTGGCTGGTGTCGGCCACAGTGATGGCCGAAGTCGTGGCGCTGACTTCCTGCCCGACCACGATGTTGACCGCGGTCACCACCCCGTCATAAGGGGCATAGAGCGTGGCCGCGTCCAGCGCGTCCTGGGCCTGCTCCAACTGAAGCTGCACCTGCTGGAGCTTGACTTCGGCCTGAAGCATCTCGGTTTCACTCGGTCCGTCGATCACGTCGTTGTACGAGGCCAGCGTCTGGTCGTAGTTCGCCTGGGCGATCTCCAGCGCCGTGGTGCTGCCGAGGGTGCTCGTGGAGAGCGTGCACTGCGC
>CAZHMJ010000087.1:0-11908 GCA_964533805.1 uncultured Anaerolineae bacterium | reverse complement strand
CGTCAGCTTTTTCGTGGTTCTCCTGGGCGCTGGCGAGCGCCTGGGCCTCGTTCGAATCGGGATCGGGCACGAAGGCCGGGTCCTGGTCGTAGCCGGTCATCACGTATTCGTCGTAGGCCGCCTGGGCATCCGCCAGGGTTTCCTCGGCCGAATCCAGGCTGGAGCAACTCGTCAGGCGCTGAGCCTCGAGGTTCTCGAGGTCGGCCTGGGCATCTTCCAGTTGAGAGAGCGCCTGGGCGAGCTGGGCCTCGGCCTGGGCGATTTCCTCATCCGTGGCCGGCGAGGTCGCCTCGTTGTATTCCGACTGCTGAATCTGGAGCGACATCTCGGCCAGTTCCACGTCATATTCCAGGTCGCCCGTGTCCAGCACAGCCAGCACCTGGCCCTCGGTGACTTCGTCGCCCATCTCGACCAGCACCTCGGTCACCGTGCCCGCCACCTCGAAGGACAGCGCGGAAACTTGCTCGGCCGTCACCGACCCGGAACCTTCCACCGTATCGTACAGGGTCGTTCGCTGCACCGTCGCCGTCCGGGTCGTGGCCGCCGCCGTCTGAGCGCTGCCCGTTCCAGGCAGCGGGACGACCAGCCAGGCCACGCTGCCCAGCAGCAGGAGCGCGCCCACCCCAATCAAGAGCTTTCGCATTCAACACTCTCCATCACGCAGTGATCTCACGATGCATGCACAATTCCCCCGACGCTGTTTCCATTCTGACGGCCATTTATGGAGAAGTTATGGAGGCCATCTAGACGTTGTGTAAAACCTGCGCCGGGCAAGAAAATGCCCGCTCCGGATTGAAGCGGGCACACCACCGGGCCTGCCTGGGATTACATCCCCAGACTGACCTTCACGAGCTGGCTCGGCTCGCGTTGCGGCGCTTCGCCGCCGGCGGCGCTGCCATCGGTACTCGCCGGGGGATTGCCGCCAGCGCCCCGGCCGCCGAAGCCACCCAGCAGGACGTACAGATCGCTGCCGCGCATCACGCCGGTCGTCGCCATGCCGGTCAGATCGACCTGGCTCGCGATGCTGGCGCTCGCCCAGCCGTCCGCGCTGGTGAGCACGACGGCCATCGGTGTCTGATCCATCCCGCCAGTCAGCGCGACCAGGTTTCCGGTCGCGTCCACGACGATGTCGCGCAGCGCGGTCAGCGTCTCCGGCAGGGCCACCTGCGTGACGTTATCCGGGCTATCCAGCGGAATCTTCCACAGCCCACCCTGCATGCTGTGGACCAGCAGCGCGCCGTTCACATACACGATCCCGCTCAAGCCCATGCCCTGGCCGCTCAGGGTCGCGTTTTGCATGTAGTACGCGCTACCGGCCGCATCCACCATGTAGATCACGCCGCCCAGCCGGTCGGCCACGTACACGTTGCCGCTGGCGTCGAGCGCGATGTCGCTCCCCAGGTGGGTGCCGTCCGCGACGACGCCCGTCAGGTCAGCCGAGCGAAGCAGGGAGCCATCCGCCAGGCTGTAGACCATGACCCACATCGACGGGTTGAAGTCCTCAGGCAAAGTCATGCCCTCCGGGAGCTGCCCACCCTCTGGGAGTTGTCCACCAGCCGGGGGCTGTCCACCACCCGCGGGAGCCTGACCGTCAGCCGGAGGCTGTCCCCCCGCCGGAGGTTGTCCCTCCGCTGGCGACTGGCCACCCGCCGGCCCGCCACCGAACATGCCGCCGAACATCCCGGCCTGATCGGAGACCAGCAGCACCAGGCTGTCAGTCGCTGGGTCGACTTCCAGGCTGATGATGTTAGGCTGCTCGCTCACAAGGACCGGGGTCAGCGATCCATCTCCGCCCAGGGCGTAGACGGTGCCGTCGTTCCCACCAGCCACCAGAAACCGGTCGCGGGCGGCGTCATAGGCCAGCGCGCTCGGGAAAAAATCCGTGGTCTGCAAGGTAATCTGATCGGGAATGCCCTGGGCCAGCGCGCTGCCGGCGGTCGCCGTCACGACCAGCACGCCGCACAGGACCAGGACAATCTGCTTCATCTGCTTGGTTGGCATCGTTCCTCCAACGTTGAACATGGCGATACGCACCCACTATGGCAAATCGGTATGGAGAAGTTGTGGAGACTTGAGGGAAACCCTGTAAAAAGTGAGAGGTACAGGGGGAGACCCGTACCTCTCTCACAGGCACAGGGAGAAAACGGAGCTATCAGTCGAGGAGTTCGGCCCCGTTCCAGACGAAGCTGTAACCGTTGGGTGCCGTAACCCAGAAGGAACCGCTGGCCGAGTACCCGAAGGTATAGCCGTAGCTCTGCGAGAGGATGGTGTCCGTCCCACCCGCCACGGCCGCCTGGATTTGCTCCGCCGACAGGCCCACGACCTTGACCAGGTTGTCATAGCCCGACGCGACACCCCACATCTCGACGCCGGTCACCACATCCACATAGGCCGGGGTGCCATCGTCGTTCCAGGCCGGGACGCCGGACGCGTCCACCGCCACATGGCTCTCGCGGGTGTAGAAGATCGCCACCGGGGCATCCAGTGTGCAGCCGTTGATCCGCCCGTCGGCGAAGCAGGTCACCCAGCCATCCTCCTCATCGTAGACCGTGATCGTCTCGCCGCCATCCGCCAGGACCGCCGACGCGCCGATCAACAGGCCGATCAAGACCACGGCCACGGTCGCCGCAAAGGTCGCCTTCTTGAACATCGTCCTATCTCCTTTTGGATATCCAATCAGGTCGGGTGTCAGTCATTGGGGCCAACACGCTGCCTGTATTCTGGCGCTCGCGTGTGGAGAAGTGGTGGAAAGGCTGTGAAAAGGTCTGGAAAGAGTGTGGAAGTCCGCTTCAAACCTCAATCCAGCTTTTTCAGGACGAGTGTTCGACATGGGTAGAAAAAGCAGAGGCCAGGAAACCGGAGACCAGAGGCCGGAAATCGCGAAAACTACAGTCGCGCCGAGGTCAGAAAAAGCGCTGAAACATCCACGTGTCGAAGCAGCAAACGAAAAAGGGCGCTGGGGCGCCCTTCCGTTCTTGCTTTTTCTGACTGCTGACCGCTGAGTGCTGATCGCTCAATACTCTCCCTGAGCCATTTTGACCTGCATTTTGACCGGGGTGTGCGCCACCATCCAGGCTTCGGTGCGGGCCTTGATCTCCTCCGGAGTTTCCTTGTAGCCGTAGGTCTCCAGCAGGACGGGCGTCCACTTCTGCCCCCAGCGAATGTGGTAGTTCTCGTCGCTCCAGTCGTAACTGACCGCCGCCGCCGAGATTTCGTCGTCGATCTGCTCCCAGTGTTCGCGGTTGGCGACCTTCTCCGGCATGCCGTTCGGCTCGATCACGGTCGTGAGCAGGGCGTACTGCTCCACCGCGGGGAGGGTCATCATCACGTTGTAAATCTGGACGACCTGGGGCACGTCCGCGATTTGCAGCCCAAGCTGCCGGATGCGGGTCTGGCCGAGCTGGCTGTGCCGGATTTCGTCCCACTGGTGGCGGGCCACGTTGAGCTGGTATTCCCAGGGCATCTCCGGGGTCATCCACAGCACCGAGGCCAGCGTCTCGGCGGCCGTCATCTCGTTGAGGTAGTGCTTGAAGCGCCACAGGCGGTGCGCCTCCGGCTCGGCCGCGCGATCCGGCTCGACATCGGCGCTGGGGTCGAAGACCGGCCAGCCGGGCATCCGCTGGCATGCCTTCCAGGGCAGCAGCAGGGGATGGCCCTCCGGCCGGACCGGAGCCGCCAGGTGAAGCCGGGCTCCGGTCACGCCGCCATCCGCGACGAGCAGCCCGGCGATATAGTCGCGCCAGGCTTCCCAGCCCGGATAGCGCGCGCTGACCTCCGGGAAGAACTGGATCGCCCAGGCGACCTGACTCTCGGCCAGCCCGATGATCTGCTCGCTGATGATCTTGACCGTCGGGTTGTCGAAGTCCTCCCAGGTCAAGTCGAGGTGCGCCCGGTAGGCCTCCAGCAGAGCCGTCTTGACCACCAGGTAGACGCTGGCGATGACTTCGGCGCTGGTCTGGGCATGGTCGAGTTCCCTCGCCAGGGTATGCAGCCCTTCGCTGATCCCGCGCTCCGGCTGGTGGGCGCGCAGCTCGCGCAGGCGGCCGTAGAGAGCGTCCACGGCCGTGGCGCTCTCCCAGATATGGAGGCCGATCTGGTTCTTGGCCTCCCACTCCGGCACCCCGGCCAGCCAGCCGGCCAGAGTCCGCATGCAGGCCCGCTCCAGAAAGGCATACCGCTTGAGAAAAGCCACGTTCTGCTCGATCTTGATTTTGCGCGATCGCTCGGCGCTCATACCTCACTCCCCTGTCCGCACAGGCTCAACCCAAGAGTCTAGACCAACCATCTCTCCCCGCTCGGATCGACTCTACCTTATCAGATGAATTTTATCAACTTTGCACCAGCCTTCTAAATCCGGGTCAATCGATGCCTTTTCTGTGTCCTGTTCCCACCGTTTTGACCACGACCTAGGCTGCATTGGCTCTGGACGAATCGATCTGATTGACGCCGACAGCGAATTCGTGGCACAATGAATTTGTCTATACATCTTCGCTGTTCCACACCCTGATGTCTATACATGGATCGATCATGCACCGGATTATCGAGATTGATGTTTCGGTGGACGAGCTGGCTGCGCGCGAGGAGCGCGTCAGCCGCGCCAAGCGCTTCGAAGACCCCGATCGCGTCCCGGTCATCCCCGCCATCGCCCACCGCCTGATGGTTCCCCAGGTAGGCGTCCGTTTCCGCGACTACTACGCCGATCCGGAGGTCATGCTCCGCACCCAGATCCTCGGCCAGAAGTGGCTGATGGAACACGTGCGCACGGATGCCTACGCCATCACCGGAGCGTGGACTGGGGCCTGGACGGACTTCCAGAACACCTTCGAGGCCGGCAGCCTGGGCTGCGAGATCGTCTTTCCGGACGACGACATCCCCTGGGTCGGGCCGGGTTGGGTCAAAACCGAGGACGACCTGGCCCGCCTGGAGGCGATGGACTACGTGCACAGCGGGATCAACGCCCGCCAGATCGAATTCCGGCGGGCGATGATGGCCGTCGCCGAAAAGTACCCGGTCCGCTTCAAGGGCGGCGAGGTGTTCTACCCCGGCGCGAATCCCAACCTGACCCACACCTCCGACGGGCCGTTCGGCGTGGCGGGCGACCTGATGGGCCAGACCGAACTGTTCGCGGCCTGCTACGACCGGCCGGATTTCGTGCGGGCGCTGCTGCGCATCATCACCGACAAGATGATCGAATACCTGGACTTCTGCTGGGAAGAGGAGCAGCTCACCGCGCGCGACTTCGCCTGGACGGACGACCTGGCGATGAACCTCTCGGCGGACATGTTCCGCGACCTGGTCCTGCCGGAGGAGCGCCGCCTGCGCTTCCATTTTGACGGCCGGCTCAGCCTGCACATGTGCGGCAAGACCGACCACCTGCTGGAGATTTTCCGCGACGATCTCGCCATCCACGAGTTGCAGGGCTTCGGTTACCAGGTCGATCTCGACCACATCGGCGCGGTGATGGGTGGCCGGGTCGTTTTGATCGGCAACATCAACCCGATGCTGATCCACGGCGGGACGCCGGAGCAGGTGCGCGAGGCGACCCGCATCGCCATTGAGAAGCTGGCCCCCTACCGGGGTTACATCGTCCAGGACGGCAACAACATCCCACCCGGCACACCGCTGGAAAACATCAATGCCATGACCGAAGCCGCCGAACGCTACGGCCGCTATCGTTGAGCGGTGCCGCTTCTTTCCGGGGAGTTCCTTCCGCGCCTTCCACCAGCGAGGAGAAGCAGGCCCGATGAGCAACCGCAAGTATGTCACCATCGTCCCCCACACCCACTGGGATCGGGCCTGGTACGTCCCCTTTCAGGAATACCGGGCCCGCCTGGTGCGCCTGATCGACCGCCTGGTCGACCTGCTGGACACCGACCCGGCCTACCGCTTCTTCATGCTGGACGGCCAGACCTCGATCCTGGAGGATTACCTGGAAGTCCGCCCCGACCGGGCCGCCCTGCTCCAGACCCTGGCCCGCTCCGGGCGGATCAGCGTCGGGCCGTGGTACGTTCTGCCGGATGAATTCCTGGTCAGCCCGGAAGCCCTGATCCGCAACCTGATGCTCGGCCACCGCATGGGCGAATCGTACGGCGGGGTAATGAAGGCCGGTTACGTGCCGGACGGGTTCGGCCACATCGCCCAGCTTCCTCAGATTTTGCAGGGGTTCGGCATCGACTCGGCCTTCTTCTGGCGCGGGATTGGCAGCGAAGCCGACGCGTTGGGCACCGAGTTCAACTGGATCGCCGCCGATGGCTCGGCCGTCCTGGCGATCTGGATGCCGTGGGGCTACCACAACCTGTCCAATGTCGGCTTTCCGATCCGCTGGGGCGATACGTCCCAGATGGTGTTCGACTGGCAGATGGGCCTGGAGCAAATACACAGCGCGTTGGACAAGCTGGAGCCGCTGTCCAACACCCCGGCCCGGCTGCTGATGAACGGCATCGATCACGCCGAAGCCCAGCCCTGCCTCCCCGCCCTGATCCAGCTTGCCAAAGAGAATTTCCCGGACGTGACTTTTCGCCACGCGACGCTGGGCGATCATCTCGCCCAGGTGCGGGCCGCCGGAGTCGACCTGCCGGAGTTCCAGGGCGAGTTCCGCTGGGGCCGCTATTCCGAGATCTTGCAGGGCGTCTACTCCACCCGGATTTACCTCAAGCAGATCAACCACCGGGTCGAAACCCTGCTGGAGCGCTACGCCGAGCCGCTGACAGCCTTCGCCTGGCTGGGCGGGGCCAATCCGCCCGCCGGGACGCCCGACCTGCTCTGGACGGCCTGGCGCTGGCTGCTCAAGAATCACCCTCACGACGACATCTATGGCAGCGGGATCGACCCCGTCCACGACGAGATGCTGTATCGTTTCAGCCAGGCCGAGCAGATCGGGACGATCCTGGTGCGAGACAGCCTTCGTCAGCTCGCGCGGGAGGCCGATTTCACCGCCCAGCCCGGCACGCCGGTGCTGGTCTACAACCCGCTGGGCTGGCCGCGCGCCGAAGTCGCCACCGGGACGATCGATTTCGACTTCGACGACCCGACCGCGCAGCAGTTCAAGCTGGTCGATGGGCAGGGCAACCTGATCCCGGTCCAGGTGTTGGGCAGCGAGGAAAAAGTCTGGCTGGAGACGCTCAAGCCCAACCGCAAACGGCGGGTGAGCGTGGCCTTCCCGGTCGAGGTGCCCGCCTGCGGTTACACCACGGTCTATGCCCAGCCCGGCCAGCCGGACTCAGCCCCGGCCGGCGATCTGCGCTGCCAGGTCAACGGCGCGGAGAACGCATTCCTGGCCTTCACCATCGAACCCGATGGCAGCCTGACCGTGACCGACAAACAAACTGGGGCCGTCTACCCCGGCCTGCATCGCTTCTTCGATGTGGACGACGCCGGAGACGAGTACAGCTATTGCCCCTGCCCGCACAGCGCCACGGTCAGCAGCGAGGGCCAGCCCGCCCGGATCGAGATGGTCGCGGCCGGGCCGGCCCTGATTGAGTTCCGGGTCAGCCAGACGCTCTCCATCCCCGAAGCGCTCACCGCCGACCGCCAGCATCGATCCGATCGGCGGGTTGATCTGCCGATCGAGTCGACTCTGACCCTGTACCGCGACCAGCCGGGGCTGGTCATCGAAACCCGCGTGGACAACCGCGCCCAGGATCACAAGTTGACCGTGACTTTCCCGACCGACCTCGTGCCTGACCAGGCCTGGGTCGACGCGGCCTTCCAGATCAGCGCGCGTGACATCGAACTGCCCGCCTCGGAAGGCTGGGTGGAAGACCCCACCCCGCTGATGCATCAGCGGGCCTTCACCGACCTGAGCGACGGCCGGCGCGGGTTGGCCATCCTCAACCGGGGCCTGCCCTGCGTGGAAGTGGAACGGGCCAGCCACGGTACACGCCTCGCCCTGACCCTGCTGCGCTGCGTGGGCTGGCTCTCGCGGGATGACCTCAGCAACCGCCATGTCGCGGCCGGGCCACTGCTGCCCGCGCCGGGCGCGCAGTGCCCCGGCGAACATGTCTTCGAATACGCCATCCTGCCCCACGCAGGGGACTGGCAGGCCGTCCAGCGCTTCGCCCGCAATTACACCGCCCCCCTGCATCTGGCCCGCGCCGACACTCACGAGGGCATGGAACTGCGCGAGATGCCCTTCATCGGCGTCGATCTGGACTGGTACAACCAGGTCGCCAAGCCCATCCCCTGGCCGCGCGAAGGGCGCAACCCAGACAGCCTCAGCTTCCTGTCGCTGGAGCCGGACAGTCTGATTCTGAGCGCGGTGCGGCGCAGCGCGGATGGACAGGGAGTGATCGTGCGCTTCTACAACCCCACCGCCGGGCCGGTCACGGCCAGCCTGACGAGCTGGCGGCCGATCTTGACCGCCTACCGCCTCAACCTGAACGAGGAGCGCCAGGAAGTCCTGGATACGTCCGACCGCCATCGTGTGACCCTATCAGTTCGGGGTGGCCAGATCGTCACCTGCGAGCTGCGTCCTGAGCTTTCGTGAGAATCGAACACGGCTACGCAAGGAGGTGTCTATCGCCGGAAAACCACCATCTCGCCTCATATAGATAGTCGCCAGTCAGACTTAATCAGGAGGAGAGTAAAAAATGTCCATGTCTCGCCGCAGTTTCTTGAAGGCATCCGGTTCCGCCGCAGCCCTGGCCCTGACCCCGAAGATCAGCGGCCCGTGGGTGATCAACCGCCGCCGCCAGAATACCGTTGTTCTGAAGATTCAGGCCTTCGCTCATGACGCGCTCAAGGCCGTCCTGCCGGACTTCGAATCCGCCACCGGCCTGACCGTCCAGCTTGAGACCGGCGTTTCGTCCGGGGTCGAGCACCTGACCGAGGTCAGCACCGCCTACGCCGCCGGAGACAGCCCCTGGGACGTGGTCAGCGATTCGGACGAAAGCGGCCCCGTCCTGGCCCGCGCGGGCTGGCTGATGCCGCTGGATGACGTGATCCCCCAGGAAACCTGGGATGACTTCCCCCAGGGCATGAAGGACGCGTTCCCGCTGTGGCACGGGTTTGATGGCGCGATGTACCGCGTGCCGCACGAGTTCGCGATGGCCTACTTTTTCTATCGCAAGGACCTGATCGGCGACGCCCCCAAGACCTGGGAAGAAATGGTCGAGAAGGGCATCGAAGTCACGGACTCCGCCAACGGCGTGTGGGCCACGGCGGATGCCATCAGCCGGGGCGGGCTGATGTGGGTCTACCTCGCGTACCTGACCAGCCAGACCAACGGCCAGATCTTCATGCTGGATGACGGCACGGCGATGGCCGCCCGGCTGCTCTACGACATGCTGAACACCTATAAGATCTTCCCGCCTGACAGCATCAACATGAACTACGACCAGCAGAACCAGCTCTACATGGACGACAAGCTCGTGTTCATGCGCCAGTGGCCGTTCTTCCAGAGCGTCGCCGAGGGCAACACCGCCTGGTACAGCCCGGACAAGGTCGCCATCGCGCTGCCGCCGGCCGGGCCGAGCGGACCAGGAAGCTGGTGGGGCGGCTGGGGCTTCACGGTTCCGGCCCTCGCGCCGAACCCGGATGGCGCCAAGGAGCTGATCAAGTACATCACCTCGGTCGAGGTCGCGCCCAAGCTGGCCGCCGGCCAGAGCTGGTTCATCATGCCGCGCGCGTCGATCCTGGCCGCCATGCCGGACAACGTGCTGGTGGGCGCGATGGGGATGTACGCCGATGCCGGCGCGATCAAGCCGCGCCCGTATCACCCGCGTGCCGCCGAGGCCCAGGTCGCGGTGGAGGATGGCCTGTCGCTGTACTTCACCAAACAGGCCACCCTGCAGGAAGCGCTCGCCACCAGCAAGGAACTGGTTGCCGCGCTGGGCGAATAGTCTACTTGAGTGTGCGCCTCTCCCGGCAGTCTTCGGGCCGGGAGTGGCGCTCCGCCAGCTGACCCCGAAGCACCGGCCTCAAAGGAGCGGCAAGTGACCCAGAGTGTGGACCAAGTGCAGCCTGTCGCGCAGCCCAGGCGAAAAGGCATGACGTTGAACCAGCGCCGCTATCTGGCAGCCGCCCTGCTGCTGTTGCCGGTGGTGCTGCTGCGGTTGTTCACGACCCTGTACCCGTTCATCCAGACCATCCTGCTCAGCGTGCAGGAATACAACCCGGCCTTTCCGCCACAGAAATACGTGGGCCTGGGCAACTTCGAGAAGCTGGCGGGCGATCTCGTCTTCCAGAGCAGCATCGAATTCACCCTGATCTTCGTATTTGGCTCCACGCTGCTCCAGTTGGTCTTCGGAGTCCTGGTCGCCTCCCTGCTCAATGCCAAGTTCCGGCTGCGCAACCTGGCGCGCACGATCAACCTGATCCCGTGGGCGATCCCGATGGTCGTGGCCGCGCTCGGCTGGCGCTGGCTGTTCGATGGCACCTACGGTTGGATCACCGATCTCCAGAGCCGGTTGGGTATTCAGTTTAGCTGGCTGATCGACCCGGTCGGCGCGCGGGTAGCCATTCTGATCGTCAACGTCTGGAAGAGCACCCCGTTCGTCGCGATTTCGATCCTGGCCGGGCTGCAAGGTGTGCCGGAGGAACTGTACGAAGCAGCGCGGGTGGACGGGGCCAATCCCGTGCAGTCCTTCTGGAAGATCACCCTGCCGCTGATCATGCCGCTAACGGTCACGATCGGCATGTACATGATGGTCTGGCAGCTTTCCGTCTTCGACCTGCCCTACGCGATGACCTCCGGCGGCCCCGGCTTCTCCACCAGCGTGCTGGCCTACATGATCCAGCAGCAGGTCGCGACGCTGAATTATGGGTACGCCTCGGCCATCAGCGTCGTGATGTTCCTCGTGGTCGCGGTCTTTGGGGGGATCGGGCTGTATGTGTTCCGCCGGGTTGAAGTGCAAATCTAAAGGGAGCCGCCAAGATGATCACATTCCTGCGCCGCAACCGCGGCAAAATCCTGACCTACCTGGGATTCATCCTCTTCGCTTTCGTCTGGCTGTTCCCGTTCTATTTCATTGTGTCGTCCTCATTCACCCCGCGCTACGAGATTTTCCAGACGCCGCCCCAGTATTTCCCGCAGAATCCGACGCTGGAAAACTACCCCAACATGATGAACGCCATCCCATTCTGGCGCTTTTACCTCAACTCCCTGATCTTCGCGATCGGAAGCACCGTGATGTCCACCGCATTCAGCGCCATGGCGGGCTACGGTCTGGCGCGGCTGCGCTTTCCGGGCAGTAACCTGGTCTTCCTGGGGCTGGTGCTCTCCGTCGCGCTGCCCCAGGTCGCCCTGCTGGTGCCGATCCGGGAGACGTACAATACTCTGCACCTGAACAACACCTACATCGGGCTGATCATCCTCGAGGCCAGCATCACGACGCCGTTCACGGTGTGGATCATGGTCTCGTTCGTGAACCAGATTCCCGTGGAGATGGAAGAGGCCGCGCTGATCGACGGCGCGACCCTGTGGCAAACGATCACCCGGATCGTCATGCCGGCCATGCGCCCGGCCCTGGCCACGATGCTGATCATCAACTTCATTAACGGCTGGAACGAATTCCTCTACCCGCTGATCTTCGCCACGCGCAACGACACCAAGACCCTGAGCGTCGGTCTGGTGTCGCTGGGGCGCGAGGCGATCGGCGCGTCGCGCCCGTGGGACCTGATGAGCGCGATGAGCGTGCTGATGATCGTGCCGGTGCTGATTCTGATCCTCTTCGGGCAGCGAGCCATCGTCTCTGGCCTGACGCGCGGAGCCGTGAAGTAATCCTGCCGGGTTGGAGCCAGGCCAGCATGCAGCCGGGCCGCGTCGACGCGGCCCGGTTTGTTTGTATGCAATTGAGTGGATGATGCCCTGGCAGCGGTAGGACTACAGAATAACGTGGTTACGAGACTGGCAATGGTGGCGGTTGGATCACCCGCGCCAGCAGTCTCATCGCTGCCAGGTCGCGGGCTA
>CAZHMJ010000086.1:10696-16582 GCA_964533805.1 uncultured Anaerolineae bacterium | reverse complement strand
CACTCTCGTGGCCAGTCGTCAACAGAATTCCTGGCACGTGGGCTGCGCCTGCCCCCGGAAGATGTGCGTCGACTGCACAGCGCCTGGGGGGATCTTTTTGTTCCCACCTTGCGAGTCATGGCGGAGAATTCCAAGCATCTTTCGCTTCAACTGCTGTCCGGCTCGCTGGCCCACTATCGCAAGGCGACGAGTCGCTGGTGGGAACATCTCGATCGAAGCGTTAAAGTCCATGGAATCCACCTGGGGCAGCGCCCGGTGTATTTCGTATCGAGCAACGTGCATGCTCTGCCGAATCTTCTGACCGGGTATGCCGTTCGGCATGAAGCGGAGCTCCTGAGCTATCTGCGTGAGTCCAAACAAGAAATCTTGCTTGAGGAGTACGAGTTCATTTTGACTCAGCAGGATTTGCGTAATCACAACAACCTGCTGTACTACGTCATGAAGAAGTATGTGCAGGATTGTGGGGGTGATGTCAGCCGCCAAGTGGCGGAGGACGAGACCAGGATTGGTATCTACCGCGTGCCGAGCAGGCGTGGTTTCGATGTCGAAGTGCAGGTGATCGACCTGAAGCGATTGTCGTTGGAGTGGCTTGACCCGCGCGTTTGCATGCCTGGAATTGAGCTACTGACCGGCAGCAATGCGCTCGTTGTCAACATCGACTATCCGCTTGGCATGGCAGCCTATGAACTGCTGAATGAAGTCGCTTACCAGGTGGGCGTTCTGCTGGGCGTGTACGTGATGGGTAAGGCGGCCTCGCTCAACAGCCGGGTAGGCGACATCGTGATCCCCAATGTGGTACATGACGAGCATTCACAGAACACGTATCTTTTTGGGAACTGTTTTGCTGCGGGCGATGTGGCGCCCTTTCTGACGGGCGGCACAGTGCTTGATAATCAGAAGGCCGTCAGTTCGCGGGGGACGTTCCTTCAGAACCCGCGGTACATGGATGTATTTTATAGGGAAGGGTACACCGACATCGAAATGGAGGCTGGTCCCTACCTGTCGGCCATCTACGAAGCGGTGAGACCCAAACGCCACCCGTACAACGAGATTGTTAACCTGTACGGGACTCCGTTCGACGTGGGTTTCTTGCACTACGTATCTGATACGCCGATGACCAAGGGCAAGAACCTTGGGGTAGGCAGCCTGAGCTACGCCGGTGTCGATCCGACTTACGCTGCCGCAATCGCCATTCTACGCCGGGTGATCGGCCAGGAGCTAAATCGTTTACGGCAAACGCCGGTTTCTTTGGCGAACGACGTGGTGTTTTTCGCGGAAGAAGATGCTTGATTGCGCGGGAAGAGGGTAGCCGCTGTGACTGAACAGACCAAGATCGTTGGGCAAAGTGTGCTGCGAACCGACGCGCTGTCCAAAGTGACGGGGCGAGCAGACTATCCCGGTGATGTGAATATGGCAGGTCAGCTCTGGATGAAGATTCGCTATTCAGATCGTGCGCATGCCCGGATCACCCGTCTTGATACTGCCGTGGCCGAAGCAGTCCCCGGTGTCGTCGCCGTGCTGACCGCAAAAGATGTGCCCGTCAACGAATATGGCCTCAGCATGCCCGATCAACCTGTGCTGTGTGGGTTGGGGAGCACCAAGGAAGCGGCGGATGTGGTACGGTGCTACGCCGATCAGGTCGCCCTGGTTATTGCGGAGACTGAGGCAGTCGCAGCTACGGCGCGGGACCTGATCGAGGTTGATTACGAAGACCTACCGATTGTGAACGATGTCTTCGAGGCCCTGGCGGAAGGCGCGCCGCAGCTTCATCCCAACACACCCCGGAATACGGTGTGCCATTACCGGATTCGCAAGGGGGACATGGCTGCCGGTTGGGCCGCAGCAGACGTCGTGGTAGAAGGCACGTATTCCACCCGGTGGCAGGAACATGCCTATCTCCAGCCAGAAGCAGGACTGGGGTACCTGGATGATGAAGGACGGGTGACCGTCCTGGTCGCGGGCCAGTGGACCCATAAGGATCAGGACCAGATCGCTCATGCCCTGAATCTCCCCTTGGATCAGGTGCGTGTCATCTATCCTGCCATCGGTGGGGCATTTGGCGGCCGGGAGGATATGTCCGTCCAGATCGTATTGGCGCTTGCGGCGTGGAAGATACGTCGGCCCGTGAAGATCATCTGGAGCCGCGAAGAGTCTATTCTGGCACATCACAAACGTCATCCGGTAACAATCCGGACGAAATGGGGAGCCAACCGCGAGGGCAGGGTTGTTGCAGTCGAAGCTGAAGTCTTGGGGGATGCTGGTGCTTACTGTTATACCTCCACCAAGGTCATGGGGAATGCGAATCTGATGGTGACCGGTCCCTACGAGATTCCCAACGTCCATGTGGATACCAGGGCTGTCTATACCAACAACATTCCTACAGGAGCTTTCCGCGGGTTTGGAGGGCCTCAGGGTGCATTCGCAGCCGAGCAACAGATGAATAAGCTGGCGGAGGCGTTGGGAATGGATCCGGTGCGGATTCGGGAGATCAATGTCCTGCGCGAGGGCAGCCTGCTTTCAGTGGGAAGCCCGATCCCCAAGGGTGTCTCTATCGCCGAAGTTGTGCAGGCCTGCGCCGCGAAGAGTTTCTGGAAAAAAGCGGGTGACGGTTGGGTGAGCGATGGCGCACGCCAGCCGGAAGATTCCACCAAGCGACGCGGAATTGGGATCGCCTGTGCCTACAAGAACGTTGGATTCAGTTTTGGCGCCCCGGAGAATTGCTGGGCGATCGTGGAACTGCACGGCACGGATCGGATCGAGCAAGCCGTTGTCCGGCATGCGGCTGCTGAGGTGGGACAGGGTGTGCACACTGTGCTACAACAGATGGCGGCCGAGGCGCTCGACCTTCCATTGGAGAAGATATCCCTCGTCGCGTCGGATACAGCAAAGACCCTGAATTCCGGCAGTGTTTCCGCGTCCCGGATGACGTTTATGGCCGGGAATGCTATTCGGGGAGCTGCGGCGCTTGCCCTGCAGGCCTGGAAAGCGGAGGAACGGCCAGCCACTGGTACATATCAGTACTGGCCACCCAAAACGACTCCGTATGATCCGGAGACCGGGCGTAGCGAGCCCAACTTCAGCTATGGGTATGTAGCCGAGGCCGTCGAAGTCGAGGTCGATATCGAGACCGGGCATGTCCGGCTTGTCAGCGTGTATTGTGCCGATGACGTTGGGCGAGCAGTCAACCCCGCGCTTGTGCAGGGCCAGATTGAAGGCGCGGTGGTCCAGGCCCAAGGATATGCCACCATGGAAGATTTGATGGTCAAGGATGGCCGAATCCTCAATCCGTATCTGTCGACCTATCTGATTCCAACCGTGCTCGATGTGCCGGAAAGCGTCGAGTCGATCTTGCTGGAATATCCTGACCCAATTGGCCCCTGGGGCGCACGCGGTATGGCGGAAATGCCCTATTTGCCGCTTGCTCCGGCCGTGACGGCAGCCGTCAAAGATGCAACAGGCATCTGGTTCGATGATATACCGCTGACACCAGCGCGCGTCGTTGCTCATTTGAGGGAGCATGGTATTGGAATCACTGTTTAGCCAGGTTCGTGTTCTAGTTCGAGGCGGAGGCGATCTGGGTTCCGGCGTGATCTACCGGTTGCACCGGGCAGGCTTTTCGGTCATCGTCACTGAACTGGCGCGGCCACTCTGCGTTCGCCGGACCGTGTGTTTTGGGATGGCCGCGCTTGAGGGCACGGTCGTATTGGAAGGGCTGACGGCGCGCAGGACAGACAGCCCTGACTGCGTGACGTCAGTCCTGCAAGTTGGCGAGATCCCAGTCATCGTCGATGAAGATGACGAGGCGCGGAAGCAACTATTACCGCATATTCTGGTCGATGCCCGGATGAAGAAATCCGCCGAAGGGCTGGAACGTTCGCAAGCCCCGCTGGTTGTGGCTCTTGGGCCGGGGCATGAAGCGGGTGGCGATTGTCACGCGGTCATCGAGACGAATCGAGGCCATTCCTTGGGACGAGTTCTATGGCAGGGGATGGCCGAACCCGATACTCATGTCCCTGGCGAGATCGGCGGTGCCGCCGAAAAGCGGGTGCTGTATGCACCCTGTGATGGATTTCTGAAACCCCATTTCCAGATCGGAGAGCGTGTGACGGCCGGGGATGTCGTGGGTTCGGTCGATGGGCAGGTGATTGTGGCCCAGGTCTCAGGCTTGTTGCGCGGGCTAATCCACCCATCCGTGCCCGTTTGCAGAGGGGTCAAGATAGGTGATATCGATCCCAGGGCTGTGACCAAATACTGCTTTACGATTTCGGACAAATCGCTGGCTGTGGCTGGTGGGGTTGTCGAAGCGATTCTCTCTTCCGAGGTTTTCAGACACCTGGTGATGGCGTAGGGCCAGCAGTGAAACTGAGCGATGCGCTGCGTATTCAGCGCGGTGAGGTCATCTCGATTATCGGGGCAGGGGGGAAAACCTCGTCGCTTTTCCGACTTGGACACGAGTTGAGCGAGAGCGGTTGGCGCGTGCTCGCCACGACAACGACCCGTGTCGCGGCCTCGGAGATCGCCAGGGCGCCGCTGGCTATGCGCTGGGGTGCCCCGGTGGGCTTCGAGCCGCTTTCCAATGCGCTGGAGCGAAAAGGCTTCGTATTCATCTATGACCGGCTTGAACGCGACAAGGCGTTGGGTGTTGCTGTCGAGGCGCTCAGGTCCTTGTTGGATCGCGTCAGCAGTGATGTGATGTTGATCGAAGCGGATGGCTCGCGTCGACTACCCTTCAAGGCCCCTTATCCTCACGAACCCGTGATTCCACCTGAGACGACTCGTGTTTTGCTCGTGGTGGGTATCAATGCTCTGGGCAAACCTCTGGATCGGGATCATGTTTACAACGCCGATGCCATCATTGATCAGTTCGGCTACCCCGAAGGTGCACCGGTGTTGTGGCCCTGGATGGCCAGCGTACTGCGCCACGAAAGTCTTGGGTTGCAGGGGGTGGCGCCTCATGTACCGGTCGATGTAGTGATCAACCAAGTTCAGGCGGGTAGCATCACTCAGCGGCGCGCGAGATTAATCGCCAGTTTGCTGCTCCAGTCGCCTCGGATTCGCAGTGTTGTTCTGGCCGAGGCTCAGGCGTCGGATCCGGTGCATGAGGTGCGTCGCCCGACGGCGGCCATTGTCCTCGCCGCAGGAAAATCCAGCCGGATGGGTGATCTCAAAGTACTGCTGCCCTGGGGTCGTGAGACTGTCCTTGAAGCGATTCTACGACGTTTGTACGCGATTCGGTTGAATGACGTCGTAGTGGTGACCGGCCGGGATGCGCAGAAGGTGGAGAAGATCGCAGTTCGGTATGGGGCGAGAGCCGCCTACAACCCGTATTATGAGCAGGGAGAGATGCTTTCGTCCCTCCAAACAGGGATTCGCGCCCTTGGCGATCGGTATGATGCGTGTCTGGTCGTGCTCGGCGATCAACCACAAATCCAAGGGCGTGTGATCGCCGAAGTGCTCAACGCCTACGCGGCCGGACAAGGTGGTATTGTCGCGCCTAGTTTTCAGATGAGGCGTGGCCATCCCGTCCTGTTTGGGCGGCGATACTGGCAGGAACTCCTCGACTTACCGCAGGGCAAATCTCCGCGCGATCTTCTTAACGCCCATGAACCCGAGATCGCCTACGTCAACGTCAATTCAGACAGCATCCTGGCTGACATTGACACGCCGGAGGAATATCGGATGGCGCTGCGTAAGGCTGGCCTTGGATAGCTGGTCGCGCACGCGGTCTCATGGCTCACGAATGGGCGTGACCGTGGGGATTGGCTCGCTGATGATGATCGTGATGGTGCATGACGCTTGCTGCGTACTGGTAATATCGAAGACCTTGAGCGCAAAGCGATATTCGCCAGGAATCAACTGCGCCGGAAGGATTTGCCCCAATTCACC
>CAZHMJ010000086.1:0-10686 GCA_964533805.1 uncultured Anaerolineae bacterium | reverse complement strand
GTGACCAAGTATTGTTGGTGCTGGGGCCGTTCAGTTCAAAGCGATAGAAAGCAAAGTTTGTCGTATTCGCGCCGCCGAGGATCTTAGTCGCCTCAAAGACGACCATGCCATTGACAGGGACGCGGAGAAAGGCATTTTCTGTGTCGCACCCGAGCGGAGCAGGGACATCTGGGATAATGGTGCCGACGGGGGTTGGTGTCAAAGTGGGCGTCGCCATTGGCTGAAGATTGAGCTGGTCCTCAAGACCCTGAATTTCGACTCCCTGAGAGAAATCTGGCAGGGGGGTACTGGCAATTTCATCCGGCCCGGCCGTGGCAAAAGGAGTCTCCTGGGCGGCGCTCAAGGCGATTGCGAGGCGCTGAGGGGGCTGTTCACGAAGGGTTGGGGCAACCACCTGGGCTGTCGCAAACACACCAAGGGCGATCTCGACCAGAATCACCATGACCGTGACTGCGTTCGCCGTGCGAAAACGAGCCAACTCTCGTTCAAGCTCGAACTGAGACTCTGCCAGCGCGGCTTTCCCCAGAATGTAGGCCCGCATCGCTAGCACAAATCCCGCGCCACACAAAATGTAGAGGCCAACCGCGATCTGTTCCAGAAAAAAGACCAGAGATTCCATGATTAGCTCCCGGCGGCGGACCTTACAGCCGTTGCAGCATGCCGAGCAGGATCGTGGTCAGTTTCGGAACGATCGTCTTGCCAGCCTCCAGCACTTCCTCGTGGTTCGGGATGGCTTCCGAGTCGGGATCGGTGATGCATTTGTTGGTGATGCCGGAAATTCCCAGCACCCGCATGCCGCTGTGAACGGCCACGACCACTTCTGGGGCGGTCGACATACCAACCGCCTGGGCCCCCAGGAGGCGAAGCATGCGGATTTCCGCTGGAGACTCGAACGTTGGTCCGGATAGATAGCAGTAGACTCCTTCGTGCAGGGAGATACCGGCCACACGGGCGACGTCGCGGGCCTGTTGGCGCAAGTCGCGATCGTAGGCGCTGGTCATGCTGGGAAAGCGTGTGCCGAATTCCTCCAGGTTTGGCCCACGCAGCGGATTATTGCCTGCGAGGCCGGGCAGGTTGAGGTGGTCCTGGATGAGCATCAGGTCTCCAGCCGCATAGGCCGGATCGATACCTCCCGCAGCGTTGGTGACAAAAAGCGTTTCTATTCCGAATCTCCGCATCACCCGGATCGGAAAAGTCACAGCCGCCATGCTGTAGCCTTCGTAGAAGTGCGCTCTGCCCTGCATGACCATGACGGCCTGGTCTTGTAGTTTGCCGAAGATGAGCTTGCCACTGTGCCCTACCACGGTCGATAGCGGCCAATTCGGAATGTCGGGATACGGGATGATCTCCGCGCCTTCGACGGAATCCGCCAGACCACCCAGGCCCGATCCCAGGATCAGAGCGATCTGAGGGCGGTAGGATGTTCTCTCCCGGAGGAAATCCGCAGTCTTGTCATAATCCGAGATCGTGAATTCTGACTGGTTGTTTGACATGGTCGACCATCTCTTTGTCCGGAGCTTCCGGAAACAGTTGCTATTCGCGGAAAATTACTCGATAATAGATATGAGCCCTTCAACAAACTCGCGTTTCACTGTTGAGTAAAACAGTCTTGATTAGGAGTTTAGCTCAGAATCGAGACCAGACAAGCGTCAATGCTATAGGATAAACCCATGGATGCCCAGACTGCGATGAAACGCTATCAACAAGCCTATCGCAAGCTCTACCAACGCGATCCGCGTGAATTGCGAGATCTGGGCGCTGGCTGGGTGTTGGTCAACGGTGCGCGCATGCAGGTCAACGAACTCGACCGGCTCACCGACCAGATGCAGAGCGAATATCGTCAACTTGCGGCCCAGAAGCGGAATGTGATCGAGCGGCTGCTCTCCTGGCTGCGCGAGACGTAGCTTACACGATCAGCATTGCATCCCCAAAACTAAAAAACCGATACCGCTGTTCAATGGCAGCCCGATAAGCCTGCAATGTTCTTTCACGCCCCAGAAACGCGCTCACCAGCATCAACAGAGTCGAATGGGGAAGGTGAAAGTTCGTGATCATGCCATCGATCGCGCGAAATCGGAAGCCGGGCCGGATGAACAGGCGGGTTTCCTGCTCAAAGGCAATGACAGGCCGCCAGGGACAAAAGTCGTCGGGCGGCATCTGCCCATTTAATGGATCGCCTCCCGCGCTGATGACTGCTGCCGTCTCTAGTGTCCGGACTGCGGTTGTTCCCACGGCGATGACACGATCTCCTGCCAGTTTTGCTGCGTTGATGAGCTGCGCATCGCGCGCGGAAAGCGTGGCCCATTCGCTGTGCATTTGGTGCTGCTCAATGTCCTCAACCCGTACAGGTTGAAAGGTATCCAGCCCAATGTGAAGTGTACAATAGGCAAACCGGATTCCCAACTGTTGCAACTCGATCAGCATGTCACCTGTGAAGTGCAACCCTGCGGTTGGCGCCGCCGCCGAGCCGTCATAGCGGGCGAAGACAGTTTGGTAACGTTCCGGGTTGGTCAACGGTTGGTGGATGTAGGGCGGGAGGGGAATCTCACCAGCGATGCCCAGGATATCGTTGAGTGGGACATCGAACCGGACCAGGCGCTGTGCGCCGTCTAATTCCGCGATGATTTCGGCGGTTGCGGCGGGACCATTTTCCCCGGAGATGACAATTCTGGTGCCGGATCGCACGCGCTTGCCTCCAACTAGCGCGGTCCAGGTGGTTTGATCTTGCTGCCTGAGTAGCAAAAGTTCCACCGCGCCACCCGTGGGGTATTTGGCGCCCTGGAGGCGGGCGGGTATCACCCTTGTCTGGTTCAGGACAAGAACATCCCCAGGACGCAGGTATTCGGGTAGATCGCTGAAGTGCCTGTGCTCGAAGGCTCCCTGGCGTGGCGCAACTAGCAACCGGGAGGCATTGCGAGGCTCAATCGGTGTCTGTGCGATCAGTTCAGGCGGAAGATCATAGCTGAAATCACTGAGGTGCATGAAAGCCGAATCCGGTTCGTTCGATTAGCGGCCGATGAGCCGCGCAAGGATATTCAGAAGCAGGGTCAGGGCGATGCTGATGATCAGCATGCTGCCCAGGGGAACAAAGCAGGACAGGTTGCCGGTCTGGATACGGATATCCCCCGGTAGATTGCCGAAGAATGGAATGCGGCCCAACAGAACAAGCAGCACCCCTATCAGTGCCAGGCCGAGACTGCTGGCAATCAGGATGCGACCCAGTGCTTGAAGATCCATCGGAACAGGTTCCTCTAAAACAACGATGGCTGTTGCGACGGCCCGGCAGCAAATGGGATACCCAGATGGGCATAGGCGGCCGGCGTGGCTACCCGGCCTCGCGGTGTACGATCCAGGAAGCCCAATTGGAGTAGATACGGTTCATAGACATCCATGATGGTGTCTGACTCTTCACTGATCGATGCGGCGATGGTTTCCAGCCCAACCGGACCGCCGCCAAATTTCTCGATAATTGTCCTGAGCACACGCCGGTCAATATCATCCAGTCCCAGAGGATCGATGTCCATCAAATCCAGGGCTTCCGAGGCAAGTTCCAGCGTGATCTGGCCATTGCCACGGACCTGGGCGAAGTCTCGCACTCTGCGGAGCAGCCGCAGGGCAACCCTGGGGGTTCCACGCGCTCTGCGGGCGATTTCAACCGCGCCCGGTGAGTCGATAGAGGTGTCAAGCATCGATGCGGCCCGGTTCACAATTTGGATCATGGACTCGAGATCGTAGAAATCCAGCCGGTAAACCGCACCAAAACGCGCGCGGAGTGGGGCGGTCAGAAGCGCCAGACGGGTCGTCGCCCCGATGACTGTGAAGCGGGGGAGGTTGAGCCGCACATTCTTGGCGGCCGGCCCCTTGCCGATCACGATATCCAGGGCGAAATCCTCCATGGCCGGGTAAAGGACTTCCTCAACCGCATGGCCGAGCCGGTGGATCTCGTCGATGAACAGGATGTCCTTATGCTTAAGATGAGTCAGGATGGCAGCCAGGTCACCAGCGCGCTCGATTGAGGGGCCTGCGGTGATGCGGATGTTGACGCCTAGCTCATTCGCGATCACGTGAGCAAGGGTGGTCTTGCCAAGCCCAGGTGGGCCATAGAACAGCGTGTGATCGAGAGCCTCCTTGCGCTGTACGGCCGCTGCGATGAGAATACGAAGATTCTCAACCACGCGCGACTGGCCGGTGATCTCATTGAGATTCTGGGGACGCAGCGCGACGTTTCTTTTGTCTTCTGGGCGATGTTGGCCCGTACTCAGCCGGGAGGCATTACTCATCAGGATTTCTCTCGAATTCGATATTCTGTAAGTATAACGAGAGCAGACTGGGGCGCAACGTATTTGCCGACAATACGTTGACAGCGGATTGGGGCTTCCGTACAATCGACCAGACTCGCAGGAAAGGAGCGCAGCGTGACCGACCCTCTTGTGTTTGTCTCAAATCATCCCTTGCTCAGGCACAAACTCTCCCATCTACGAAGCAGAGATACCGATCATCGGAAGTTTCGGGAACTGGTGCGGGAAATCGCGATTATCCTGTGTTATGAAGCCACGGCGGATGTACAGCTCGTCTCGACTACGGTCCAGACGCCGCTGGCAGAGACAGATGGATGGCAACTTCAGGAGGAAATCGGGCTGGTGCCGATCCTACGTGCCGGACTTGGGATGGTCAATGGTTTCTGGGAGATGCTGCCTGGGGCACAAGTCTGGCACCTGGGATTGTATCGGGACGAAAAGACACTGCGCCCGGTGGCCTATTACAACAAGCTGCCGGTCGAACCGACCGTACAGGTCTGCCTGGTTCTCGATCCGATGCTGGCGACCGGGGGATCGGCATGCGCGGCCGTGGATGTGCTCAAGAAGTGGGGCGTGAAGCGGATCAAGTACATCGGGATTATCGCTGCTCCGGAAGGGATCAAGCGGTTGAGCGAGACTCATCCCGATGTACCCATCCATGTGGCGGCTATTGACGACCACCTCAACGAGTCTGGTTTCATCGTGCCAGGTCTGGGCGATGCGGGAGATCGCCAGTTTGGCACGGCCTAGCACCCTTGAGTCAAGCCAGTCGTTGCTGTCACGTACGAAGGGAATTCGATGCCCGAAAGCTTGCAATATGTAGGCTCATACTTGGCCGTCTTCCTGATTGCCTTCATCCTGGCGGCTGTGCTAACTCCCCTGTCGCAGCGATTGGGTACGCGGTTGGGTATTGTGGATCGGCCCAGGGGACGGCACCAACATCCACATCCGACCCCCAAGCTGGGCGGTCTGGCGATCTATCTGGCTTTCACAGTTGCAGTACTGGTGGCTCAAATGATGCCGGTGCCGCGTTTCGATCCCTGGGAATGGGTCCGGCTGGCAGGCTTGCTAATCGGTGGCCTGTTCATTTACGTGTGTGGCCTTGTAGATGATTTTCGCGAGTTGGGGCCACTTCCGCAGTATCTCGTCCAGCTTGGCGCGGCAGCGATCGCCGTCACCTTCCGAATTTTCATCGAAACGGTGAACAACCCTTTCACCGGGGTTCAGACCGATCCCTGGCCGTATGTTGTCACCGTGACGCTCAGTTTGTTCTGGCTTGGCCTGATGATGAACACGGTCAACTGGCTGGATGGGGTAGATGGTCTGGCAGGCGGGGTCGCGCTGATCGCTGCCGCAGTGCTTTTCGCCAACAGCGCTTTCAAGCTGAATCCCCCGCAAATCAGCGTGAGTCTGCTCCCCCTGGCTTTGATTGGCGCGCTGGGAGGGTTTTTGCTGTTTAACTTTCCCCCCGCCAAAGTCTTCATGGGAACAAATGGGTCCTTTTTCTTAGGGTATACGGTGGGCTGCTTGAGCATTATTGGAGGCGCAAAGGCGGCTACAATCCTGTTAGTCATGGGATTGCCCCTGCTCGATGTCGTGTGGCAGATTTTCAGCCGGGTCATCCATGGCCGGCCTCCAACCCAGGGGGATCGGGGCCATCTTCATTTCCGCCTCATCGACCTGGGGGTGAATCCCCGGCTGTTGGTAACTGGATACTATCTTTTCTGCGCGTGTTTTGGTGTGCTGGCGCTGATCACGACGAGCCAACTCTTCAAGCTGGTGGCCCTGGTAGTGTTGGGCGGGCTGGTGGTGGCCGGATTTGCCATTCTCACCCGGCGATCGAGCCACCGATCCCAGGAATGAGCGGAGAAATCTCTACGGGGCGTCTTCTAGAGGTTCGTAACGCAGTTCGTCATCACCCTCATCGTCGTCTGAATCCTCGTCGAACATGTTGTCCTCGGTTTCGTTTTCCTCGTCATAGGTATCACCAGGCAGCAGGGAGCGCTGGTATTCCCACGATGGCGTCGCCGTGACCTGGGCCGTCTCCGGTTCGCTGTCCAATTTCTCTTCTGGCTGGTCCGACAGCTCTCGATCGTTATAGGTCGAGAGAGGGCTGCGTGCTGGTTCGGAGATCGCAGGCGCATCAGAAGCGAGCACGCTGCGCGAGTAGGCGCCTGCCATTGGCAGACCAGTCTGGGTGATTGTAGGGATAGATTTCGGTTTGGGTTTTGGTGGCGGCGGAATTGGCAGCTTTCGCTCGGTGATTCGCTTCGGTGTTTCGTTTGCAGGCAGGGGAACATCCCCGCCGGGCAGCGCTTTTTCTGGCCGGCGCTGCACCGGGCGCGCGTAGCGGTAGGGCGGAACCTTCTTGACCCGCTGGAGCAGAGCCTCAAAACCAGCCAGCAGGAAACCGACAATCAGATCCAGAACCAGGATCGTGCTGAATGCCCTGGCCAGCGTATCTAGAGCCAGGGTGATTGGACCTCGTACCGTTACGAGGATGGCTTCTTCCAGGCCAATGGCCAGGAAGCCCAACACCCCAACGCTCAGAATGCCCAGAATGAACGGCCATTCGGCCCGATCGGACACGGTGGGGAGCATCGTGTTTCCGATCACAAACAGCAGGTACAGCCACAACCAGAAATCCGGGACCGCGAATAGCCGCTCAAATTCGATCAGGATTGCAGGCATCTCGCCAGTCGAAAGTGCCATCGGGATGCGCTGCACGTCGAAGACCCGCTGGCTGATGAACAGAACAATGGCCAAGCCTGCAAGAAAGGGCATCAACCCGACAACCGCATTGGCCAGATGTCCGGCCTTCTGCACCTGGACGAAATCCAAACGCAGCGTGCCGTTGTTCTGAGGCTTGGGCCAGGATTTTACCTTTTTGGCACGGATTTTGAGCGCGCCGGCCGTTAGCCATTGAGTTGTTTCGTGGAGGAAGACGCCGGGAAGAAAGACGAGATAGTAAAGCAAGGTGGCGCGTTCTTTGTTCTGGGTAAGCAGCCATCCCACGCCGTACAGGTGCTGGTGAATCCACCGTTCCAGATGGACCAGTGGAAAGAGGATCAAAGCCAGGATGATCGAGGGCGTCAGCAAATCCAGTACATGCATGGGATGGCTTGCCAGTCCATAACTTGGCCTGAGACTTAGCCAGCGGCCTCGGCGGTGATACGCACCAGGGCCGTGAAGTCGTCCAGCTTGAGCGATGCGCCGCCAACCAGTGCACCGTCGATGTCGGGCTGCGCGATGTATTCGGCCATGTTTTCAGGCTTGACGCTGCCGCCATACTGGATCCGTATTTGCTGGGCGATGGCGGTGCCGTACAAGTTGCTGAGCGTCTTGCGAACCACGCCACCTACGATCGAGTTAGCCAGTTCGGCGCTGGCGTTCCGGCCTGTGCCGATTGCCCAGATTGGCTCGTAGGCGACCACCGTCTTGAGGGCATTTTCTGGGCTTATACCGGCGTAAGCGCCTCGAATCTGGCTACTGACAAAGGATTCTGTTTCGCCAGCTTCATACTGTTGAAGGCTCTCGCCAACTGCAATAATCGGCGTGAAGCCATGTTTCAGGGCTGCCTTAGCCTTCTTGTTGACGACCTCATCGGTGTCGCCAATATCACGGCGGCATTCCGAGTGGCCGATGATGATGTACTGTACCAGACCCTTGAGCATCGTGGGGGAGATGCGTCCTGTGAAGGCCCCCTGATCCTCGAAGTGGACATCCTGAGCTCCTACCTGGATGGGCGTACCCTGCAATGCAGCGCTAACCGCCGGAATTGCCAGGAAGGGGGGACAGACCACGCGCTCGACGGCGTTGAACTCCGCCAGGCGCGGCGCCAGTTCTCGGACAAAGGCCTCGGCCTCGGCCGGGGACTTGAACATTTTCCAGTTGCCTGCAATGATTGGAACGCGCATGTTTGGTTTCTCCTCAGTGTGAAAAAATGAATACAAACGACACCTATTGTGGTGTTGTGCTACCCAAAAGCTCTGCGGCCCGGGTTTTGACCCATTCGGGTGAGTCGCTGGCCGTCGCGGCGTAGCGCCATTCGGTCTCGGCCTCCTCCTGGAGGTCTTGCGACGCGTACAGCTCGCCCAGAACGAGATGCGTTTCTGGAAGCGTCCCGTCAAGAGCGAGTGCTTGCGCCAAGGCGTCTTGTGCCTGCGCTAACTGATTTGTCGAGATATATGCCCGGCCGAGCATGGAATACGCGCCCGGGGAGTCGGGTTGGTTTTCGACCAGATTGGCGAGGATTCTGGCTTCCAGGCGATTGGCGCTGCTGGCGCGCCGGTATAACAGATCTCCAGTGGCGTTTCGAATGCCGGGGCTGCTGGTTGACTTGAGCGACTGCACCAACAGTCCTAACGCCTCCAGATTATGGTCCTGAGAGAGCAGAGCATTAGCCGTCGCAATCACGAGTTCAGGGTCGTCTTGAGCCAGTTCGATTGCCTGGGCCATAACTTGTCTGGCCTCGATCCGCTGGTCCGTTTCCATCAAACGGATGACCAATGCGAAATGAGCGGCTGCGTCCCCGGGATTATCCGCGATCCGCTGGCGTGCTTCTTCAACCGTGAGGTCGGGTAGGACCTGTTGGACTCCAGAGTCGTCGGTTGCCTGGAGCAGCGGCTCCAATCCGATGGCGCGGTTGGCGGGATTGGAGACGGCAAATATCGCGACCAGCAGCCCCAGCAGGCATGTGAAAATGAACGCACCCAGACCGCCCATCATCCAGAGCTGGGCGTGGCGTTTCTTGCGCCGCTGGAGGCTGGCGGTAATCGGCGTGATATCTGATGGTGGCTGGTCAAGTGAATGGGCCGACCACGGAAGCGGGGCGGGTTGAACAGCCGGTTCTATGGCTGCCGCGGGAATCAGAGGCGGTGGCGATGGCAGACGGGTGATCCGTGATTGGTGCACCGCCTCGTCAAAGGCGCGAGCCATATCTATCGCGCTCTGATACCGATCGGCTGCTTCTTTGCTGAGCGCCGTCAGCAGGACTTGCTCCAGGGGCGCGGGCACAGCCGGGTTTACCTTGCTTGGCAGGGGAAGCGGTGTGTAGATGTGATCGTGAACAATTGCATAGGGAGTGTCCCCCGTGAATGGCACCCGCCCGACCACCAGTTGGTAGAGGACAATACCCAGGGAATAGATATCAGTGCTCGGTTTGAGATCGCGAACACCCTGCGCCTGCTCAGGCGAAATATACTGGGGTGTGCCGAGCATCACGTCCTGGCTCAACGTCGATTCGCCAGCCTGGACGTTGCGAGCCAGACCGAAATCCGTCAGGTAGGGTTTGCCGGATGTATCCAGCAGGATGTTGGAGGGCTTGATGTCGCGATGCAAAACGCCCTGATTGTGGGCATAGGTGAGGGCATCACCCAGTGCGTTCAGCAACTGGACAGTCTCTTCGAGAGCGAGTGGTTTCTGGCTAAGCCTTTGTTTGAGCGTCTGGCCCTCGATGTACTCCATCACCAGATAGGGCTGTTCACCATGCTGGGCGTACTCGTGGATGGCAACGATATGGGGGTGGCGAAATCGGGCGACGATCTGTGCTTCACGCTGGAAACGCGCCAAGAATCCTGGATCTTCATTGAAACCCTGATGCATGACCTTGATGGCCACGTCTCGATCCAGCGCGGAGTCATAACCACGATATACGGTAGCCATGCCGCCCTGACCGAGTACTTCCAGTACACGGTAACGCCCGACTGTCTCTCCAATATTGAAACCCATTACAATCATCCAGTTCCCTGTTGAGGCTCTTCAGTGTATACGTGCACAACTCCATCCGGTTTCGGATTGGGGGTGAGTCTCGATGCGGGTGTGATCCCTGTCGATTATAGTTCATGGTGCCCGGACGATCTAGCGGCGTACGCCCGAACATGGCGGTGATGAGAAAAGGGGCTGTCCGCCTTGGCGGATAGCCCCCGGAGAATCGTCCGAAAATAACCGGGCTAACGATCCAATAGCGCCACCACGCCCGGCAACTCTTTGCCTTCCAGCATCTCGAGACTGGCACCACCGCCGGTGGAGATGTGGGTCATCTTGTCGGCAATGTTGGCCTGGGCAACCGCTGCCGCGGAGTCACCACCACCGATGATCGTCTTGGCCCCTTGGGCGGTGATATCGGCCAGGACACGCGCGATCTCGAAGGTGCCCTTGGCAAAATTCGCCATTTCGAAGACGCCCATCGGGCCGTTCCAAACCACGGTTTTGGCATTGACCAGTGCCTCACGGAAGGCTGCAATGCTTGCCGGCCCGATGTCCAGCGCGCGCCAGCCCGCCGGCACGCCATCTGATGCTTTGATGACCTGCGTCTTGGCTCCATTGTCGAATGCGTCCGCAATGACCATGTCCACCGGCAAGACCAGCTTATTGCCGGATTTGGCCA
>CAZHMJ010000085.1:15267-16769 GCA_964533805.1 uncultured Anaerolineae bacterium | reverse complement strand
TGATAAATCCAATGCCGAGCTTGAGGTTCTGGGCACAGCAGTGCACGACCTGAAGAACCCCCTCGCATCCATCAAGAGTTTCGCTGACCTGGTGGTGCAGAATGGGCCGTTGAACGAGCGTCAGGTCCACTATCTGGGTCGTATTCAGCTCGCTGTCGAGAATATGACCAATCTGATCAACAGCCTGCTCGATCTGGTCTGGATCGAAGAAGGGATGCAACTCACCCCATCACTCTGCAACCTGGTGGATATTCTGCGCAGCCAGATCAACGCCTTTGAAGCCTCGGCCCGCGAGAGAGACATTCGAATCGAGCTAAGCGCAGACGACAATGTAATTCCCATCCATGCGGATGAGCGCCGGATCGGACAGGCCGTCGGCAACCTGCTTAGCAACAGCATCAAATACAACCGGCCCAATGGACTCATTCAAATTCACGTGACACGCGAGGAATCCAACATCCGGGTGACGATCAAGGACAGCGGGATCGGGATCGCTGAGAAAGATATGCCCCACATCTTCGACAGGTTCTATCGTGCCAGTCGCAAGTCCCCAGAACGTATTGAAGGCAGTGGGCTGGGGCTATCGATCGTCAAGGCTATCATCGAGATGCACCAAGGTTCGATTTGGGCTGAGAGCTCGTTGAACGAGGGCAGCGTCTTCGTGTTCACGCTCCCTCTTGATTGAGCAGCTTGGCATGGCAACCACCGACATGACCCACAACAAGGAAGGCCGCGCCGCTCAGCCATCCGGGGAGCCAGTCCATGATCCGGCCCCAACAAACTCAAGCGTGGTCCGACGGTCTGAACCGGATGCCAGGCTGGAAACACAGGAAACGGGTGTTGCCTGGTCAGACGAAGTCCGCGACCGGGTGGAGGATACTGTTCAAGAAACCGCGTCCGATAGGGATGCGGATACATTCGAAGAACTCGCCACGCACCAGCACGATCAGTCCAACCCTGACTCGCCCCAGGTCCCCGCGAATCACGAAAAGCGACCGATCGTGCACGCGAATATTGACCGCATGTCCCAAGAAACAGGGCTGTCGCTCCGGCGAGGTGAACGAGAAGCTTCGGGAGAGAGCAGCGACGCTGTCAACGACTCCACGCAGGAAAAACGCCAGGATGACCCGGCACAGGCAGCTAAAGACGCGCTGTCAAACGTTCAACCCGCTTCGATATCTCCTATCGCGAAATCTGAAAAATAAAGTACAATATTGGTCTGTTATTGGGATTTCCGTGCACCTGTTTGTCTGGAGGCTCTTGTGAAAAGAGGAACACTCATTCTTGTGCTGGTCCTCGTGCTGATTGTCGGTGGATTCCTGATGATCCAGCTTGTCTCCGGTGGAGCGCAGGATCTGCTGCCGGTCCGCGTTCAAACCGACAATCCTGAAGCATCCACCGTAATGGCCACGCCCAGCCAGGCCCTGGCTTTCGTGGTCTACTTCGTCTTTGCCACGGGATCATTGATCGGTGGCGGGCTTATCCTGAGCCTGATCTTTCGA
>CAZHMJ010000085.1:0-15257 GCA_964533805.1 uncultured Anaerolineae bacterium | reverse complement strand
AGATTGCGCGAAACAGAAACCAATAGGCGAGCGAGCAGAGCCGTCATTTCGAGAGATATTTCTCCACTCCATTACACCCTATGTCTGCCGTCTGTGATAGAATTGGCAGCATAGCCTATCGGCGTTTTGCCTCACGAGTGGAGTACGTATGCCCGCCGCGATACTCTTGGTGGATGATGATCCGGCCATCTCCAGACTGCTGGAAATTTATCTTGGCAAGGAGTTCCAGATTGCGCGTGCCACGACCGCCAGCGAAGCTGTCGACGCGCTTTCCAGGATACGCTTTGATGTCATCCTGCTCGACGTGATGCTTCCTGATCGTCCCGGCTGGAGTCTGCTCCAGCAGATCAAACAAGAATATCCCTCCGCGCGGGTGCTGATCATGACAGGCCGCAGTGACGAGGATACGCGAAAGCTGGCGAATCAGCACAGGGCCGATGGCATCATCCTCAAACCATCCACGCCAGCGGCGGTCAAACAGCAAATCCTCGCGCTTCTCTAACACAAGGCCGAAGGCGCTGTCCGAGGCCCTCCTGCCACAATTCACTCGCCGGAGGATTTGGCGGCAGGCTTCCCAAAGTTGAGCGCAAGCCGGTGGACACGTGCACGATTCGGAGCAAGTCCCATTGCTTCGAGTAGTTCGTCTGGACGGCCCGTACCCTGACCACCTTGCGTCAGTCGGGTCCACAGATAGCCGTCACGGACTTCCAATCCAAGAATCAGCGGGCGAAGATCGTAGGTTTTGCCACGCCGTTCGCGAATCAGCGCATCCAGAGAAGTTACCGTTTCCACGATCTCGGCCAGCTTTTCGAGGCCGACCTCATCCACTTCAATGAGATAGTCCGCGCTCTGGACCAGATTCTGGAGCGCTGGGCCTCTCGAATCGACTTCCTCAACTTTGAGTGTACGCAGTCCTGGCGGGCTGACCGCATTCAGTTGCGCAGCCGCCATGTCAATCGACACCGGCTCCCGGCACCACACGTCCAGAAGTTCGCAATCGCTGCTGATTCCCAACGGCAGCGCCGACGCAAGCTGCATTTTGGGCTGAGGATTGAATCCTTGCGAATAGACGATCGGAAACTCGGCGCGCCGGAAGATGCGTTCCCAGGTCTTGGCAAGGTCGAGATGACCGATAAACCGCAGCGAATCACGTTTGGAGAAGGTCAATCGATAACGGTATTGAATCTGGGCTTCCATGAATCTTCCCTGAGGCTAATCGATCAATGGTGTTGTCCGAGGCTGAATGTAGACTGTCAGCGCGCAATCCTCCCATTCATCGCAGGCACCTTCCAACGGCGCGAAAAGCTCCCGCCCAACAGTGAGATGGTCGAACACGGCATCCGTCATCGCGATCAGGTTATTGTCCAGGCGCGATGCCATCATGAACGCGTCGTTCACCGGCACGCCGTACATGTCTCCCGCAAAACGGTAAACATCCCCACTCGCGATACCAATCGTTAATTGGATGGGAGGAAGATCGAGGCGCTGCTGGCAATGAGTCGTTGCCCCCTCCTGCAAGGCCAGGGCTGCCGCTGTGGCGTCATCGGCGCTGTGAAAGGTCATCAAGACCTTGTCGCCCATAATTTTGGAAAGGACGCCGGAGAACGCCTTAGCCGCATAGCGGTGCAGCCGGTGAAGCGCCGACAAATACTCTTCCAGGATCGCGGGCTGGATCGAAACCATCAGCCGGGAAAACCGTTTGATGTCCGATACCAGAATGCACAGGTTCTCCTCGATCAACAGCCGGTTCTGATACTTCAGCTCATAGACCCGCACCGGGTTGGAGAAGCCGCGGACCTCGAACGTATCGACGTATTCGAATTCGAACTCGGCGCGCTTGCAGATGCCAAAGGTCGTCTCCGTGACGTAGATCGCGTTGGCGGGGGTCATCTTCTCCAGGCGGGATACGATCGCTAATCCATCGCCCAAGAGGTCGTTTTCGGTCATGATCAGGTCGGCTGTATGGATCACCACTCGCACGGCACCGGCCGCGCGGCCACCCACCGTCAGGTTACGGAGCTGGATGTCCCGCTGGATTTTCTGGGCGGCGTTCAGACAATCACTCGCGCTTTCGAACCAGGCCAGATATCCATCCCCGGTAAACTTGAACGGATCACCGCCATAGTAACGGATCGCATGCGTGATCAGCGCCGACATCTCATCGATATAGTCGGCCATCTCCTGACGAGAGACATGTGAGGCAGTGGTGGTCGAACCCACGATATCGACCTGCAAAACAGTCAGAGTTCGTGTTTTCATCGAATCATTCAAGGAGAATATGCTTCACTCGGACGGGTAGGCACGACGGGCAATCTTCTGTTCATCAACGGTCCAACGAGTAATGCACCGTGAGATCGGACACGAGATTCAACACACTGACAAGGTACAGGGAAAGCCAAATCACGCCGGATTCAATATCCCGCAGGCTGACCTGCTCCGGTTCCATGAACGAATCCGTGACAGGCGGGCCGATCAATCCCAACACCCGTGACTGCCACGAATTATCCTCAAGACCGGGTAGATAACTGGCATCGAGTTGGGCCGATCCCGGTCGGACCTGATTCAGCGCCTCCAGGAAGTCCATGGTCAATTGCTGGTAATTGATCGGTACCAGCATGCGGGAGAGTTCAGCGGCATGCATCGCGCAGGCAACCCCAGCGTCGAGATGGATTCCGCCTGGCTGGACCAAATGGCCGTCGATAACCACCGTCCCAAGTGCCGGGGTCGACCGGCTAAGCGCGCCACGTGTCGAATAAGCATACGGCCACCCACCCTGCCTGTCCCAGAACACGAACACGCAGCGCCGGTCTCGTTCGAGCAAGGCTTCCTCAATCTGGCGCAGCACGGCCGCCGCTCCCAGAGCCATCAGAATCGAGGCACAGTTCCCCACACCAGTCCCCCGTGCCAGATCGTGCTGCCGAAAGAGGGGCGTATCGAGCGTCACCGTATCGGAGTAGGACAACCGTCCGCGCTCGGCCTGGAAACGCAACCGGGCTTGCCCATCATCCAAAGTCGTGCTCGTGATCACGCCCTGGGCCGTAACCCGCAGCGTCCCGCGCCCGGAATCATAACGGATAGCCCGCGCAGGCAGTGGATCGAAACCCGAAGGGATGCGCAGCCGGCCTGCCGGCATGATCTCAGCGCTGTGCGCATCTTCCAGCCGGGTAGGCCGGAACGAGGGCTGATCCAGTGGCACGGACACCACCAGATCCACGCGCTCTTTGTTCACGCCCAGCCAGAAACTTCCCATGCCGCCGGTCGTGAGACGGGCATCGAACCGGTCGGCCAGTCCGAACACAGCCGCAATGTCGGTCACCTCATCAAAAATGGCACCGGGCAGCATCACCCCGGTCGTCGGTGCCGGGACGACCGCAAGCTGGCGAAGCATCTGCCAGAGTTGCTCCCGGTCGGTCACGAGCGGGTGATTTTGGAGTGCGGCTTGTAAAGGCGGCACCGCCTGCCACAGCGATTCGACGAACATGAGCTAGTCCTGGCTATTTCATCGGCCGATAACTGCACAAGTAAGGGTCAGTGCGTTATAGTATTATAGATCAGTCAATCCGTGATTGCCCCTTAGCCCGATAAGGTGAACCTCATGCCTGCTCTTCTTGTGTTCCATCCGGCCGTTGCCGCCGCGCTCGAAGCCGGACGGCCAGTTGTGGCCCTCGAGTCCACTTTGATCACGCATGGCCTCCCCTACCCGGCCAATGTCGAGACTGCCCTGGCCATGGAAGCCGCCGTCCGCGCGGAGGGTGCGACACCGGCAACCATCGCGGTAATCCACGGAGAAATCCGGGTTGGCCTGGACAAAGCCGACATCGAATTCCTGGCGGGCCTGGGGCCTGAACAGGTTCGCAAATGCAGCCGGCGCGATCTGCCCATCGCGGTTGGCCTCCGTCAGCATGGCGCGACCACCGTCGCCGGCACGATGATCGTAGCCCAGCAGGCCGGCATCGAGGTCTTTGCCACGGGCGGAATCGGGGGCGTTCACCGTGGGCATCCCTTCGATGTTTCAGCCGACCTGATCGAACTGGGCCGGACTCCGGTCACCGTCATCTGCGCTGGCGCCAAATCCATTCTCGACCTACCGTTGACTCTGGAAACACTGGAAACACAAGGGGTGCCGGTCATCGGGTACAGCACCAGCGAACTCCCCGCTTTCTATTCGCGCACCAGCGGCCTGCCGGTGAGCGTGCGAATTGACTCGGTCGCTGAGATCGCGGCCATTATCCAGGCCCGGCGCGAGCTCAACCTGGCCCAGGGCATGCTGGTCACCGTGCCGGTACCAGAGAGTGCCGCCCTGCCCGTAGACGAAGCTGAAGCTGCCATCACCGAAGCCACGCGCCTCGCGGATACGGCCGGTGTAGCTGGCAAGGATGTGACACCTTTTGTGTTGAGCAAGGTCAAGGATTTGACCGGAGGGCGCTCCATGCAGGCCAACGTGGCCCTTCTGCTCAACAATGCTGGCATCGGCGCGAAAATCGCGGTCGCCCTGGCCGAACTGCGCCAATCATGAACCCGAAGCGAGCGAAATCATGACCCGAAAGTTCATCATTGATACAGACACGGCCTCGGATGATGCGGTCGCGCTGATTATGGCGCTGCGCTCACCTGAGGTCGAGGTCACCGCCATCACCGTTGTCTCCGGCAATGTCGGCGTCGATCAGGGTGTCACCAATGCACTGTACACCGTCGAGTTGTGCCGCGCTGAGGTTCCTGTCTATCGCGGCGCGGATCGTCCCCTGGTGCGGGAGGCGGTGCACGCCCATTTCTTTCACGGCAAGGACGGCTTTGGGAATCAGAATTATCCCCCGCCCAACCAGCAACCCGAACCAGAACATGCCGTGGATGCGCTCGTCAGGATCATCCAGGCCAATCCTGGAATTACCCTGGTGACGCTCGGCCCCCTGACCAATGTCGCGCTGGCGCTGGCTCGCCAACCAGAGATCGCGCATCTCGTCGACCACTGCGTGGTCATGGGCGGCGCGGCCAACACGGTTGGCAATGTCACCCCAGCGGCGGAATACAATATCTGGGTCGATCCTGAAGCAGCTCGCCGGGTTTTCCTCTCAGGGATGCCCATCGATATGGTCGGCTGCGAGCTTTCAACTGGCGCAGCCAATGTCACATCCGCGGAAATGGATGCGATCCGTCGCCTGGATACGCCGCTGGCCCACTTCGCGTTGGACTGCAACCGTACGGCCATCCAGACCAACCAGAACTGGCTCGGCGATCCCGGTATGGCCCTACCCGATCCGATCGCCATGGCGGTAGCCCTGGATCCCACGGTTTGCACCCAGAGCAGCAAACATCATGTGGATATCGAGACAAACAGCTCGCTCACCCGCGGAATGACCGTCGTTGACCGGCTAGGCGTCGCCACCGACGATCGCAACCGCCCGATCTGGGGTAATCAAGTCGACCGGGAGCCCTGGATCACTGTCTGCTGGGCAATCGACATTCCGCGCTGGAAATCGATGTTGATCCAGGCGTTAGCCTGATTCGGTGACTGGTATGGTCAAATACGTCTCTCTTGGGATTATCCTGGATGATATCGTATTCCCCGATGGACAGACCCAGATGGGCGTTCTCGGCGGGGGTGGTCCCCAGACGGTTTGGGGCATGGCCCTTGCCGCTGAAACGGGTCAGGACGTCGGTCTGATCGCGGGTGTAGGACACGACTTCGACTTCGCCTGCCTGGCTCCCCTTGAAGCCATGCAGATCGATCTGTCGGGCGTGTATGCAACCAGCCTGCCCACGCCGCGCGCCTGGCAACTCCTGGAAGAAGATGGTCGCCGCCAGCATGTCTGGCGAGTCGACCAGGCCACCTCCGATCGCCAAACCCACCCGGACCATGCCAAAATCATCGCCTGCTACCCTCATCTGGAAGTCATCCACTGGGGCATCCATCCAGAAGCACCCCACCTCGCCCCCTGCACCCCACTCCACGCCGGCGGAATCCTGATAAGCATCGAGCCATTCAAGGGACTCGATACGCCTCTGAGTGAAGCGGAGTTGGCACAGCTACTTGGTAGTTGCGACATCTACTCACCCACGTGGGCTGAAGCCGTCAGCATCTTCGGAACTTCAGATCGGCCGACGATGCTGCGTAAGGCCGCTGCTGCAGGCGGCAAGCTGCTCCCGCTGCGATTGGGTGAGCGGGGCGCGGAAATCTGGAATCTCGAGACAGGGTGTGGTGTCAGCGTGCCAGCCGTGCCGGTCGACAAGATCGTCGATCCGGTGGGAGCCGGAGACGCCTTCTGCGGCGCATTCGCGGTATCCTGGCATGTGACCGGCGACCTGACCGCAGCCGCCATCAGCGCCTCGGTCGCCGCCTCCTACATGCTGGAGCAGATCGGGCTGCCCACCACCCGACCTTCCAGAGAAAATACGCGGCAGCGTCGGGATGCCATCGCGTCTGGCCTTCGCCAGTTGAGACTCTAGCCATCCGTACTCAAAAGCCTCCCGCGGTGGGAGGCTTTTGAGTAAAGCCAGAAACAGTCCTATTCGATGACAGGTGGGATCACCTCGTAAGTGAGACTGAGGTTGCTGCTATCCGCCTGGGCACCTACTTCCACCGGAAGATGCAAGCGCGCACGTTCCACAAAGCACAGGCTCTCGTCGATCGCCTCGCAATAGTACAGGGTCAGATCGACTCCAAGCTCGCCAACTCCTTCGGCAAGAATCACTTCCAGTTCGACCGGCATGCTGGTATCTGTGACGACCTGAGGCGATCCAATCTCGCTGGCCTGAACCACTTGCCCATCCGGATGCCACTCGACCAGTGATTCGGCAATAGTGTTGAGTTTGTAACCGTCTGGAATCGCGATCAGGAGTTCGACCAGCCCATCACCGGGCTGCACCTGCTGCGGTTCGAGTTGCGCTTCATCCCCATAGAATGGCGCCGCCACTACCACCCGGTCGCGTCCGGCTTGGAGCGCTTCCGGATTGAGGAAGCGGATGCTATCGACCGTTCCCTCCGCTAGATCGATGATCCGGATCACGTGGTTGTTGGTGTCTGCCACGTACAACCGCCCATCAGCATAGCTCAGGCCGCCCGGCTCGTCGAAACGCGCTTCAGCCACAGACCCATCGACATAGCCGCCTTCAGAGGCTCCGGCCAGCGAGATTGTCTCCCCGGTAACCGGATTCACCTGTTTGATCTTGCTATTGTAGGTATCCGCGACATAGAGCATTCCCTCGGCAAAAACAACACCCAGTGGATGCTGAAGCCGGACGGCATCCCCAGTGCCGTCCACATCGCCAAAATCGAATAATCCAGTTCCAACCAGGGTACGTACCCCACCCGCAGGATCGATATCGGCCACCCGAATCCCGCTGGCTTCGCTGTCGGCAAAATAGAGCGCCTGCCCATCCGTCGTAATCCCGCTCGGCTGGGCAAGCTGAGCCTCGCCATGCGTGCCATCCACGATACCTTCCCGCCCGCTGCCGGAATGTACCTGCACTTCCTGTGTCGTCAGGTCATAACTCCAAAGCTGATGCGGGCCAGCCATTGCGACATACAACACGTCGCCAACTCGAACCAGGTCCCATGGGCTGCTCAACGCCGCCGCGGTGCCCAATCCACCAGCAGCCATATAAGCGGCCTGGCGGCCCGTCCCAGCAATCGTCGTCACAGTTTCATTCGACAGGTCGATGGCCCGCAGCGTGTGGTTATTGGTATCGGCTACATACAGAGTCTGTCCATCCTCACTCAGCGCCATCCCTTGCGGCTTGTCGAACCGGGCCACCGAGAAGCCGCCATCCCCATTATCCGCATCCCCGATGACCTGCAGTACCTCGTTGGTCTCCAGGTCAGCCACCACGATCCGGTTGTGATTGGTATCGGCGATGAACAAGCGCCCGCCAGCCGGATCGGCCAGCACCTTGCCGGGGAAAGCCAGCAGCGACTCAGGTCGTGCTTCCGTTTCAAGCGCCAGATCAATCGGTTCGCGGTCGATCAAGCCCTCCTCGTCGAACTGGGCGACCATCCCATCGATGATGGGCTTCATAATCTCATATACGCCCTCTCCGGAGTGATAACCGTAGACCATCCCCTCTGGATCGACCAACAATACAGTGGGCCAGGCCCGGATTCCCCAGGTCTGCCAGACTACAAAGTCATGGTCGTTGACCACCGGGTGTTCAATCTCGTAACGCTGGATGATCTGCCGGATGTTTTCGGTTTCCCCCTCGTTCTCGAACTTGGCGCTATGCACCCCCACGACGATCAACTCCTCAGCATACTCAGCTTCCAGGCGTTTGAGATCGGGAATGATATGGATGCAGTTGATACAGCCGTAGGTCCAGAAATCGAGCAGCACGACCTTGCCGCGTAGATCCTCCCAAGTCAGTGGCCCGGCGACATTGAGCCAATCCAACCCGTCGGGAAAAGGCGCCGCCGGTATGGAGCCATGAAAGTCACGACCACCTGTCCCCTGTGCGCCAATACGTCCCAGAAGCGGGATCAGGCCGCTCACCAGCACAGCGATCAGGACACCCGCGGTCAACCAGCTTCTTTTCGCGCGCATCGCACCCTCATTATAAATAGATACTTCTTATCCATTGCATAAGTATCCACCTGTCAGATGAGAATCCGGTGACGCCAGCCTTAGGCGAACCTTAGCCATCCTCGCGGTCTGGCCCTCGGAAAACAAAAGGTCAGGCGCGGGCCTGACCTTAGTGAACAGTGACCTAACCACTTAAGCCTGAGAGCTGCCTACATGTTGTTGATGACAGCGGTAGCAAACTCACTGGTGCGAACTTCGGTGGCGCCTTCCATCTGCCGAGCAAAATCGTAGGTCACGATCTTCTGGTCGATCGTTTTTTCAAAGGCTTCCGTGACCAGTTGGGCGGCTTCCCACCACTTCATGTATTCGAGCATCATCACCCCGGAGAACAGCAGCGAACCGGGGTTGACCTTATCCAGATTAGCGTACTTGGGCGCGGTGCCGTGAGTCGCCTCGAACAGGGCCACGTGATCCCCGATATTCGCGCCAGGAGCGATGCCAATACCCCCGACCTGGGCCGCGACTGCGTCACTCAGATAGTCCCCGTTCAGATTCATCGTGGCGATCACATCGAACTCGGCCGGGCGCAACAGGAGGTGCTGGAAAATCACGTCGGCGATCCGGTCCTTGATCACGATCTTGCCGTCGGGCTGCTTCCCCCCGTGCTTTTCATAGACCTCATCTTCGGTGATGGTCACATCGCCAAACTCCTCGGCGGCAAGCTCATACCCCCACTTGCGAAACGCGCCCTCGGTGTACTTCTGAATATTGCCCTTGTGGACGAGTGTCACAGACTTGCGCCCGCGATCGATCGCATACTGGATCGCCTTCCGCACCAGCCGCTTGGATGCGAAGGCGCTGATAGGCTTGATACCCAGGCCAGAACCATCGAAGAAGTGCGCGCCAAACTCCTCCCGCAGGAACCGTGCCAGCTTGGTGTTTTCGGCCGAACCGGCTTCGTACTCGATCCCGGCATACACATCCTCCGTATTCTCGCGGAAGATCACGACATCGGTCTGTTCCGGGTTCTTGAGCGGGCTGGGCACGCCCCGATACCAGCGCACCGGACGCACGCATGCATACAGGTCGAGCACCTGGCGCAAAGTGACGTTCAGGCTGCGGAACCCGCCGCCAACCGGCGTCGTGAGCGGCCCCTTGATACCAATGGAATACTCGCGCAGCGCGTCGAACGTCTCATCTGGCATATAGTTGCCATCGTAACGTTCCGCCGCTTTCTCCCCGGCGTAAATTTCCATCCAGGCGATCCGCCGTTTGCCACCGTAGGCCTTCTGCACGGCCGCATCCCAGATTCGCAGGGATGCCTTCATAATGTCGGGTCCAGTGCCATCGCCTTCGATGAAAGCGACGATAGGCTCGTCAGGCACATGAAGCTCGCCGTTCTTCAAAGTAATCTTTTGGCCATCCGCTGGCAGAACAATATTCTTGTAGGCCATGTGGACTCTCCTCAATAAGTCAACAAGGTGCAGCGCCCTGGCGCCGCATGGAGCGAAGTATACTCTATACCGGTCGTTGCATGGTACGATGCGTCAACCTATCCATTCGTCGCACTACCCCCCCCCGGCCTGACTACAATCGGAGGCGATGACGCAACAGCCCAATCAGCCAGTAGAACTCATTGATCCCGAACAAGGCTGCCATGACTCCATAAGCTAGAAAACCGATTCCCCCCGCCCCGACCACGAGGATGATCTCGCCCAACAGGGTATCGATGGCTACGACCTGCATCAACACGTCCATTGCCAGGAGGGTAGCCACCCCCATGATCAGTGAAGCAGCAATCGTCTTGAGAGTCGTCACAGGCAACGCCAGTTGCCCCAGGCCGCCAATTCGCCGGCTCAGAAGCCAGGCCGCGATCAAAGCGTGGAGCAAATGTTTGACCGAATCGGCGATCATCAGACTGAAAAGGCCATACTGGGGCATCAACCCAAGCGCGACTGCCATATAGGCCGCGAGGCTGATCAGTCCCACCAGCGCGGGAGTCAGCGTATCCTGCCGGGAGTAGAATGCAAACACCAACAGCAGATCCACCGTGGCAAAAGGTAGACCGAACAAATACAACCGCAAGGCTAGCGCCGTGACCGCCGTATCGACCAGGGTAAACGAACCATGACCGAAAATCAAATCGACAATTGAAGTCGCAAGAATGAACAGTCCAATCGTCGCCGGAACAATCAGGACGATCGCCAGCCTCAGCCCACGCCCCAGCGTGTCTTTATAGACGCTTTCGCCAGCGGTCTCGGCCTGGGAGGCCTGGCGCGACAGGGTCGGCAAAATCGCGACGCTAATCGCGGTCGCCACCAACCCGTGCGGGAACTGGATCAGGGTCGTGGCGTAATTCATATAACTGATGCTGGCTTCCCCGGCATGGGCAGCCAGGCGATAGCTGACCAGACGAATCACCAGCGTATCCACCACGAGCGACAACATCACCGGAATATACAGCCGCCCAATCCGGTGCAGCCCTGGTTCCTGCCAGAAGCCATTCAGAGTGGGCCACAACCGCGCGTCCCGAACGCCCCACAGTTGCGTCACCATCTGCACGACGGCTCCCACCAGCCAGCCCACGGCCATCGCAGTGATACCCAGCGCCGGAGCGCCAATCACCGTGACGAGGACGATGCTGGCATTGAACAGCGCCCCGGCAAAAGCTGGGAGTGTGAACCGCTGGAGTGAGTAGAGAAGACCGCTTAGAACCGCGAACAGGCTCAGGAAGAATAGGGCCGGAGTCGTGATCCGCAATAGTTCCGTCGCCAGGCGTTGTGTCTCGAGGAGCGCCCCGCCGGACATCAGGCGCAGCACATCCGCCGGCGGCAGGTTGGTTGCTACAAGCAGCAATCGAAAGTCACCGCCAGAAACCAGGGCGATGATCTGGGGAGCCAGAAGTTCCAGGAGCAGCACCAGGATCGCCAGCCCGCAGACCACGCCGCCCAGCAGCAGATTGACCAGCCGCCAGAGCCTGTTCCTGTCCCGCAGTAGAGTATACTCGCTTAGTATGGGCACCAGGGCACTGTTCACGTGCCCGCCGATCAGGAGATCGTACAGCGTCTTGGGCACGATCACGGCCATGTTGAAGGCATCCACCGCAGCGCCCGCGCCAAACAGATCGCTGAGCAGCATCTCGCGCCCCAACCCCAGCAGGCGGCTGGCGATATTGCCCAACGCGATGACACCCGTGGCCCGCGCAACGCTAACATCGTCAGCGGACGCGCCCTCTTCCGTAGCCGCCGGCATGACCGGGTCAGGCTGTGGCGAAGCAGCTAGCTCGGAGAGATCTCCGGCTTCCTTCATCATGGAATTTCCGGAAGCGCTTTGATCCGGCTGATCAAACGGCTGGTGCTGTGATCCGGCAGAAACTCGATCAACTCGACCCGACCGCCCATCGATTCGACAAGCGCCCGTTCCGGCAGCACCTTGTGAGCATAATCCCCTCCCTTGGCGTAGATATCAGGCCGGATGGCCTCGATCAGCCGGTCGGCCGTATCCTCACCGAAGATGATCACCCCGCTAACCGCCTCCAAAGCCGCCAGAAGGCGCGCCCGCTCCTCGGCAGGGACAAGAGGCCTCCCTGCTCCCTTGAGGCGTCGCGTAGATTCGTCGTCGTTCAAGCCAACGAAAAGGGCCTGCCCCAGAGCACGGGCCTTTTCGAGGTAGTCCAGATGACCAACGTGAATCAGGTCAAAATGGCCGTTGGTGAATACAAGTGTCTTCTGTCGGGCAGCCAGTTCCATGCGCAGGGCCACCGCTTGTTCCAGGGTCAGGATTTCCCCCATAGTTCCGATCCATACTCAGTGTCGATAAGGCGAACGGGGCGCAATTCTAGCAGTCCCAGGCGGTCACAACAAACCCGAAATTCACTCCGACTCGCTCTCCTCGGGCGGAATTTGAGTCAGAGACAGTCTGTACCCCCCGCTAGTTTTGCCAGACTGAAACTCAAAGCGGCTGGCAAGGATGTAATAGATTCCATCGGCCGGCAAGCGATACGCGCTAATCAGGGCATTCTTCTCCGATCCCGAATCATCATCACTGGCAAGCTGCACGCTTTCGGCGGAGTATAGCAGAAGCGCGGGGTCGAGATCGCCCGATGTCTTATCCAGCGCAATCGTGATCACATCACCGGCATGGCCAAGAAAAGCATACGAGACGACCGCAGTCGCGTCATCGATCATGCCATTGACCGAACTATTGTACAGGATCGTCAGCGTTCCAGGCGCCACCACGGGCGCTTCACCGCTGATTCCATCCAACTGGATGCTGAATCCCCCGGTCGTCCGACCAGCTTCCTTATCGAAACGGGTCGCCAGAATGAAATAGGTTCCGGTTTCCGGAATGATGAAAGACTCCAGCAAGGCATTGTTGCTGGGGCCAGAGTCGTCGTCTTCCTGCAGAGGTTGCTGGCGCGGATCGAGCAGGACGACCAGGGGATCGAGATCGCCACTGGTCCGGTTGAGGGTAATGGTAATAATATCGCCTCGTTTGGCGCCAAACGTATAGTATCGCCCACTGGCCTCTGCATCCACACTGCCGGTTGTTACTTCCCCGTAATGCAAAAGCAGCGCCGAATCGGCCGTCAACGCCTGGCCGCTGGTTGGCGCGGTATCCAGGCTCAGCACGAAACTGCCTTCGGTATCGCCAGCTTCCTCCCCAAACCGGGTTGCCAGGATTTGATATTCCCCCGGCTCCAGAATGAGCAGGTTTTCGACTGCGGCATCCAACCCGCCTTGCCAGTCGTCGTTTTCGGCGACGATCTGCCCATTCGCATCCTTGACAATCAGGCGCGAGTCCAGGTTGCCTGAGATGCGCTGCATCCCAATGTTGATGATATCACCCCGCTCCGCCTCGAAGATATAGCTGACATAGGAGTTTTGCCCGCTGACATCCCCGACGATCGAATCGCCGTAGTTTAGGAATACGCCCGCCTCCGAGAGCACGCCTACCCGTTCCAGTTGGAGGGCGAACGTCCCTTGAGTGCTCCCCAGCGCATGACCAAACCGCGTCACAATCACGAAATAGAAATCGTCCGCTGTAATCTGGAAGGACGGAATCACGGCCTGGGAAAGTACGCCCGCATCATCCGATGTTGCCAGCACGTGCCCGGTGTTATCCGCCAGAACAAGCACCGGATCGAGATTGCCGTCCAGGACGGTCGCGGTCAGGGCGACCACATCCCCACGCCGCGCCTGAAAGTAATAGACTACACGCGAAGATGCCTGCGCGATCGACCCCTCGACGGCAAGCCCGTAGGTCAGTTCAAGACCCTCCTGGGCCACAACAGGCAGCACACTAGTACCCGGCCACAAACTGGCGACAAGCAGCAAGATGCAGAGTGCGATTGGCAGCCATCGCTCGCTGAAGGGCAGATTATACTTGTTCATCGAACCACCAGACTGAGCAAATAATCCCCACTGGTCACTCCTGCGGCAAAATCATACCGGGTCGCCAAAATGTAGTACCGGCCATCCGCAGCCAGGGTATAAACCACCCGCGCGTTCTGATTTCCCCCGCCGTCATCATCCATGCCCACCAGGTTCTGGTTAGCATCCAGCACGGCCACGAAGGCATCCAGGTCGCCATTCATGCGCACCATGGAGATATCCAGCGTCTGCCCGGCCGTGCCATCGAACGCATAAAACACCGCCACGGCTGCACCACCAATCGCGCCCGCATACGTCTGTCCAGCAGCCAACGGAATGGCCGTATGGACCGATTGCCCGGTCTGCCCGCTGCTAGGCTCGGGCCGGGTGACCGCCGTGCCGTCCAGCACCAGTTCGAAACGCCCTTGTGAAGCGCCGCGCCGGCCAGCAACCACGGTATAACGGCCTTCGGTACGCACCAGATAGGCCGCCACCAAAGAATTGAGATTGCCGCCACTGTCATTATCCCGCACCGCCTGAGTACCCTCAGGATCGAGAATAATCACTTCAGGATCGAGCGTGGCATCGACCGCGTTCATCTGAACGCTAATCCGGTCCCCCACCTGGGCATCGAAATAATAGACAAGCTCCGGAGTCTCATTCGAAAGACTGTCCACCACCACCGCACCGTACGGCAGCACACTCTCCGGCGCATAGCGCTCCTCGCCCGGCACGCCGGCGACGGCTGGCAACGTGCCTGTCGCGCCAGTCAGATCGAGACTAATCAAACCGCTCCCCAGGGTAAACGGACCACGCTGGCGTACCACAAGCAACAGATACATGCCACCTGTAATCGATCGATAGGACAGCTCGCTGGTTCGGCTGAAAGCCACTTCTCGCAAGTCGCCATCTGTCAGGATGAGCATAACATCATCGGTGACAATTGCACCCGATGACAGGCTGACGTGCACCACATCCCCGGCCGATGTAGCTAACGAGTAGACATTGGCGACTTTGTCGAGACGTTGCTCGTGGGTGCTATCCGGGACAAGAGGGGTCGACGCGACCAGAGAAGCAACCTGCAACGCGGCTGGCGTGCCTCCCGCCGTGAGCGTCAGCGCATATTCGCCACTTGTGGTGCCTGCTTCGCCGTCATAACGCGTTGCCAGAATGGCATAGTAACCCGCCGTGGGGATCGTATACGCCAACCTCGCGTTCTTGTTCTCATCACTGATATCATCGTGCTGTGCGACAGTCTGCAAGGTCTCGTCGAGTAACACGATCATTGCGTCCAGATCGCCACTCAGACGCTCCATGGTGATCGTGATCTGGTCCCCTTCGCGCGCCTCGAATACATAGGCGGCATAGTATTCCG
>CAZHMJ010000084.1:9659-16849 GCA_964533805.1 uncultured Anaerolineae bacterium | reverse complement strand
GACCCTGGCCTTGTCCCTGGCCCTGGCCTTGTCCCTGGCCCTGGCCTTGTCCCTGACCCTGGCCTTGTCCCTGGCCCGGATTCTCACCGGACTGGCCGGGGGCGTTGCCACTGTTGCCGGGCGGATTTTCCTGAGGGTTGGCCGCGTTGTTTGAGTTGTTCGACGGGTTGTTCTCCTGGCCCGGCACCACCTGGTTGGGCGGCAGGCCACCTTCGCAGCGCTCACGCCAACCCAGCGCCGGCGCATCTGCGGACGGCGGATTGTTGCAGTCGATCACTTCTTCGGAGCCACCCGTCCCGGATTGCACGGGGACCGGCGTCGGAGAAGCCACCACGATCGGTTTGGGCGTGGCCGTCAGCGTCGCGCTCGGCGTGGCCGTGGGTGTCTGAGTCAGCGTGGGCGTGGCCGTCTTGCTCGGCGTCGCCGTCGGCGTCTGACTCGGCGTGAGAGTCGGGGGCACGGTATTCGTGGACGTCACGCTCGGCGTTGTACTCGGGGTCGGCGTGGGCGTGGGCGTCAGCGTTGGGATCAACGTCGGGATGGGCGGCAGGGGCAGCAGCAGCCCGCCGCTGTCCTGCACCTTGGCGACGACTTCCCGCAACTGCGCCGCCTGGACCAGGGGGAGGACGCCGCTCGCGGTCGCCGTGTCGATGACCGCCGCCAGCCCGGTCGTAGCCGTGATCGTGCGCTCGACCAGCGCATCGGAGTCCGGCCCGCTCAGGCCCACTGCCTGCGCGGTCTGAGCTGCCGCTTCCATCTCTACCAGCGCATCGCTGACCAGGACCGGCTCGAACCGCCCGGTCTCGGCCAGGCGCTGCGCCTCGCCAATCCGGCGCTCGGCCAGGCGCAGATGGGTCTGCGCTTCCGCCAGCGGCCCGTCCGCCAGCGCCAGTTCGAGTCCTTCGGCAATGCGCTTGACAGAATAAAGCGCATCCCCAGGCAGGCTCACCGCCGTGACCGGCACCAGAACCACCGCCACCACAAGGATCAGGCTGACCACCAGCATTCCCCAGCGCATCACATCGGCCAGCCTGGCCCGCCGTAACGCGTGGCCGTTCGACTGCACGACAGCCGGAGCCAACTGCGCGTTGAGACGCGCCTCGATCCGCGCAACCGCATCCTCGGACAGCGCCGGATGGGAGGCCTGGGACAGGCGCAGGGCCAGATCGGCCAGAGGGTCGGCGTCATGCTGGGCAAGCGGCCGGCGTCCCGGCGGCATCAGCCGGTCAAGCTGGTCTGCCAGCCGGTCGGGCTGGCTGCGCGGATCAGTCATGGCTGCCTCGCAGGTAATGCCGGGCTTTTTCGGCGGAGCCAAGCTCCTCGGCCAGGCGAGTTAAGGCCCGGTGCTGAGCCATGCGTACGGCAGCTTCGCTGCGGCCCATCAACTCAGCCACTTCACGGTGGCTGCGATTTTCCACGAAACGCAGAATCAACACGGTTTGATCCTCAGGCGACAATGATTTGAGCGCGGATCGCAACGCCTGGACTTCGCCCTGCTCGTGGAGGCGTTCTTCCGGCAGGGGGCCGGTATCTGGCAGGTGATCGCCCAGCTCAGCCTGGGGACGCCGCCGCGTGCGGCGGTAGAAATCGATCACCCGCGCCGAGGCGATCCGGTACAGCCAGGCCTCGAACGGCGCGCCGGTGGCTTCGTAATCGGGCAGCGCCTCGACCATCTTCAGGAAGACCTCGGCGGTCAGGTCCTCGGCATCCGCGCCATCCCCGATCCGGTACGCAATGTAGCGGTAGATCTGCTGCACGTACGTCCGGTACAGGGCGGTGACGGCTTCCCGATCACCCTGGCGGGCGCGTTCGATCAGACGGGCAGAGTCAGAGGTGGACATAGTCCGCATTATCCTCCGACTGGCCTCCAAAGTCCAAACGTCCGCGCTGCAAACCACGTTGCCACCTTTCGAACCGTCGCTGTCACCCTCTATACCGCGCCCTTTCGGCCAATATCACATTTGGAGGCCATATCTCAATTCTTGTGTGACATTGCGGCATCACAAAGCGGTTATATAGGCGGAGTGGCCACTTAATCATCCTGAACGCTGGTAGCTGTGGAGAAAACCATGTCAACCTTCCCCCGGAAATTCGTCGTGAGCCTGGCCGCCGTTCTGATCACCGCGTTGCTGCTGCCCGGCCTTGTCCTGGCCCAGGAGGGCGATGAACTCCCCCCTGTCAGTGTGGAAATCACCGGTACCATCCAGGCGATTTCGCTCACCGAGATTCTGGTCGATGCGTACCCCGTCCCCGTGCCGGAAGGCTTCGACCTGTCCGGCCTGAGCATCGGCGATGTGGTGCTGGTCTCCGGCACGCTGGGCGAGGATGACGTGCTGGTCGTCAGCGCCATTCTGATCGTGACCGGCGATGTCGATCAGGACGGTCTGCCCGATGCGCAGGACAACTGCCCGCAGATCGTCAACCCGGAGCAAACCGACGCCGACCTGGATGGCGTCGGCGACCTGTGCGACCCCGATCAGATGGATAGTGACGAAGACACCCTGGTCGACAGCCTGGACAACTGCCCGCTGGACGCCAACCCGGAGCAGACCGACACCGATCTGGATGGCATTGGCGATGTGTGCGACCCCGACCAGATGGACACCGACCTGGACGGCTTCGTGGACAGCCTGGATAACTGCCCGGCGCTGGCCAACCCCGACCAGGCCGACGCGGATGCCGACGCGATTGGCGACGCCTGCGATCCCGACGCCGAAACGGAAGCGCCTGAAGCCCCCGCCTGCGGCTCCGGCAACGAGCACCCGGTCGCGGCCAGCCTGGCCGAGGCCTTCGATATGGATTATGCGACCGTGATGGGCCTCCACTGCGACGGGAACGGCTTTGGTAACATCGCCCGTGCCCTGCTGATCGCCGAGAACGTGGACGGGTTCAGCCTGGAAGACCTGCTGGCCGCCAACACGGCCGGGATGAAATGGAACCAGATCGTCCGCGAGGCCGGCCTCAGCCCCAGCGAAGTATCTCTGGGCCGTGTCATCAGCGGCCGCTATACCCGCGAGCAGGTGGAAGCCGGCGAGGCAGCCCTGGCGGGCGAGCAGGCGAACAACCGGCCCGGCAACAGCGGCAACGCCCCCGGCCAGCAAGGCCGCGACAACGGCAACAATGGCAATAACAGTGGGCGCAACAACAACGGAAACAACGGCAACAACGGCAACAATGGCAACAATGGCAACAATGGCAATAACGGGAACGGCAACGGGCGCGGCAAGTAAGCCCGCCCACCTGATCTGACCCGCAACCCCCACCCAATGGCAAGCGCAGGGCTACCCGCCCTGCGCTTCGCTTTCCGGCCCCCGTACGGATACCCCGCCAACGGTCTTGGCGCACAAAAAAGGCGGAGCACGCTGGTCCCAGCAACCAGGCCCCGCCCTACCTGCTTTTCTCTTGCCTCTGGCCTCTTGGTCTCTCGGCCTCATTCTACGGCGGCGCGAGCACGCTCCAGCCCCGGCCGTTTGGCGCCAACTGGAGGACGCTGCCATCCGAGGCCCGGATGTAGACCGTCTCCCCATCGGACTGGGCCGCGCCCTCGTAGGTGACTTCCGGCTCCAACCCCAGCGCCAGCCGGTTGCGGACCGGATCGCTGGCCCGCCAGACCAGGCCCAGGATGCGCACCGGCTGGTAGCGGCCCGGCGGCGGGACGAAATTGGCGTCCTCCTCAACGGATTCTCCGCCCACGTAACGATTCTCAAAGGAAGTCCAGGCCGGGTCCAGCCCGTCCGCGAACAGGACGTAGACCCGATCCTCGGCGGCCAGGTAGATCATCCGCCCACCCTCGAAGACCTGCTCGATCTGCTCGTCGCTGGCCTCCGGCCCGGCGGGACAGGCCTCCGGCGCGGGCGCGAAGAACCAGGGATGGGCGCACAGCAGCGGAATCTCCAGGAGCTGCTCGGCGTAGAAGTTGCCGTTATCCACCGTCAGCAGGAACTGGGCCGTGCCGCGATCGCCACGCGCCGTCTGGACGGTGAGCGAGCCATCCGGCCCGACGTTCCAGAGCTGGTTGCGCTGACCCTCGTCGTCCAGGCGATAGATCGCCGCCCGGTCGGTGCCACGCACGGACCAGAACAGGGTCAGCGAATCGCCGGGGTAGACGTACGCGATATCGGAAGTAAAGACCTCGATGCGCGGCGCGTTCGGGTTGGGCCGGGGCGTCGCCGTGGCGACGACCGGGGGCGGCGTGCGCGTCGGCCCCATGATCGACGTCGGGCTCGGCCCGCCGGTTGGCTCGCCGCGAAGCTGGGTTGGAGTGGCGCTGGCGAGGGCCACCATGGGCGTGGCCGTCGCGACAGGCGTGACCGTGGCCGGCTGCGTCACCACCGGGGTTAGAATCACCGGATCGAGCACGCCGCCACAGGCCGCCAGACCCAGGCTGGTGATCAAAACGAGGGGGAAAAGGAATCGCTTCATGGCCCCTGAGCATACTGGAAATCCGGGTCAGTCGCAAGCCCGGCGCCCCCCCTTTAGGTCGCTTGACAAGCCCATAGCGCTGTGCTACAGTACCGCCAGTTAAGCGTTCCACACGCGGTGAATTAATCTTTTTGCGCGGCTTGACTGAGTCCTTATTTCCCGGCCAAGCATTCGATGTTGCTGACGCTGCCTCAGTTGCAGCGCTTCCCATGGCCGCGGCAGGACTGGAATGCCGACGACGGGGTTCGTGGACGGCTCGCACTACGCTAGGGGTATTGAGGAGATCGACCGTGGGCAAGACACGCACCGAACAACTGGGGGATCGTCTGCGCGACCTGCAGGCCAGCTCGGCCGACATCGAAGCGGCGGCGGTGGTCAGCGTGGACGGACTGAGCATGGCATCCTCGCTGCCCGCCAACATTGAGGAAGACCGCGTCTCCGCGATGTCGGCAGCCATGATCTCGCTGGGCGAGCGCATCGCGATGGAATTACAGCGAGGCAGACTGAACCAGGTCTACGTCAAAGGTCAACGGGGCTACGTGCTGCTGCAATCGGTTGGCGAAGAAGCAGTGTTGACTGTCCTCGCCCGCCAGCAGGCCAAGCTGGGGCTGATCTTCCTTGACATGAATCGCACCGTCAGCGAACTCGAAAAGCTCGTTTAGGTCTGTATCCTGTCATCTCTGCGACTTGTGTGCGAAGGAGGCTGGCGTGCCACTCCGAGAACTGAGCGGCCTTTACTACCCGAACAAGATCGCCCGCATCTACATCGAAGCGATGGAAGACGTGATGGGCGTCAACGGGTTGAACGCGATCCTTAACCTGGCTGGACTCGGTCGCTTCGTCGGCAATTATCCGCCGGACAACCTCAACAAAGAGTTCGACTTCGCCGAGTTTACCGCCCTCAACGAAGGTCTGGAAGACATGTACGGCCCGCGCGGCGGACGTGGTCTGGCGCTGCGCGCCGGCCGGGCCTGCTTCAGCCAGGGGTTGAAGAACTTCGGCGCGCTGGCGGGCGTCGGCGACATGGCCTTCAAGGTCCTGCCGCTGCAAGCCAAGCTCAAGATGGGCATCCCGGCGATGGCCGCCATCTTCAGCCAGTTCAGCGACCAGAAAAGTGACGTCGAAGAATACGACGATCATTTTAAGTACTACATCCGCGAGCACAGCCCTGTGTGCCACGGCCGGACCAGCGACAAGCCACTGTGCCATGTCGCCGTCGGCCTGCTCCAGGAAGGGCTGCGTTGGGTCTCCGGTGGGCACGAGTTCCGCGTCTACGAGAGCGAATGCATCTCGATGGGCCACAAGGACTGCGTGTTCATCATCTACAAGGAGCCGATCGCCTAGGATGGGCTGTGTCCCGCCATCCTGCCAGCTTGCCGCCCTCGACTCATCCATGCGCCGCGGGAGTTTCTCCCTGACGGGTGGGATCTGAGGGCGTTGTGCCCTGTCTGGCCCAGAGGAAGCGACCTTGGCCGAAAAACAACACATCCTGATCGTCGAAGACGATCTCGACCTCGCCGAAATGCTGAACGCCTATTTTCGCGTCCAGGGCTACGAGGTTACGTCCGCGGCCTGGGGGGAGGAAGCCGTCCGCCAGAGTCTGGACACCACCCCCGACCTGGTCGTGCTGGACATCCGCCTGCCCGACATCGACGGCTACGAGGTCTGCCGCCGTCTGCGTAGCCACCGCCGCACCCAGGACATTCCCATTATCTTCCTGACAGAAAAACGCGACCGCGTGGACCGGCTCCAGGGGTTGGAACTGGGCGTGGTCGATTACATCACCAAGCCGTTCGATATCCAGGAGCTCCGCCTGCGCGTGCGTAACGCCCTCCAGCGCGCCGGGACGCACGCCTTCAACAACCCGGTCACCGGCTTCGCGGAAGGCGCGCCCATCACGGAACGGCTCAACAAGCTGCTGTACGACGAGGATTGGGCCATCCTGGCGCTCTCCATCCTTGGGCTGGACGCCTTCCGCGAGCAGTACGGCTTCGTCGCCTCGGACGACGTGCTGCGCGCCATCAGTCTGATGATCAGCAACGCCCTGCGCGAGAGCGGCACCGAAGCCGATTTCGTCGGCCATCTCAGCCAGCACGATTTCGTCATCATCACCGCCCCGGAGCGAATCAACGCCATCCGGGAGCGGATCGAAACCCGCATCCAGCAGTCGATGGAATACTTCTACCCCCTCAAGGATCGAGACAAAGCCCGCCGGGGAACGCGCAGCGCCGGTCTCCAATTGAGCAGCGGCATCGTGACCGCCCACAACGGCCCCTTCGACTCGGCCGACGCGCTCCGGAGCGCCCTGGCGCGCGTGCGCCAGCCGGTCGGCAGCCGCACCTAAATCGCCATCTCCCTGCTCCTCCTGGAGGAGGAGAAGAAGGTAGGACGCCGGGGAACGCCGAACCCCGGCGTCTTGCGTGATGGCCCTGAGTCAGCGTATCAAAAGCAAATCGAACCGCCAAAGCGCGGAGGACGCCAAGGAAAAGCAGGAGTAAAGCACAGAACCGGAAAAACTGGCACGGTGAGTTGCATGTCCCACTTGACGCGCTCGCCCTGGCGCATCCCCTGCTTCTACCAATAACCACTCACCAACAACCAATTACCGCCCTTACAGCATCTTTTCCATCAGGTATTCGTCGTGGTACTCATCCCCGATTTTCAGTTCCTTGTGCGCCGTGCCCACGATCTCGAAGCCGAAACTGAGGTACAGCATCAGGGCCGGGTCGCGCCCGACGCCAACAGCACCATCCGCGTGACGTTCGGCA
>CAZHMJ010000084.1:0-9649 GCA_964533805.1 uncultured Anaerolineae bacterium | reverse complement strand
GTGTTCACCCCCAGGGTGAGCTTTTCGATCTGCGGGACGCGGCCGATCTCGTCCAGCAGGGTCCGCATCAACCGGCGGCCGATGCCCTGGCCGCGCGCAGCCGCGTCGACGTACACCCCGACCACGCTGGCGATGTGCGCGCCCTTCTGCCCCCGGTAACGGAAAGCGCCCATCATCCCGACCAGGCGGCCGTCAACTTCGGCGAACAGCAGGAACTCGTCGACCTTGCGCTGGGCGGCCACCAGGCGCTTGCGCCATTCGTCCTCAGGCTTGTCGAGGTTCTCCTCGTAGCTGGAACCGAACGCGCTCGGCTCCTCATGCAGCGCGCGCAATCGCAGGTCGCGGTATTCCTGCCACCGGTCGGGATCGAGGGTGATGATTCGGACATCGGACATCGTGGATTTAGCCTCTCTCTATTCGTTGCACTCGCCACCGCTACGAATGCCGCCCCCTGGACGGTTGCCTCCGATCCCAACCCAAACTTGGACTCCACACTACTTGATCCCCCACATCACCGGGTCGTAGGAGCCATACGCGGCGTAGATGCCCTCCGTGATCTCGGTGTAATCCCCGGTCTGGGTGTCGAGCACCACCAGCAGGGCCGCGCGCTCGTCGCCCGGCACGTCGACGCCGAAGGCCAGGTAGCGCCCGTCCGGCGACCAGACCAGGCCCGGCGTGGCAGGAGCCACATCCGCCATCATGGGCAGGCTGACCCCAAAGCCACAGTAGACCGTCATCTGCCCGCTGGCCGTGTCCAGCACGTGGATCACCGCCTGGCCGACCTCGACCGCCGGGTCCGGTCCGACGATCTCCATCACCCAGAAGGCCAGGCGCGTCCCATCCGGCGACCAGTTCACCGCCCGCGCCTCCGGCTCGCCCGCGATCCGCACCGGGCCGTAGGCCGCGGTCAGGTTTGTGAGCCGGGCGGCCTGGGTCTCGCCGGGCGTGATGACGAACAACTCCGCCCCCGCCAGGCCCAGGGCCGGGTCCGGCTCCCCCTGGCCCAGGTAAGCCAGCCGCGATCCGTCCGGCGACCAGTACACGCCGCTCAGGTAGGGCCGCGCCAGGGCCAGGTTTTGCGCCTCGCCGGTCTCCAGATCGACCAGTTGCAGCAGCGGGTAATCACCCTCGGTCGGCTCAAACCGCACGCCATGCCTGCCGCCCGGCTGGATCGAGAACGAGTCGCGATCGTCGAGGCGCTCCGGATCGCCACCCGCGATCGGGTAGAGCGCCGGGCGTCCGGCGGTCGGCCAGGCCAGCCAGTGCTCGGCGTCCCACCAGTCCAGCTCGCTGACGTAGTAGGCGAAGGCCGGGCGACGCTGCGTGCCATCCACGCGCATCAGCCAGAAAGTCGCCATCTCCGGCGAGACGTACAGCAACTCGCGCCGGTCGGGGGACGGGCGGCAGTTGGGGCTGCACGGCAGAGTCTCCGGCAGGGGATAGCGGGCGTTGCGCTCCAGGTCAACCAGCCACATCGCGTCGCGCGAGAGGGCGGTCACGATGATCCCGGTCGCGGAGAAGTCCGGCCGGCGAGTCTGGAGGCCGGTGCCACATTCCTGGACGAGCGTCCCATACGCCGGCAGGCTGGCCGGGGGCGGCACGGTTGGAACCGGCGTCGGATCGCCCTGGGCCGCCGCCGGAATCGCGCCCCAGACCAGCAGCAGCACCAGCCAGAGGCAATTTTGAATTCTCAATTTTGAATTTTGAATGGACATCCTGCCATCCTGACCTGTCCGCCGACCCGGCCGCCCCCACTCAAGCCGCGGGGGACGGGCTGCCCATCCCCTTGAACTGGCTCATGTACAGGTGGTGATAGAACCCGGCCTGGTCGAGAAGTTCCTGGTGAGAGCCGCGCTCGATGATCTCGCCATCCCTAACGACCAGGATCAGGTCCGCATCCCGGATCGTACTCAGCCGGTGCGCGATCACAAAACTGGTCCGCCCATGCATCAGGCGCAGCATCGCGTCCTGAATCTGGGCCTCGGTCCGGGTGTCAATGCTGCTGGTCGCCTCGTCCAGAATCAGGATGCCCGGATTGGACAGGATCGCGCGGGCGATCGCCAAGAGCTGGCGCTGGCCCTGGCTCAGGTTCCCGGCCCGCTCGGAGAGGACGGTCTGGTAGCCGTGCGGCAGATGGCGGATGAAGTGGTCGGCGTTCGCCATTTTCGCGGCGGCGATCACCTCCTCGTCGGTCGCGTCCAGCCGCCCGTAGCGGATGTTTTCCATGACGGTCTCCGAGAAGAGGAAGGTGTCTTGCAGCACAATCCCCAGTTGCAGGCGGAGATCGTCGCGCTTCAGCTTGCGGATGTCCGTGCCGTCGATCGTGATGCGGCCCGCGTCCACGTCGTAGAAGCGCGACAGGACGTTGATCAGGGTCGTCTTACCGGCCCCGGTCGGCCCGACCAGGGCGATGGTCTGCCCCGGCTGCGCCTCCAGGCTGACATGCTTGAGCACCGGCACGTCCGGCGTGTACCCGAACGACACGTCCTCGAAAACCACCCGGCCGTCCACCCGGTCCAACGGGCGCGCGTCAGGCGCGTCCGCCAGCTCCGGCGCTTCGTCCATGATCTCGAAGACGCGCTCCGCCCCGGCCAGGGCCGACTGGATCGTGCTGAACAGGTTGGAGACCTCGTTGATCGGCCGGCGAAGCTGCTGAGCGTAGGTCAGGAAGGCCGCGATCGTGCCGACCGTCGTCTGCCCGTTGATCGCCATCCAGCTCCCCACCGCGGCCAGGATCACGAACCCGAGGTTGTTGATCAGGTTGCCGCCGGGGCCCATCAACCCGCCATACGTCTGGGCGCGGATCGAGGCCGCGCGCAGGCGGCGGTTGGCCTCCTCGAACTCCTCGATCACCTGCTGCTCGCGCCCGTAGGCGCGCACGACCTTGCCGCCGCTGATCGACTCCTCGACCAGGCCGTCCAACTCGCCCAGGGCGCTCTGCTGGGCGCGGAAACCTTCCCGGCTGTTGCGGGCGACGAAGCGCGTGAAGGAGGTCATGGCCGGCAGCACGAGCAGGCTGAGCAGGGCCAGCGGCACGTTGAGGGCCAGCATCATCACCACCACGGCGATCAGGGTCAGCAGACTGGAGAGGAAACTGGTCGCGCTCTCGCTGAGGACCGTGTTCACGTTCTCGACGTCGTTGGTCAGGCGGCTCATCAGGTCGCCGGACGCGCGCTGGTCGAAGAAGCGCAGCGGCAGCGTTTGCAGCCTGGCGAACACGTCCTGGCGCAGCTCGCGCGCGGTGTGCTGGGCGACGCGCACCATCGTGATCGACTGCCCCCAGCTCAGGCCCGCCAGCCCGATCACGCTCACGATCATCACGACTCCCAGCCTGGCCAGCCCATCCAGGTCGCCGACCGGGATGTAGTCGTCGATAGCGACCCCCATCAGGTAGGGGCCGACCAGGTTGAGCAGGGTCGAGCCAATCACCATGACCACCACCGCCACCAGCACCCAACGCTGGCGCTGCAAATAATGCCACAGGCGAGTCAACGTCGCTCTGACATCCTGCGCGCCGGGGCCGCCCGAACCGGGAATCCCCGGCGGACGTCCGGGACCAATCCGGAATTCCGGGCCATCCCGCCGTGAGGTCTTATTGCTGGTTGTCATGGGAACCCTCGTTTGCCGCCGCCCCGTCGCCCAACTGGGAGTCGTAAATCTCGCGATAAATGGGACTGCTCGCCATCAATTCCTGATGCGTGCCTTCGGCCACCACCCGGCCGCCTTCCAGGACCAGAATCTTGTCGGCCTTGAGCACCGTGCTGATCCGCTGAGCGACGACGATGGTCGTCCGGTCGCGCATCAGCTCGGCCAGAGCGTCCTGAATCCGGCTCTCGGTTTCGACGTCGACCGCGCTCGTGCTGTCATCCAGGATCAGAATGCGCGGCTTGCGGACCAGGGCGCGCGCGATCGCCAGGCGCTGCTTCTGCCCGCCGGACAGGTTGACGCCGCGCTGGCCGAGCTGGGTCTCATAGCCCTCCGGCAGCGAGACGATGAAATCGTGGGCCTGGGCGGCCTTGGCCGCGGCCACGATCTCGCTTTCGCTGGCATCATCCCGCCCCTGGCGGATGTTGTCGTAAATCGTGCCCGAAAAGAGGACCGACTCCTGAAACGCCACGCCCACATTGGTACGCAGCTCGGCCTGGGCCAGGTCGCGGATATCGACCCCATCCACGGTGACCCGCCCGGCGTCGACGTCGTAGAAGCGCGGGAGCAGACCGACCAGGCTGGACTTGCCCGATCCGGTCGCCCCCAGCAGGGCCACGGTCTGGCCCGGCTCCGCCACGAAGCTGACGTCCCGCAGGATCGGCTCGCCGTCCTCGTAGCTGAACGAGACATTCTCGAACGCCACCCGTCCCTGCGGCACGAACCCGGTCTGCGCGTCCGGACGATCCTGGACTTCGGGCTGGCTGATCAGCACGCCGACCACGCGCTGGGCGGAAGCCTGCGCCCGCGAGATGCGCATCATCAGCATGCTGACCATCATCAGCGACATCAACGCCTGGCGGAGGTAGTTCACGAAGGCGATGATCGCGCCGACCGTCATCGTGCCCTGCTTGACCTCGATCCCGCCGAACCAGAGCACGGCGACGATGCCGAAGTTGATCGCCAGGATCATGAACGGCATGGTCACCATGCTGAGCTGCATGGCCTGGATCGAAGTCGCGGTCAGGGCCTCGTTGGCGGTGCGGAAGCGCCGCTGCTCGTGGTCGCCGCGGACGAACGCCTTGACGACCCGCACGCCGGACAGGTTCTCCTGAATGACCGCGTTCACCCGGTCGAGCCGTTCCTGAACGCGCATGTACAGCGGGAAGGCGCGCCCGATCACCACCACGACCATCCCCAGCAGGAGCGGCATCAGGATCGCCAGCAGCAGGGACAGGGTCGGGCTGGTCACGACCGCCATGATCAGGCTGCCGATCACCAGCAGGGGCGAGCGCACCAGGATGCGCAGGGCCATCAGCAGCATTTCCTGGACCTGGTTGACGTCGTTAGTCAGACGGGTCACCAGTTCCGCGGTGCCGATCCGGTCCAGGTTCCCGAACGAGAGCGTCTGCACCTTGCGGTAGACGCCGCTGCGCAGGTCCGCCCCGAAGTTCATCGAGGCGCGGACGGCGAAGACCGTGCAGCCGATGCCCCCGACCGCCCCGATGCCGGTCACCAGCAGCATCAGCAGCCCGGTATTGACCACCAGGGCAATATTCTGGGTCGCCACGCCCTGATCGACAATGGTCTGGAGCAGGCGGGGCAGCAAGAGGTCGCACACGACCTCCACCACCATCAGCAAAGGCGCGATGAGGGCCTGTCTCCAGTATGGCCTGAGATAAATCTTCAGATGATTCAGTGTTTCCATGGCACGCTCGTGACTATTCAGGGAAAAACTCAATCCACCATTCTACAAGGTACTTGTGGAGAAACCGTGCAGATTGGCTTGAGAACAAGGGGGTCTGAGTCTCAAGAAAACAATCCGGCAACCGTAGCGGTCGGAACACATCCCTGTGGCGACGGATCGAATCCGCCGCTACCCCATCCGACCGCCGATCGTGCCGGCTCACCGTGATCGCCATGCAACATACCGGCCTGTCCAACAACCAGAGATGACCGGGTCAAATTCTGAAGGTTCAACGACCTCTTGTTTGCCATTTCCTGACCATGAGCCAATCACAACGGGATCGGCTCACCGCCAGGGCTACTCCGCCAACCAATCCCTGGCGTAAAAAGCCAGGTATTCGTCCACGTGCTGGCTCCAGTACGCCCCGTCGTGGTTGCCGGGTGACACATGATAGTCGTGCTTGAGGCCGAGCGCGTCCAGCCGGGTATGGAGCGTCTCAATCGAGAAGCGCAGCGGGTCATCCCAGCCGCGGTCGATCCAGATGCGCGGCTGGTTGTCCGGCGTCAGAAAGCGCTCCGCCAGGGCCGCCGGATCGCGCTGGGCGAACGCGCCGGGGTCGTCCACGCCGAAGATCCAGGGCGGCGCGCCCGGCCCTTCGCCATAAAAGACCGCTGGGGCGTGCATCCCCACCGCGCCGAAGCGGGCCGGGTCGGTGAAGGCGTGGGCCGCCGCCCCCGCCCCGCCCATGCTCAACCCGCCGATGGCCCGCCCGGCCCGGTCGCGCCGGACGGGGTAGGTCTCCTCCACGAACGGGATGGCTTCCTTGAGCAGGTAGTCGCCATAATTGCCGTACAACTCGAAGGCGTTGTGATAGAACTCGCTCGAATCGTTGTAGGGCGAGGTGTACCAGTCGATACCAGGCGGATCGGCGGCATTGAGGAAGAAGCTCTTGTCGCCCTGGGGCATGGCCAGGATCATCGGCGGCAGCCGCCCGGCCTGGATGCCCTCCGCCAGCCGGACATGGACCGCCAGCCGGTCGGTCCAGAAGCGCTCGTCGCGGCCCCACAGGTGCAGCAGGTAGACCACCGGATAGTCGCGCTCCGGGGTGTAGCCGGGCGGAATCGCCACCCGGATGTTCATGACGTTGCCCACCGCGTTGCTGGGGATCAGGTGATCGTGGATCAGGCTCTCAGGCATAGAAAAACGGTTCCTGGTGATTGGTGGGTGGTTATTGGTCAAGGCTATTGGCTGTTAGCTGTTGGCTATTGGCTAAAAACGGCGGTTCCCGGTCCGGCCGCGCGACCTCCGGCCTCTGCTTTTCGCTTGACGCTTGCCGCTTCGACGCTGTTTCTTGCCTCTCTGACTCTTGTCTCTTGCCTCTGCCTTCTCCGGCCTCGACGCAACCTGCGGTTGCGTGGCCTCATCCCAGTTCTTGATGGGCCGCCAGCAGGTTCGGGTGCAGGGTCATGCCCAGGGCCGGGCCGTGCTCGATCACCCAGCGCAGGTAGACCCGCGCCGCAGCGTCCAAACCCTCTGCCAGCGCGGCGTTGAGTTCGGGCAGAAAGTCGCGGTCCGGCGCGGTCGGATCGAGCGCCAGCTTGTCCGCGACGAAGACGACCTTTTCCAGCATCCCCGCCCCGGCCCGCAGAGTCGTATGGTAACGGATCGCGTCCAGAATCGCCGCATCCTCGATCCCCAACTTCCGGCGGGCGACTTCCGCCGCCAGCGGGCCGTGCACCACCTGGGGGATGGCCCGGTCGGCCTCCGACAGCGGCACGCCCCACCCTTCCGCCACGGCCACGATCTCGGCCAGCGGCACGACGGCCGCCAGGTCGTGGCAGTACGCGGCGACGGCGGCATCCTTCATGGCCTGGGCCATGTTCGCCCGGCAGAACTTCCCGGCCAGCAGCCGGGCCTGCCCGGCCACCGTGCGGATGTGGGCCAGGGTTTCCGTCCGGCCGGCGGCCGTCAGAAACGCGGACACGTCGCGCGGGATGTTGCCGGTGTTCTGCAAGGAATCGAAGTAGCCTTGACCATTCATACGGGACTCCAGAGACGAACCATTCAGACTCAACGTACTGCAAACTCGCTGCGCACGAGTTCCAGTTTGTCGATAATCGAAGATAGCTCCCCAAGCAAGTCAGCCGCTCGAACAGCCTCCGCAACATCCATGAAACTTACAGACCTGCGAAAGCTTTCCGGCAAACCTGCAATTTCATCACGGATACGACTGATGTCATTCGGATTAGCGACCACAACCAGCCTTTGCACACTATGATTATTTTGTGCCCGCTGAAGATTCAGAATCAGCGAGTCGTATGAACCGCGACGCTGAACCTCAAAGACATAAGTCACTGCCCCAAGATTAGCAATTCTCGCCTGCCATACAGCATCTACTTTGGCACCTTTCGCAACTAACTTCTCTTTTTCTGCCTCAAAGCCGAGCCACTGACCTATTGCCACAAGTTGATCCACAACTTCATCGTGGTCAAAATCGGTATCATTGCCTGGTGCAGAAACCCTTGATACCGCCTGCGCGAATAGATCGCCGTGACGATGGGCAGATTCCCAGACTTCGTAGAGAAAATAATCCCCCCCAAGATAGTCTAGATTGCGAACTCCGTTTTGCTTCAACTCCTCAAGTATCAATGCCAAGAGCCTATTGAAATCTCTGTACTCGTGTCCCGTTATCTGAGACTTCCGGAGTGGTGAGAAAGACTCTCCAAAGCCCAGTATGACAAGGCCCTTGCGCGCCTTGTCATTCCATAATCCGCATTCGTCGGGATGAACAAACGCAAGAAGCTCAGTCACTGAAGCAGAGCCAAGTCCCTTAACCGACCGCCGAAACGTGTCATAGCGTGTAACAATATCCGAACTGCCCCATAGCAAGTTTTTCAACTGGACACGTAGCGTATCCAATCCGTTGTCAGCTATCAGTTTGTCAACAAGGTAGCTTTTGTTGCCCCAGATCAAACTGGCCCAGAGCGAACTGATGATCTGCCCAAATTCCAGCTCTGTCATCTCCTTGAGCCTTTCAGGAGATAACTGTTGTACATAGAGTTCATGCCGTTTGTTCCGCTCGTCCAGATCGTTAAAGTGGCTCTCAGAAGCAAGATACTCTCTGAAATCCACACTGAACTCAGCAATTCTTTGCTTCTGAATCGGCGTTAGGTTCATCAGCTCCTCCTTCTTGATTCAACGACCAAGAAAACTATCAAGTATCGGACTTGGGCCGCACGCGGTACCAGTACGGGTAGACCTCGCGGAAGCCCAGCCCGGCGTACAGCGCCAGGGCCGGGGCGTTGTCCAGCATCACCTGGAGGTAGGCCCGGCAGGCCCCTTGCGCGCAGCTCCAGCTCAGCAGCTCGCCCATCAAGGCCGCCCCGAAGCCCTGACGGCGCTGATCGGGCGCGGTCACGACATCGTAGATGCCCAGGTAGCCGCGCTCCAGCACGCCCAGGGCCATCGCCACCGTGCGCCCGCCGGACTTCACGGAGACGAAACGCCGCTCCGGCAGGATGTTTTCCAGCAGGCGGCGCATGGCCGGGACGTGTTCGGCCTTCACGCCGTTGAGCGCCACATAATCCGCGATCCAGGCTTCACTCAGGGTCGAGTCGAGGCAAACCACCTCCACCCGCGGGTGAGGTTCGCCCAGCGCCGCGTCGATCGGTTCGAGCACCTGGACGCTGGTCTGGGCTTCCTTGCGATAACCGCGCGCCGCCAGCAGGCCATCCAGCGCGCCGGGCTGGGCGATCGGCGTGATCTTGAATATGGTCGGTTGCCCTTGCGCGGTGTAGGCGGCCTCGCAGGCGGCAATCTTTTCGCCGGGGTCGAGCCGGCTCGCGTAGATCGGGTTGACGGAATTGGCCCGGCGGGTATAGCCCGCCGCGAAGCGCAGCACCCAGCCATCGTACAGCAGGCTTTGATGGGCGGGCCAGGCGTTGAGGGCGTGTTCTTCAAGGATCTGGATCATGAGCAAATCCTAAAAGCAGCTATTGGCTATTAGCTGTTAGCTATTAGCTAAAGACAAAGACACGAGGCCGATGGTAACATCTAGGGGGTGCTCGTCTTCAGTGTCTTTAGGAATGAGTTGAGCATGCGTTTGACACCCACCAAACGTTCAGTCGCCGTGGCAAAGACAGTCTCATCCAGCATACCGAGATCGCGGTCCAGCAATAATTGATACTCCAGTTCGCTGGCCGATCCCATCGCGATTTGCAGGAAGCGCTTAAACTCGCCATCGCTATCTCGACCGCACCCTTCGGCGATATTGGATGGAATGGAAACCACTGCCCGGCGCATCTGGCTTGTCAGGCC
>CAZHMJ010000083.1:0-16928 GCA_964533805.1 uncultured Anaerolineae bacterium | reverse complement strand
GGTCGACTGGATCGAACAGCTCGTGGCGGAAAGCACCGGCAAAGAGGGAGTCGGCATCTTGCCGGTGGTGTGGGAATCGCTTGGCGCGCCGGAGGTGTATGGGGACGACCGGCTCTTTGTCAGTATCGATTTCGATGGCGACACGAGCCACGACGCGGCCCTGACCGCGCTGGCGGAGGCCGGGCACCCGCTGGTGCGTCTTGTGGTGGGCCAGCGCTACGAGCTGGGCGAGCAGTTCATGCTCTGGGAAGTGGCGACGGCGATCGCCAGCCACCTGCTGAGCATCAACCCGTTCGACCAGCCCAACGTCGAGGCGGCCAAAGTCCTGGCTCGCCAGGCCGTGGCGGCCTATGCGGAGACAGGCCGCCTGCCCTCGGTGCCGGCGGACAGTCCATCGGTTGGGACGCTGTGGAAGTTCCTGTCGAAGGCGCAGCCGGGCGATTACCTCTGCCTGCAAGCCTATCTGACACCGACTCCAGAAACAACGGCCGCGCTCGACGCGCTGCGCCTGGCCGTGCGCGATCGCACTCGCCTGGCGACGGCGATGGGCTACGGGCCGCGCTTCCTGCATTCGACAGGCCAGCTTCATAAGGGCGACGGCGGCAACGGCCTGTTCGTCCAGTTTGTGTCCGCAGCGGGGCAGGATATAGCCATCCCGGACGAACCGGGCTCGGCGGCCTCGAAGCTTTCGTTTGGCACGCTGATCGCGGCTCAGGCGGCCGGGGATCGCCAGGCGCTGCTGGATAACCAGCGCCGCGTGATCCGGTTCGATCTGGGCAGCGACGTGGCCGGCGGCCTGGCCAGCCTGCTGGGCTGAGCCCGGCGCAGATGGCATGCGGTCAGACAATCAATCGGGCGTCCCACTGGGGCGCCCGGTTTTTTGTGTCCGTGAATGGTCTGGTCCAGCGGCCTGGGACTAACGCGACTGCTGCCCGCGGGCCAGGACTGTCAGCTTGCGCAGGAGCAACTGCATCTCCGGCGGGGCGGAGGCTTCGCCGGTCGTGACCGTATGCGAGACCGGCTCCGAGTCGAACTCCTCCTGGCGCGACACGGTGAGCTTGTACTGGAACTGATCCATCCCATGCGGCGATTCGAGCCGGGCGGGCAGGCTGAAGAAGTCCGAGGCATCGATGAGAGACCGCACTTCTTCGGCGTCGGTCTCGTCCATCTCGTCCAACTCGAAACTGGCAGCGATGCGCAGCCCCATAAAGCCGCCGCTGCGCTCAAAGTCGATCTGCATGAAGGAGCCTCCTTTCTGGCCCTGCTATTAGCGGCTGCCACCCAGCATCCGGATCAGCATTTCGCGGCAGCCTTCCAAGCCGGGTGTTTCGGTCGTACCGTCCCCACTGGAAGCCGTGATCCCGACCTCCTGCCAGCCGGTGCGCACGGCCTGCTGTTCGATGCTGCCAGCCCCATACAACTGCCCGGCAACCATGAAGGTCAGGTTGGCCGAATCCTGGAAATTCGACTTGGCCTGGAGTTTGTCGCGCAGGGCGACATACCAGATGTGCCCCGCCTTTTCCCAGGCGAAGCCGCCCAGCTCGCGTGCAACGACGTAGAACGCGTGGTTCGGGATGCCGGAGTTGATGTGCACGCCGCCGTTATCGTAGTCGATGTTCTTGTAATCACTCATATGGGCGGGCTGCGGGTCTTTGCCCAGGGTTGGGTCGTCGTAGGCGGTGCCAGGGGCTTTCATCGACCGGATGCCTTCCCCGTTGACCCGGCCTGTGAACAGGCCCTTGCCGATGATCCAGTCCGCTTCCAGGGCGGTCTGGTTGAGTTGGCGCTGCTTGACCAGCGAGCCAAACACATCGGACATCGACTCGTTCATCGCGCCGGACTGCTCGTAGTAGACCAGCTTGGCTTCGTACTGCGTGACGCCATGCGTCAGCTCGTGGCCCACGATGTCGATGGCCGAGGTGAAGCGGTTGAACAGCCGATCCTCCTCGGGTAGGTCTTCGTCACCGTCGCCGTAGACCATTTGCTGGCCGTTCCAGAAGGCATTGTCGTAACCCTGCCCATAGTGAACCGACGAGCGCAGCGGCAGGCCGCGATTGTCGATGGAGTTGCGCTCGTAGACCTCCTTGAAGAGGTCGTAGGTTGCGCCGGAGCCGTCGTAGGCTTCATCGACGGCCGCATCGCCGGTTGGCTCGTCGCCTTCGGAGCGAACGACCCGTCCTGGCAGGTTGGTCTGGTTATCGGCGTGGAAGATGGTGCGCTGCCGTCCGGCCGCGACGGCCCGGAAGGCGAGCGCTGGAAACTGAGCGGAAGCATTGCGCTGTCCGCGGAACTGTTCCGAGACGGCCAAAGTGGCGACGGCCCAGCGGCGCTGATCGGAAGTGCCGTGTTCGGCGATGTTCTGCAACATGTGGGGCGGGAGGATGCACTGGATTGGATGTTCAGGACCGGTCGGGTGAGACATGATGCTCTCTTTCACTCACAAGAAGGACTCTTTTCGAATCGAACCCGGTTACTGTACTGCAATTCCACAAACCTTCTCTTGCATTATAGACGAGTCTGGTCTCTGAACAAGTCACCTGGGATGGTTTGACTCGAAAGGAGGCGCGTCTGCCTGCGTCCTGTGTTAGAATTCCTGCCTGATTATGCTGGCTGGCGCACAGCCGGCAGATAATTCGGGGAGAGTGACCGGCTTTATGGAAACCGAGCAGTTGAAGCAGCGGGCGGCCGAACAGGCTGTGGAGTTCATCCAATCGGGTATGGTGGTCGGTCTGGGACATGGCAGCACCGCCATTTTCGCAGTACGACGCCTGGCCCAGTTGTTGGCCGAGGGCAGATTGACTGGCATCATCGGCGTGCCGTGTTCGCGCCAGATCGAGGCGGAAGCCCGCGCCCTGGGCATTCCCCTCTCCAGCCTGGATGAGCAGGCCGCCATCGATCTGACGATCGATGGCGCGGACGAGGTCGATCTGAAGCTGGATGTGATCAAAGGTGGGGGTGGGGCGCTGCTGCGCGAGAAGATGGTCGCCCAGGCCAGCCGCCGGGAGATCATCGTGATCGATGAGAGCAAGTTGTCCGGAACGTTGGGGACGCACTGGGCGGTGCCGATCGAGGTGGTCGAATTTGGCTGGAAGTCGCACGTGCGCTTCTTGAAGGCGCTGGATGGGGAAGCCGTGCTGCGTCTGGCCGGGGACGGTACGCCCTTCCGCACGGATCAGGGCAACCTGATCCTGGATACACGCTTCGGCCCGATCGCGGATACCGCCGGGCTGGCGCGGAAACTGGAGAGCCGGGCCGGGATCGTCGAGCACGGGCTGTTCCTGGGGCTGGCGACGGATGTCATCGTCGCGGGGGCGGACGGGCTGCGCCATTTCACCCGGCTGGGCTAGAGACCTCTCATCGAACGGGCAGCAGTGGAGCAGGCTTTGTTCATCGAAGGGAGCCAGCCATGACTCGCAGCACGAGCATTGTCATCTTCGGCGCCTCGGGCGACCTGACCAATCGCAAGTTGATCCCTGCCCTACTGAATCTGTACTGCAAGGGGCGGCTGCCTGAATCGACCCGCATCATCGGGACGGCGCGGCGCCCTTACAGCCATGAGGAATTCCGCGATGTGCTGGAAGAAAGCGCCCGGCGTTTCATGGGCGATGCTTTCGAGCCGGAGCGCTGGGGGGTCTTCAGGGAAAAAATCTGGTATTCGGCGGGCAGCCTGAAGGAATTGGATGACTTCAAGAAGCTGGATCGCCTGCTGGTCAAGCTGGAAGGTGGGCCGGCCGACCGGCTGTACTATCTGTCTGTCAGCCCGGACCTGTACGTGGATTCGATCCAGAACCTGGCCCAGGCCGGGATGAATCACTCGGCCGGAGGCTGGCGGCGGATCGTGATCGAAAAGCCGTTTGGCCACGATCTTGAGTCGGCGCGCGTGCTCAATGAAGCGGTGCATGCCGTCTTCGACGAAGACCAGGTCTACCGGATCGATCACTACCTGGGCAAGGAGACCGCCCAAAACATCCTGTTCTTCCGCTTCGCCAACACGATCTTCGAGCCGGTCTGGAACCGCCGCTATGTCGACCACGTCCAGATCACGGTGGCGGAGACGGTCGATGTCGGCCACCGGGCGGGGTATTACGATCAATCCGGCGTGGTGCGCGACATGTTCCAGAACCACCTGCTGCAACTCCTGTCTTTGGTGGCGATGGAGCCACCGGCCTCGTTCAATGCCGATGCGGTGCGCAACGAGAAGGCCAAAATTCTGAGCGCGATCCGGCCGATCCGCCGGCAGGATACGGTGCGCGCCCAGTACGTGGGATACCGGGAGGCTGAAGGCGTGGCCCCCGATTCCGAGACGCCGACTTATGCTGCGCTCAAGCTGTATATCGACAACTGGCGCTGGCAGGGCGTGCCGTTCTATCTGCGCTCTGGCAAGGCGCTCGCGGCCAAGACGAGCGAGATCAGCGTCCGGTTCCAGCGGCCGCCGCACGTCATGTTCAACCTGCCACAGGATGCCGAGTTTCTTCCCAACATGCTGGCGATGTGCATCCAGCCGGATGAGGGTCTCCACCTCACCTTCCAGGCCAAAGTCCCTGATTCGACGCAGGCGATGCAGCCAGTCAATATGGAGTTCCATTACCGGTCGTCGTTCAACGGGCAGCCCCTCCCGGATGCCTACGAGCGCCTGCTGCTGGACGCTTTGAATGGAGATGCGTCGTTATTCGCCCGCAGCGACGAAATCGAGCTGGCCTGGGCGTTGATCGATCCAGTGCTGGAAGGCTGGCGGTCGGCGGAAGCGCCGCCGCTGGCGACTTACGTACCAGGAGACTGGGGACCAGAGGCAGCGGATGCCTTCATCCAGGCCGACGGGCGGCGCTGGCGGTATGGCTGTCTGGAACATGCCGGAGACAAGGCCCAGGCTGGCGTGGGGTGAGCGCCTGCAATTGAGGAACGGATATGAGTACCGTCAAGACCTATCGTGACCCGGCGGCGCTGGCGGACGCGGCGGCCCGGCAGGTGATCACGATCACCAAAGCGGCAATCGCGCAGTATGGACAGGCGACGCTCGTACTGTCGGGCGGATCGACGCCCCGGTTGCTATATGCCCGTCTTGCCCAGGAAAACCTGGCAACACAGCTCGATTGGGCGGCTCTCCACATCTTTTGGGGGGATGAGCGTCCGGTGCCACCGGAGCACGAGGACAGCAATTACCGTATGGCCTGGGAGACATGGCTCTCCCATGTGCCGATTCCAGCCCAGAACGTCCACCGGATACACGGCGAAATGGCACCCGCGGCCGCAGCGGCCGAGTATGAAGGCGTGCTGCGCACGTTCTTCGCGGCCCGGATTCGCCGGGGAAATGCCCTGACTGCAGCGTTCGACCTGGTGCTGCTGGGGATGGGCGAGGACGGCCATACCGCGTCCCTGTTCCCCGGCGCGAAGGCGATTCGCGAGGTCAAACGCTGGGTGACGGCTTACCAGGTGGATAAACTGGCAAGCTGGCGGATCACTCTGACTCCGGTCGCGCTCAATGCGGCTCGGCACGTCCTGTTCCTGGTCGCGGGCGCGGCCAAGGCGGGACGGCTCCAGCAGGTGGTGTATGGCGCATACCAGCCGGATCGTTTGCCGGCCCAGATCATCCGGCCCACCCGTGGCAGCCTGCTGTGGATGGTCGACGATGCCGCCGCGGGACGAGGCGGGGCCTGACGATCGAGCGGTCAGTGGTCAGCCAAAGCAAAGAGCGGCCTGGGCGCTCATTTTCATCCCTCTGACGTGCCGCTTGTGGCGCAACCTCAGTGCGATTCGCGGCCGGTCTTGCCCGACGCTTAGGCGCTTGACGCTTCGAGGCCGCCAGCGGCGTCAGCCCCGCAGGGAGAATCCATCCGGGTAGTCGGGATGAATTCCCCAGAACCTGTTTTCACGTGTGATCGTCATCAGATACAGCCGCTCGACCGGGAGTTCGTAATCTCCCATGTCCTGGCTCACGTACCCGCTGCGCTGCCAGGTGGCCCACAGCCGGTCGCGTTCCGCCGGATTCTCCAGCGCGTTGCCCAGGGTCAGATGCGGATAGTATTTTTCGATCGTCCAGTGGCGGCCGAACACGGTTTCGATCGCCCAGTCGCGCAGCAGATGCGGCTGGGTAGTCATGGGAACCGTGACCCGGTTCAGGCGGTGGCGCAGGGTGTTGACGTGCACGGCGCTGGCCACGGCCAGCCGGTGCAGGTCGTTGATCCCCGCTTCCCAGCGCAGGGCCAGGACGGTATCCCAATAGTGCTGGTCGTAGGACGCCCCTTTCAGGATGAAGGGCGCGACCTGGGCGGTGATCCCTGCGATCCGGCTGGCGACTTCTGGCACGGCGTTAATTGAGTATTCGAGTGCGTCACTGATGGTGATGTGAATCCCATAGGGCCGGGGTAGGGTGCGAATCCGGTTGACCTGGCTGCTGGTGAACCCCGGCCAGACCGCCCCCTCGTCGGGGAAGAGCGTGCCGGTCCAGACGTCGTACCCGATCAGTGGCCCGCCCTGAACGGCCAGCGGGTGATCCTGGGGTGGCACCACGAAAACCGCCAGCCAGATCGTTTCGGTCTTTGGGGCTGGGGTGATGAGCGTTGTGGGGTCGGTCACGGTTGGATTACTCCCGATTGCGAGCTTGTCGAGCAAGGGCGGGCGAGCCTCCCCTGTCCGTTGCCAGTATAGCATGCCTGCTGGCCTGCCGATCTAAGAAATGCCTTACAGCCGCGCGCTCAGGTGCAGGGCCGGGCCGGGACCAATGACGACGATGCCCCATTGCCACAGGTCGACAGTTGCCGCGATGCGCGGCATGTGCTGGATCGTGTGCCAGGCGCGGGTCATGTCCGGGGACCAGTGAATATCGTCCAGGATGATCAGGCTGCCGGGCCGCGCCCTGCTTTTGATCTGGGAGACATAGCTCAGGGTCGCGTCTCCGTCGTGGTTGCCATCGATGTAGGCCAGTTGGAGTGGCGCAATGAGGTTGAGCGCATGTGCCAGTTCGGTCTCGAAATCCCCTTCGATCACGTGGACGAAATCCTGGTAGCCCAGTTCCTCGAAGTTCTCTTTGGCAATGCGGGCGAACTGCCGGTTGTTTTCGATGGTCACGAGGTAGCACGTGCGGACTGGGAAGCTATCCAGCAGGCCGCGGGCGATATACAGCCCCGACAGGCCGAAGGCCGTGCCCAGTTCCAGGACACGCTGGGTCTCGCTTAGGTGGACGAGGCCATGCAGCAGCGCGCCCCAGCGCGGCCGGATGCTGTCCCGGCGCGCCCGGTACCCGATGGTGGGCGGTGGCTCGATGCCCTCGACAGGGGTCTCATTGGTATAGACGATCGAGCGAATGGCCTCAATATCGCGAAAGCGCGAGAGGTGGCGGCGGTAAGTGCGCGCCCAGGTCAGCGCGCGAGGCACGACGGCCAACCCTGGAGTCGAATCCCAGACCTTCTTCCCGCGCAGCCGGGTGCGCAGGCAGGCCAGTCGGTGCAGCACGCGGCCCGGATGGAACCGCGCGTACAGGGCGTGTCTGATCCGATCGGCGGGCAGGTAGGTCTGGCGCAGGCGACGCCCTTCGCGGGTGTAGTAGATGCTCTTGCGGATGCCCGCCGCCATTTTAAGGCGGCCCACGTACAAACCCTTCGCCGCAGCCTTCCAGGTGAGCCAGATGCGCCGGGGCAGCCTGACCAGGAACCTGACCAGGTGGACGGGCAGCAGGACAATGAACTTGAGCAGTTTGACGGGAAAGGTCGCGATCGCGCGCAGGACGGCCTTGAAGCCCGGCCAGCGCGGGCGTTTGGGCAGCCTGACCTTGAGCCTGTCTTTGAGTCTGTCCCAAAGACCTTCCCAGAATTGATCTGACTGTGACATGCGGCTGATCCCTATCCGAAGCGTCGCCCGGCGGCTACCCGCTGGGCGAAGATCTCGGCCAGCGCGGCTGCCGATTCGACCACGACCAGATCGTACCAGATATTCGGCCAGGGATCGCGCAGCAGGGCATTCATGGCCTCAACCTGGGCCGGGCTGCTGATCACGGTCACGGCCAGGGTCTTGCTATAGGGCATCCATTGGATGAAATCGGGCTGATCGAGCAGCACCGGCCTGAAGCGCGTCCAGTACGCTTCCGCCGCCGCGAAGAACCATGCCGGATCGAGATCCGGGCTGAAGAAAACGAAATGGTGATCCGGACCGCCATGCACGGGGCCGGGGCCTTCTGGCACTTCGACCTCCGGCGCCTGTCCGCCCACGCCCGGCCAGATCGTGCCGCCGGTATCGAGCGAGGGGACGTTCTTGTACGGCGGGTTTGTCCCGGCCAGCCGGTCGACTGTGGGGGCGGTGCCGTACGCGGTTTCCCAGTAGTAATCTTCTTTCCAGAGTGTGACGCCAAACAGCCAGGGCGGCGCTTGCGGCCCGGCGATCCAGTCGAACATGGCAGTTATCACTTCGGCATGGCTGCGCCAGGTGACGCCGGGGTAGCGCGCATCGTCCACCCGCGGAGCCTCGCCGGGACCAGGCCAGGGCCAGATGCCCCCTTCGGTTCCGACCACGGGCACCATTCCGCCGCCAAAATAGTCGCGCAGCAGGTCCATGAATGCGCCGCCCATCGCTGTCAACCCAACCGGATCGCCGTAAGGGGTCGATGGGGTGCCGCCCCAAACGCTGCGGCCGGGATCGTCGGCCTGGCAGATCGCGTCGTAAGGATAATCGAAGTGCCAGCCGCCTTCCTGCGCGTTCTGCTGTTCCGGCGGACGGGCGCTTAGCGGCCCGCCACCCGGAATCTCCTGTGAGAAATGGTTGTAGATGTAGGGATGGTCGGCGAACCACAGACCGTTGCCCAGCACCGCCCGGAAACGGCTGTAGTGGGCGGTGCGCAGGTAACCCATCATGTTCCGCAGCCAGATCGTGGCCGCGTGACGGCGGACGGCTCCTGGCCCGAGGGAGATGAAGCCTGGATAGCCGCCCATCTCGATCACGCGCTCGGCCCATTCGATCCAGTGATTCATCATCGGCGCGATGTAGACCTCGATGTTTTCCGGGTCGAGGCCTGGTTCGAGGTGGGAGGCCCATTCGTTGCCCAGGTTAGGCTCGTTCCACAGCTCGAACCAGCGCACGCCCGCGCTGATGTAGCTCTGGATGCTGGCGTAGGCCTGGGCATCGGCGGGTTTATCGCTGAACTGGGGGCGATAGATGCGGACGATGGGCGTGATGTTGGCGGCCAGCAGCGCGGGGATGTTCTGGACAAATTCGATATCGGAGGCGACCAGCTTCACCCAGCCGGCCCGGATCTGCTGGTAACGCTCCGGACGGATGCGGAAGACGCCCTCGTTGTGCATGCCGCGCGGGTTGCGCGACCACTGGTAGTCATCCAGCCGCATCGGTCATTCTCCGCCCGGCGTGGGGGTCGGCACGCCATAGCGCTGGTTGTATGCAGCCCGGCCATCCAGAGTGAGGCGCAAATCTTGTGGCGCGTCGTAAACCAGCGGATCGAGGAATACGTCAGGCAGCATCCGGGTTGTCATCGCCTGGACCGTGCTGGCCGTATCACGCCGCATGACCAGGGTCAGCGCCACGGCGCGCCCCTCCTCGACCGGATAGGTGACCAGGGACAGGTCATCTGGGGTGCGCATGGAATACAGGATGGGCTTGAATGTGACCCAGTAACGATAGGCGGCTTGAAAGACCCAGGCATCCAGGCCAGGGGCGAATACCAGAAAGTGGATTGGGGATGCGGTCGACGCAGTCTGGGCCATCGCCTGCTTCTGTCGTGAGCGTTTGTCGGGTTGGGGTTATTGTAGCCTTCCAGCCTTGTCGGGTGCCAGTTGTCTCCTCACGCCTGGGAAGCAATTGGTCCGGGGCGCGAACGATGACGCGCAACCAGGAACGCGGCGGTGAAGAGAACCCAGAATGGCTCCAGCGGGAACAGGTAGCGCGGGATGGCCGCCAGCACCAGGTGGATGCCCAGGAAGTAGGCACAGGTGGCGTATAACGGCCAGAGGGCGCGCCAGCGGCGCAGGTTGAACATTAGGCCCAGCAATCCCAGTAGCATCGCCGCGTAGTGGAACACGTACAGGGCCAGCTTTGGCCAGAAGGACTCCCCCTCGACCAGGCGACGCAGCCCGTCCAGTGAACGATCTTCTCGTAACCAGTGGAGCGCCAGTTCTTTGAGGCTTTCTCCGGGAAAGACGTTCGTATTGTGCGGCTGGAGCAGGGCGCTGCCCAACTCGCCGATTCGCCTGGTCAGGTATCCGACCGGATCGGCCAGCACGGTCTGGACGAACCCCTGGGCGTAGGCTTCCTGGCGGGCCGCGTAGTCCGCGCTGCCTTGCGTGTCGCCGCTGAAGCCCAACTCGGCATCGACCTGAACCGGGTCTTTCCAGCCGGCCGCGCCCACGTACAGGGTGCCCATCAGGCCTTCGCCGGTCAGGGTCAGCCGGTTCCACTGCACGAGGTTGTAGAGTGTCCAGGGAGCGACGGTCAGCAGGAAACTGAGGATCAGCATGCTTCCATACCGGAGGGTGCGCCGCCATGCGGTGTGGCGCAGGCCAACCCGGATGAGCAGGTGGATCAGTGGGATAGCCAGAAACCCCAGGAAAACCGACCGCGTCAGCGCGGCGATTGCCAGCAGACTGCCCGTTGCCGCCATCAGCCGCCAGTCGGGACGATCGATGTTCTCCAGCCAGAGCGCCATCATCCAGGTGAGGAGAAAGAGGGCGATCGACTCGGTCACGAGGTTACCCGCCTCGACCACAAAGGCCGGGCCGATGGCCACGAGCAATGCGGCCAGTCGCCCGGCGCGTTTCGACCAAGCCACGCGCCCAATCCGGTAAACCATGATCACTGTCAGGCTGCCGAGCAGGGCGTTCAACAGCCGGATCGCGCCCGCCCCCCGGCCTACCGGATCGGGGAACACCCGCGGCCCGGCGACCATCCGCTGGAGCAGCCATCCATTCTGATCCGGGAAATCGGGCGGGGTCAGTTGTTCGGCATAGCCTGCCACGAGCAGGAAGATCGGGCCGGTGGGCGGCGGGCCGAGGGTGCGTCCGGTCCGCACCAGGGTGCTGCCGTAGTCCGCATACCAGTGGTAGTCCCCGCCGCCGATGGCGGGCCAATTGGTTTGAAGGGTCACGTAGCCGATTCGCAGGCCAAGCGCGATGAGAAAGACCAGGGCGATCGAGAAGCGCGGGTGCCGGATCAGGCGTGCGATAGACGGTTTCAGGCGAGTCATGCAGCTGATTGTAACAGAGCGCCCGGTTTTGGGAATGGCTGATTGGTCTCGCGTCCGGCCTACAAAACGTCGAGTGGATCGATGTCCAGGTACCAACTCCGGGCCAGGTCCATCCCCTCGAAGACGGCGGCTGGTTCTGGGGAGCGCACCAGGACATGCCAGCGGTAGTAGCCCTCCAGCTTGCTGAAGAAACACGGCGCCGGGCCGATCAGGCTGGTGGCGTCGAACTGCATCTGCCGGATGCGGGTACCGAGGAGGCGGGCGGCCTGCTCCGCATCGCGTTGGGCCTGGGGCGCGCTGCGCTGGCGGATCAGCAACCGGGCCAGCCGGCGGAAGGGTGGGTAGCCCAGTTCCCGACGGCTCTTGATTTCGGAAGTGTAGAAGGCATCGTAATCCTGACGGGACGCGGCCTGGATTGCCATTTGATCGGGCTGGTAGGTCTGGATGATTCCCCGGCCGGGCAACTGCCCGCGCCCGGCCCGCCCAAGTACCTGGGTCAACAACTGGAAGGTACGTTCCGCCGCCCGGAAGTCGGGCAGGGCCAGCCCGACGTCGGCATTCAGCACGCCAACCAGGGTGACGGCGGGTAGATCGAGACCCTTGGCGATCATCTGCGTGCCGATCAGGACGTCCGAATCGCGCGCGGCGAAGCGGGTCAGGATCGCATCGTGATCGCGGTGGTGGCTGGCCGTGTCTCGATCCCAGCGGATCGAGCGCGCGTCTGGGAACAACTCGCCCAGCGCGGCCTGGACGGATTCCGTTCCTGCCCCGAAGTGCTTGATGCGCGGGCTGCGGCAGGCCGGACAGCGCGTTGGGAGCTTTTCCCGGTGCCCGCAGTGGTGGCAGCGCAGGGCTTCCGCCGCTTCATGGAAGGTGAGTGGCATGTCGCAGCGCGGACAGGCCGCCACATACCCGCAGTCCCGGCAAAAAACGTAGCTGGCCGATCCGCGCCGGTTCAGGAACAGGATAGCTTGCTCCCGGCGCTGGAGGACTCCGGCCAGGGCGCTTTGCAGCGCGCGGCTGAACATGCTGGTGTTGCCCGATTTCAGTTCGGCCCGCATGTCGACGAGATCGACCGAAGGCAACTCCACGGCCCGCGCGTCGGCCGGGTTGCCCGGCCGGTACAGGGCCGGGGCGCCGGCTGTTTGGCCTGGCTGCAGCACTACGCCGCGGTGTCCAGCGACTCTGACCGGCAGTACGACCCGACGATAGATTCCTCGCTCAGTGAGATAGGTACTCTCCAAAGAAGGCGTGGCGCTGCCCAGGATGACCGTGCCCTGGCAGTGGCGGGCCAACTCGATCGCCACGTCGCGGGCATGGTAGTAGGGCGGTGGCAGGGGCGGGGACTGCTTGTAGCTGGCGTCGTGCTCCTCGTCCAGCACGATCAGGCCCAGGTCGGGCAGGGGCGTGAACAGCGCCGAGCGTGTCCCGACGATTACCCGGATTTCGCCGCTACGGGCGCGCCGCCAGGCGTCGAAACGTTCCCCCGCCGACAGGTCGCCATGGATGACCGTGACCTGGCCGGGGAAGCGCGCCGCGAAGCGGCTGACGGTCTGGGGTGTGAGCGCGATTTCTGGCACGAGCACGATCGCCCCCCGGCCGTGGGCCAGGGCGTGTTCGACTGCTCGCAGGTAAATCTCAGTTTTGCCGGAGCCGGTGATCCCATGCAAGAGGAAGGTGTGCGGCTCGTCCGGCATGGGGGAGATGTCGTGCCATTTGGCCGCGTTCATGTGGGCGGCGATCTTGGTCCAGACGGCTTCCTGGTCGCGGGTGAAGGGCGGGGCGACCGTCGGGGCGAAGTCCTGCTCAGCCAGCGGATCGCGCCAGGCATCATCCTCACTGAGCAGGATCAGGCCGTCTTCGGCCATGTCGCGCAGCAGGGCCAGGTCTGCGCCGGTTTGGGCTTCGATCCAGTTGACCGGGATCGCGTCGCCTTCGCGGGCCAGCAGGCGCAGAGTATGGAGGGCCTTTTCTCCGCCCCGCAGCGCGATCAGGCGGGCCAGCAAAGCGGCGGGATCGACCTGGCCGGTGCGAGTCAGGTAGCGTGGGGGCAGAGCCACGATCGCGGGTTGTCCACCCTCGCGGATCAGGTTGCGGTCGGTCAGGGATTTGACGATCCCGGCGCTGAGTTTGCCGGCCGGCAGGACGCCGTTGGCTTTGACCAGGGCTTGCAGGGCTTCTTTCTGGCGGGGTGTCCTGTCGAACTCCCCGGCGTCGATCTGGGCGGCGACCTGGGCTGTCGGGGCGGTCAGCTCGTGCCAACGGCTGGGCGGGGTGAGAACAAGGTCGCCCTCGCTTGCCATATCCTGGATAACGCGCTCGGTGCAGCCCGCCGCCTGGCACACACTGGCGAGGGTCGGACGCGCCTCCGGTGAGGCCAGCAAGACTTCCAGGACATTCGCCCGGCGGCTTTCGCGGCCCAGGCGCGTGGCGATCGCGTCGATGTGTTCGGCGGGGATCGCCAGGCGGGCGGTGCGGATGGTACGGGCATGGACGACCGGCGGCGCCAGGACGGTTTCCTGCTGGGCGAGGCCGCGCTGGGTCAGGGCGTGCGCGGCCTGCTCCCAGGCTTTGCCGCGCATGGCGTGGTTGAGTTGTTTGCCAAGCAGCGGCCCGCGCCGCTGGAGCAGGCTGAGAAGCTGGAGCGTGTCATCAGAGAATCGAGCGGTTTCCTGGGCAGCCAACCCCTGATCGGCGAGCGGTGTGAGGCTCAGGCGTACGTCCGAGCGGCCCGTCAGGCCCGGGGGCAGGAAGAGCCACAGGCAGGCTCCCAGCGGGGCGAGAGTCGTCTCGCTCAACCAGCGGGCCACACCAATGTGGACTTCGCTCATCACGGGTCGCGAGTCGAGCAACTCCAGTACGGGCTTGGTCTGCTCGACCGGGCTGTGTTCGCTCAGGCCAATCACGATCCCCGGCTGTTCGCCCGTCCCAAACGAGACGCGCACCAGGTGGCCGGGCTGGAGCCGTCCGGCCAGTCCGGCGGGAATGTGATAGTGAAAAACCGTGCGCACCGGCACGTTGACGACCACTTCGGCGAAAGCCATACAGGGATTCCGGTTCTCTGGCTGGGACGAAAAAGGGGCGCTTTCACCTGGAAAGCACCCCTCCTAGTGTACCGCAATCGGGGACTCAGACCAGCCGGGCGTCCAGCTTGATCTCGACGCCGGTCAGTGCGTTCGAAACCGGGCAACCGGTCTTGGTGGCCTCGGCTTGCTGCTGGAATGCAGCGGCGTCGATGCCGGGCACGCTGGCTTCGGTGGTCAACTCGATGGTGGTGATTCGGAAGCCCGCATCGGTGCGGTCGAGGTGGACTTTGGCGGCGGTCTGGATGGTGGACGCGGTGAACCCGGCGCGATCGAGGTTGGCGCTGAGCGCCATCGAGAAGCAGCCGGCCAGGGCTGCGCCAATCAGTTCTTCGGGGTTGGTGCCGGAGGTCTCCTCAAAGCGCGTGCCGAAGCTGAACGCGCCTTCGAACGCGTCGCTGCCCAGCTTCATCGAGCCATTGCCTTCGCGGAGGTTGCCTTTCCAGACGGCTTGTGCGTGACGGACTGCCATTGTTTTCGCTCCTGATTGGATATGTAAGAAAGAAAATCCATTTACTCCAGTTCACTTCGTCGAGCTATTGTAGCATGAAGCGGGCCGATGGTAGGCCCGCCGGGCGACTCTTATACACCTCTTATGCCTGGCCCGGTTGGGCGCGGTAGAAAACGCCTGCTCCGTACCCGACGACCTGGGTGTAGTCTCCGGTGATGGCCCCGGAGGTGGCGTGGTGAAGTACCTGCGCTCGGTTCGCTCCCAGCGCCTGGGTTGCCCACATCACGGCCGCGATCGCGCCGCGCCCGCAGGCGTAGCCCTTCTGTTTTTCCTCGGCCTCCAGGATACCCACCGGATCGAACGCGCCGACTCGATCCAGCACGTAAGCGTCCAGGACCTCGGCGGTTTTCTGTGGGTAGAAGTGAGAGAGGTCGGAGCTGGCGACCAGCAGCGCATTGCGCCCGCGAAGCACCTCGGCCAGCGCAAGGCCGAGCTGGCGCATCCCTTCGGCGGATTGGTCGAGGACCATCACCGGCAGCAGGCGAAACGTGCCTTCGAGCACGTGCTGCAGGAAGGGCAGCTCGATTTCCAGGGAATGCTCCGGATCGCGGTACACCCGGATCAGATCAACCCGCTCATCCAGCGCTTGCACGGTTTCGTGATCGATCGGTATCGTTCCGAGCGGCGTGGCATAGGCGTCATGGCCGGTGGTGAGCAGGGGGGCGGGATAGGCATGGTGCGAGGGCGAAATTACGGCGACAACGTCTGGCGCGGCCCCGGCGATCAGCTTGTAGGCGTAGGCCGCGACCGGCCCCGAATAGATCAGCCCGGCATGGGGGGCCAGCAGACCCAGGATGTCTCCCAGCGGGGCAGCCGGTGTGGCTGCGTCCAGGTATTCATCGAGCATGGCTCTCAGGCTGCGCGGGTCGGCGGGATACCAGCGACCGGCCAGGGGTGATGGCCGGACATCGGTAGGCTGGGTGGCGGTCATAACGCTCCTCCCGTGGGGATATTCGACCGTTCACCTGTATTGTACTATGACTGCGGCCTGGTATTGGGGTCATCCTGGATTGTCGCGCGCAATTCGGTTACACTGATGCGGTTTGGGGGATGGGATTACTGGTAGACTCGGGGGTGATGGAGGCTGCTATGGCTGAGATTCTGGAACAGTTGCGTCTGATTATCGAGCAGGTCATTGTCGGCCTGGGGTATCCTGGTATCGCGGCCGTGATGTTTGTCGAGAACCTGTTTCCCCCGATTCCTTCGGAACTGGTGATGCCTTTCGCCGGATTCCTGGTCGCGCAGGAGCGCCTGAGTCTGGCGGGGATTCTGATCGCGGGGACGCTGGGATCGATGTTGGGCGCGATGGTACTGTACTACCTGGGCTGCTGGTTGGACGAGCCGGTAATCCGCGCCCTGGTGCGCCGCTACGGGCGTTTTTTGCTGCTTGAGGAGCGCGATCTCGACCGGGCAATGGCCTTTTTTGCCCGGTACGGCCAGATCGTGGTCTTTTTTGGGCGGCTGGTGCCGGTGGTGCGCAGCCTGATCTCCATCCCGGCTGGAATGAACCGGATGTCGCTAGGCGCGTTCCTGGTTTCGACGACGCTGGGCACAGTGTTGTGGAACGGCCTCCTGGCGGTGATCGGGTTGGTCCTCGGCGAGAACTGGCAGACCGTACTTGACCTGGTCAGACAGTATGAGAAGATGACTCTGTTGGTGCTGGGTGGGCTGGCGCTGGCCTTTCTCTACCTGCGGCTGCGCGGCATGCGGGTGGCGACCCGGCTACCTGAAAAGGAATAATGCCGCCGGTATTCGCCTGCCGTTTTGATGCTCCGGCAGACGTCCTATTGGGGATTACGGGGGACTATGGTAAACTTCCCCTGTTATGTTCGACTTGGCGTTGAGGAAGGCTACAGGATTGACGGGATGGATCTGACACAGTTTATCATCACGATCGGTTATATCGGCGTGTTTGGCATCATCTTCGCGGAAACCGGGCTGCTGGTCGGGTTCTTTCTGCCGGGCGACAGCATGCTGTTCACGGCGGGTTTCCTGGCTTCCCCCGCGTCGCATGCGATCATTGACCACGAAATCTTCAGCCTGCCGGTGCTGATCATCGGCTGTTTCATCGCGGCGGTTTCCGGGGACACGGTTGGCTACTGGTTCGGCCACAAGGTAGGACGGCGCCTGTTCCAGCGCGAAGATTCGCGGTTCT
>CAZHMJ010000082.1:8559-17031 GCA_964533805.1 uncultured Anaerolineae bacterium | reverse complement strand
GTATCAATTCTCGCAAGGCACTTGCGGCGCTTCGCATTGAGCCAGAATTACGTGCAGATATCGTGAAGGAAGTAGCATCTATTATCACTGGAACAGGATACGTTGCTCGGGCCTATAACAGCCGTATCAATTCGCAGCTTTTTCTTACACAGCCGTATCGAGCAAATATAAAACTCGGAAATAATGTTGTTTCACCCTATAATGAACAAAGTATCATCAGCGATTTGCGTAGGAATGGCTTGTACCGTAGAGCGGACAAATTCAGGAATAGTAATCCCATCAAGGTTGGCATTCTAACCGCGCTTGAGAATCAATCTTATACTGACTTCTGGACCCGCCTTGAGGATGGGCTTCGATCACTTAAGTTTGGCGTTCAAGTAATCGGTGTAACTGAGGTTAAAGAAGCATCTCGTGCTGAACTGGATAGCGTTGTCTCACAGTTCCAAGATCAAGACCCCGATATCCTGGTTGCTTTCTTCCCAGACGACTATGCTGGTGAAGATGATGACGAGACGGCTTATTATCACTTCAAATCCCTTACCATAGGGCAGGGAATTCCAAGCCAGGTAATCGAGAGTTCTACGCTTGAAAATGATAAGGCTATCGCATCATCAATCAATAACATTATTCTGGGCATACTAGGGAAAACGGGAAATATTCCCTACGTGCTTGCTGAACAACTCAGGTTCGCTGATATTGTGGTAGGCATTGATGTTGCTCGCGACAAGAAGAAGCGTCTTGTTGGTAGTATGAATGCTACTGCAGTAGCTCGAATCTATCTTAACGATGGTGAATTCATGAAGTATGTGATTCACGATGCCCCGTTGGAGGGAGAGACTATTCCTTCCACCGTTCTCCAGACTCTTTTTCCAGTAGGTGAGTTTGGGGGCAAACGAGTAGTAATTCAACGAGACGGATATTTTCGGGGAGATGAGAAAAAGGTTTTGCTAGATTGGGCCAGAAAGATTGGGGCAACCTTCCATCTTGTTGAGGTTATCAAGACTGGTTCTCCACGCATATACGAGCTCGATACGCAAGTGGAAGGCAGAGCGATTCAACCTCAAAAGGGAAGTGCATTTGTACTTAGCCCGTCGGAGGCTATCCTGATTTCATCATTGCCCCCGTTCAAAAATGCGACGCCGCAACCGCTGCGTATTCGAGCCGAAACGCCGTTTCCGATTGAGCAGGCGATTGAGTCTGTTCTTGCTATGACTAACTTGCATTATGGCTCTCTTCGCCCCCCACGCCTTCCTGTGACGATTCATTACAGTGATAAGATTGCTTATATGGCGCTCAAAGGAATAAAACCCAAAAACCTTGAAGGCAAAGTGCCGTTCTGGCTCTAATGCGAGTCCATATGATTAAACGGCTGTAGTTCCATTCAAGATGTAAACAGAGCCTGTTTCTCGTTAATCTCCAATCCTGTACAATGAGGCTGTCGGATCGTCCTCATCCCAGGGGGGCTTATGCCCGCGTTGACCGGAGACACCCCGATCATCGCCAGCGGCAGCGTCACGCTGACGATGGTCGTCAACCTCAAGCGCTTCGTCAAGCGCCAGAACGAACGCGATCACCTCGCCCTCGACCTGTTCGAGCAGGTGCGCGGCACGCCCCAGTTGGCCCGCTACCTGGAGGCCCTGCCGGAGCGAATCGGCGCGCCGTTCGTGCGCGACACGGACGAGGATGCCCTGCTCCAGGCTGCCCACGCGATGCGCGTCTTTCGCGGCTACGTGATCGAGCAGTATTTCTTCCCCACCTACCGCCTGGACGAAGCGGCTTTCCTCCAGATGCCCGGCCTGCTGAGCAACGGCGAGGTGCTGGTGGAGACCTTCCCGGAGTGGGATTACCAGGTCTCGCTGACCCGCAACGGCTTCGCCGCCGTGCGCATGATCCGGCACTTCACCGACGCGCCGCTGTCGTACATCGCCACCGAAATTCAGAAAGCGGAGCAGACGCGCAGCGGCGACTCCGACTACGAGGAATCGCGCTCAAGCTGGCGGATCGCGATGGACGTCACCGCCGCGCTGGTGACGGCCCTGGGCGGCGAACTGCGCGTCCGCAGCCGGGAAGGCGCGATGCTGCACATCCCGCTGGACCCTGAGCAGCGCCGCGGCCGGCTGCCCCTCCACGACCGCTACACGACCATCCAGCTTACCCACGTCCAGCGCGAGGGCAAGAGCCTCTCGCCGGACCTGCTGCTGGAGGAGCACGGTTCGTTCGCGCTGGGCCTGATGCGCCTGGCGACCGTGCTGCGCGGCGGGGCGGCCCGCGATATGCGCCGCCGCCGGATGGTCACCGACGCCGACCTGTTCAACCTCTCGCCCTGGGTCTGTGATTTCTGCCTGGTCACCAACGATGCGATGCTGGTTTACACCACGCCGCCCGACGAACTGGAGCAGGCTCCCGACGCGGAAGGTTACACCCGCGCCGATTTCTGGCGCAGCGTGGCGCGCGGCGTGGAGTGGCTGGTCAACCTCAAGACGGAATGGCAGCTCATCGAGCGGCAGAGCACGGAAATGCTGTCCAGCATCTCCAACCTCACGGCCCGCGTCAACGACGGCCTGCTCGACGACGAGGACAAGCACCGTCTCCGCGAGCTGGCCCAGGGCGTGTCGCGCGCCTTCAACATCCTGCCGGAAGTGCGCTATGCCCTGGTGCCGTCCAGCGTCTCCCACGCGACCGACGTGGTGCGGATTTATTCGCACGTGCTGGAGCAGTTGGGCGTCCACCGCGTGGCGGAGCACGTCAACGCCAACATGGACGAGTTGAGTTCCTTCCTGACCTACTACAGCAGCACCCAGCTCCAATACGAAACCCGGATGCAGGAAGATTCGGCGGCCCGCACCGGCCTGACGATCACGATCATGCTGACCCTGCTCTCGCTGGTCTCCTTGCCGTCCCTGTTCAAGGACGCCAGCGAGATCGACTGGGCCGCCGTACTGGCGGAGCCGCCCTGGCAGCTCGCGCTGGTGGTGATCCTGGCCCTGCTGCCGATCGGGCTGCTGGTGGTGACTTCGGTTCTGGCCCTGCGCAGCCAGCGGATGCGCTGAATGTCTGGAGATCCCATGCCTGAGATTCGCCCCATCACCGAGGCCGACGCCGAGGCCTTCCTGGACCTCTGCCAGCGCCTGGACGAGGAGACCGCCTTCATGATGTTGGAGCCGGGCGAGCGCAAGACCACACCCGACGAGCAGCGCGCCCGGATCGCGGGGATACTCGCCGCGCCCAACAGCATGATCTTCGTGGCCGAACACGAGGGCCAGCTCGTTGGTTACCTGGCGGCGATGGGCGGCGGCTACCGGCGCAACCGGCACAGCGCTCACCTCGTGATCGGCATCCGCCAGGCCTTCACCGGCCTGGGCCTCGGCACGCGCCTGTTCCAGGCGCTGGAAGCCTGGGCGCCGGGGGCGGGTCTGCACCGCCTGGAACTGACCGTCATGGCCCACAACGCGGCCGGGCTGGCGCTCTACAGGAAGATGGGCTTCCAGGTGGAGGGCACGCGCGTCCATGCCCTGCGGGTCGATGGCCGCTGGGTGGATGAGTACAGCATGGCGAAGCTGCTGGACTGAAGCATAAAGCAAGCGAACCGCCAAAACGCCAAGAATGCCAGGAAAATGCTGAGAGGCAGGGAAAACTTCCACCGCAGAGGGCGCGGAGGTCGCAGAGGAAAGGCTTGAGAAGATCTGGTTTTTCCTCCGCGCTCGCCGCGTTCTCTGCGGTGAGATGTCTTTGTTTTGGCGCGATTGCCCTGGACTGAGGGCGAGTCGACCGTGACGGCGAGTCGACCGTAGACGGCGAGTCCCGAACCGGTGTAGAATCGATCCCATACGACCATGATGCGGTTGGGAGGCGGAGCGATGGCCGAGTTGACGTCCCAGCAACTGGCTGAGTTCGCCGCGCTGCGGCGGGCGTTGAGCGAGGGCGACCAGGAGATGATCCTGGCTGAATTCGAGATCCTCCAGGCGCTGGAGACCCCGGTGATGCCATTGCTGGAGGCGCTGGGGCGGGGCATCTGGGATGATGACGACGAGGGCGAGGCCCTGGAAGGCCTGCTGGTGGATGTCGTCCAGAGCCTGGATCACAGTGCGATCCCCGACCTGGCGACCTACCTGATGGAGGAAGAAGGTCCTGACCTGCTGCTCGACATCGTGGCGGAACGGCTCCAGGCCTACAGCGAATCGGAACTGATTCGCGCCCTGCGCGGGGCGCTCTACAGCCCGGACGAGCGCATTCGCGAAGGGGTGCGTGACTACCTGGATGAGATGGCGGTCGACAGCGAGGCCGCCGCCGACCTGCTGGATCAGATCGAGGAGACCGATTGACCCGCTTGAGCCGCCCTGATCGGGCTTCGACGCGCCGCGGGGGGATGGTTCTGGCGGCCGCCCTGGCGGCGCTGGTCCTGGCGGCGTGCAGCCCGCCGACCCCCGTCCCGCCGCCGGAGGCCCTGCTGGCCCCCAAACAGCTTGCGACGGTGATCCTGTCGCCCACGCCGGTGGCGACCCTGGTCGTGCCGCCGACCGCGACCCGCCAGCCTTCCGCCACGCCGTCGCCCATCCCGCCGACGCCGACCGCGACCCAGACGCCCTACGTGGGTGTGTTCATGGGGGATGGCTCCCTGCCGCTGGTGATGCCCACCTCGCCCTACGTCCCGCTGGTGGACGTGACCCTGATCCCGCCCACGCCGCTGGGCGGCGAGAATGCGATCGTCCTGGCGACGGCGACCCCGGTCTTTGCCCAACCCTACGGCACGCTCGACCCGGCCCTGGTTGGCGCGTCGGTGACCGGCTGCGCGACCCAGCTCGCGGGCGTTTTTGGCGGGCCGTACGCGGCCAACCCCGGCATCGCCCAGGCCATCGGCTGCCCGACCGGCGCGCCGGAACAGCCCTCCATGGCCGAACAGGCCTTCGAGCGCGGCCTGATGATCTGGATGCCGGGGCAGATTTACGCCCTGGCGACCGAGGTAGTGGACGGCCAGAGCCGGGTCTACTGGCCGCTCCAAGACCTGTGGCAGGAGGGGATGCCCGCCGACGACCCGCAGATGACCGTGCCCGACGGCCGGCTCCAGCCCATCCGGGGCTTTGGGCTGGCCTGGCGGACCAGCCAGCCGGTGCGCAACGCGCTGGGCTGGGCCACGGCCCAGGAAGAAGGCTATACCGGCACGCTCCAGCGTTTCGAGCGCGGCTTGATGCTCACCACGCGCACCGGCGCGGTCTACGCCCTGGCTCCGGATGCGACCGGCGCGCGCGGGCAGTACGTCGGGCCGTTGTTCTAGGGGCAGACCTCGGACTTATTTCCTATCCGTGGGGAACTTCATCCGGCTTGAATTCCCCTTCTAAAGGAATATAATCATAACAAGCGCGCCATTGGCGTGTTTGTTATTTATTGGAACGAATGTTCTGGGGGTATCGAGCGAAGAAGGAGCAGAATGGGCATTGAATTGAGTTGGGATGATGCTCAGCAGACCATCCTCGTGGCGCGGTTTGACCCGGAATGGGCCTGGGGCGACCTGTATGAGGTGGCCACGGAAGTCAACCGCCGGACCGCGGCCGCCGATCACAAGATCGGCTATATCATCGATCTGCGGGCAACCCGGATGTTCCCTCCGGGGATTTCCTCCGCCAAGATCAAGCCCGCGATGGACTTCAGCGACCCGAACGCCGGCCTGGCGATTTTCGTGGGCACCAACCTCTTTCTCCAGACGATGGCCACCACCGTGATCCGCGTGATGGGGCGGCGCGAGGACTTCATGTTCATTCAGGATATCGAGCAAGCCCGCGCCATCCTTGCCGAGCGCCTGAAACAGGATCTCGATACCGCCTGAACCAGGTCTATGACTCCCGGCGGAGTATGTTCTTACCACCGCCCTCATCGCGGCCCCTGTCTGTTTCTCCCCGAGAGAGTCACCAAAATCGAGGCGCGCAGGTTGATCGAACCGCGCCGCTTTTGATGCCCTATTGCAATGCCGGTCCCATCGACTCCAGGGCACATCGTCAGGAATGTGAGTAGATGAGGTTAAAGGATTCGAATGAGTGTGGAAGCTGTCTGGGACGACGCTGAAAAAACAATCATCCGCCTGGCATTCAGTCCGCAGTGGACGTGGGAAGATTTTTACCGCTCGAATTCTGTCACGGATGCGATGGTGGCCTCGGTCGATCACCGGATCGGGTTTCTGATCGACATGAGCCAGACCCGGGAGTTCCCGGCCGGGGTCTCCGCGGCCAAGGTCAAGGAAGCCATCCGGTTCACGCACCCCAATTCATCCATCGCGGTGGTGGTGGGCAGCAGCATGTTTATCCAGGCGATGGCCGCGACGGTGGTGCGGGTGCTGGGGCGCCGCGAGGATATTCTTTTTGCGGAAGGAATCGACCAGGCTCGCGCGATGATCAGGAGCCATCTCCAGAAGGGCAGCGAGTCGGACTGATTCGCACACAGCCGCGATGCTGGCTGGGCATGCGTTTGCATCAAACCCATCGGACGCCCCTTTCCCAAGGGGCATTTTTATCCCCCGACCGCGGGGCAGCCAGGGCCTTCCAACCGAACTGGACGATTGTCTACCCCATTGGCGCGATCTGTCCTTGAGTCGCTTTCGCGCTTCTGCTACGATACTGTCCGCGCCCCCGCCAGGGGCGTTCGCTGTTTGTTCGCTGGCGGATAGTTTATGTGCGAGGATGCAAGAAACGCTGTATGTGTGTTGAAGTGGTATGGGATGATGCTGAACAAAGCACCATCCGCATGATTTTCCGCCGCAAGTGGACCTGGGATGAACTTTACCAGGCCGCCGATCGGGTGGATGAGTTGACCCGATCCGTCAATCACCAGGTGGCGTATCTCGTGGACATGCGCGAGACGCGGACCTTCCCCTCCGGGATTTCGGCGGCGAGGGTCAGGCACACGCTCACGTTCAATTACCCCAATGTGGTGCTGGCGATCGTGGTGGGCAGCAGCCTGTTCGTGCAGACGATGACAGAGTCTGTGATGTGCGTGGTTGGCCAGCGCGAGAATTACCTGTTCCTGGAGGACATCGGCGAAGCCCGCGCCCTGATCGCGAAGCGCCTGAAAGAGGTCCGTGCGGGCTGATCCTGGATCGGCATCGACCATGATTACGGCCTTCCATCCCACTCCCTTGAACGCCCCTCGCCACCGAGGGGCGTTTTTCTTGGCCGCTGCCTCCTTCGATCCCGTCTCCTGTGAACTGTCTACTGACAACTCTCTACTGTCCACTCATCACCGCCAGGATGCGCTCCGCCGCGACCGCCGCGCCATCGGTGCGGATCGGCTTCCAGGCGGCGCGGCTGTCCAGCGCGAACGCCTCGAAGTCCTCCAGCCAGGCCCCGGCTTCGAAGTCGGCCTTGTCATAGAGCCGGGCGTGGGCGTATTCGGCCAGGGCCGGGCGGAGCAGCTCGTCCTCGCGGAAGTCGTTGCGGAAGGAGCAGATCAGCGGCGTCTGGAAGGCGATGCACTCCGAGACGGTCACGCCGCCCGCCTTGGCGATCAGCAGGTCGGCGGCGGCGGTCAGATCGTGGAAGTGGCGGTAGTCGGGCGGGACGGCGCGCAGGTTCGGTTCGCCCTCGGCCAGGGCGGCCCGGTCCGGCGGCAGGACGAAGACCCAGTCCGGATGGGCGCGCAGCGCGGCCAGGGGTGCTTCGCCCCAGTCCATGCCGCCCATCGACAGCACGGCCAGCCGCTTGCCCTCCGGCACATCGAACGCGGCCCGGATTTGCGCCCGCGAGAAGGTCAGCGCGCGCACGACCAGGGGGATGCGCTCCACGCGGGGGAAGACGCTGAAATCGTGGGCGAAGGGCATCTCCAGGGCCAGGCTGGCCCGCGCGTACGACTCGCGGATCGCCCCCAGCAGCCAGGCGTAGTCCGGATGCAGGGCCACGTACGGCTCGTAGATCCAGTCCCAGGTGAAGTGGCTGGAGCCGACCGAGGGCAGCCCGGCCGCCGCGGCGAAATCGAAGGCCAACGGCGTGATGTCGCTCACGACGATCTGGATTCCCTCGGCGCGCAGGAAGGCCGCCTCGCGGTCGATCAGCGCCTCGCGCCGGGCGTGGATGGCGGCGTACTGGCGCAGCGATTCGCGCGGGTCGACGTTGAGACCGTCGGCCTGGACAGCGCCGACATCGAAGTGCTCGCGGTGCAGGACGGTGTTGGGGATGCCGTGGAAGAACTTGGGGTTGGCCCCACTGCGGATGAACACCGTCGCGCCGGCGGCGGCCAGCCGGTCGAGGATTGGCTTGGAGCGGGCCGCATGGCCGAAGCCATGCCCGGTGATGTAAAAGGCGATGCGGGGCGAGTCAGGTTGCACGGCCAGTCCTTTTCTTCACGGAACGCCAGGCGGTGACGAAACCCGGGCGGGTCGCAGACCCGCCCCTAGTGCGCCTGCAAGCGCATGTATATAAAGAGGTGAAAGTCCTCTTGCGGTGGACGCTGCCCACCGGTATCCGACTGTAACTGCGTCGCCGCGAGGCG
>CAZHMJ010000082.1:0-8549 GCA_964533805.1 uncultured Anaerolineae bacterium | reverse complement strand
TGGACAAACCTTCCCAAAGAGTCGTCGGGCTGGGGGGGGTCGCACCCCCGCCCCTACCGGTTCATCCTCGCGCCAGAAGCGGGGCATCGTTATTCACACCCCGTCTTTCAATTCAAAATTCAACATTCACCATTCAAAATTGCCATTCCCCCCACCAGGCCGGGCCATACTCCCCGAGACCTTGCAGGGCGGGCGAAACGGCCGCGACCTGGGCTTCGACCCACAGCGGCACGGCCGGATAGCTGCCCGCCGGGCCGAACAGGCGCGCCTCCAGCCGGGTGTAAACCTCCGGCCGGGACTCGGCGGACGCCGCCGTGGTGGACAGGGTCGCGGCGTAATCGGCCAGCGTGTCGAACGCGCCGCATGGCTGGCCGCTGAAGAAGATCCCGTAGCGGCAGTCGAAGGTATCGGCCGCGCCGCTGGCGGCGTCGATCGTCTCCGGCGTCCAGGCGGCCAGCCACAGGTGGGGACGGGTCGTCGTCTCGGCGTCGATCAGGCCGCGAGCGTAAGCCTGCACGCCCTCGGCGCTGGTGGGCACGATCTCGAACAGGTCCGGCGCGCAGCCCAGCACCGCCGCCCACTGCCCGATCAGACCCTCCGCCAGGGCGGTGAGCGCGCGCGGCGCGGCGATCTGGATCACTTCGGGGACGCGGCTGCAACTGGCATAACCGGCCTCGGCCAGCGCGGCGCGGGCCGCGTCCGGCTCGTAGCCCACCCCGGCGGCGGCATCCGGCCCGTCGATCGCGCCGGACGGGGTGAGCGTGGTGACGGGCAGCAGGCCGGAGCCGGCCGGCGCGGCCACCGCGGCCCGGTCGATGGCCCAGGCCAGGGCCTGGCGCACCCGCGCCTGGTCGACGAAGGCTCGCTCCAGACCGAAGCCGAGCACGATCCGTTCCGCGCCGGGCCACTGGCGGACGGCCGCCGGATCGAGCGCGCTCACGTCCGTCTGGCCGGGCGCGCCCAGCCGGGCGAACGCGATCTGACCGGCGGCGAAGGCTCCGGCCAGCGCGCCGGGATCGGACAGGAAGCTGATCTCGATCCGTTCAGCATGAACGGCCAGGGTATCCGGCCAGAAGGGATTGCGCGCCAGGGTCAGGCGCTCACCCAGGCTGAACCCGGTCAGCACGTACGGCCCGCTGCTGGCGATGCTCGGCCAGGCCGGGGTGAAGTCCACGAATTCGCGCGGGATGGGCCGGAATTCCGGCTGGGTCAGCAGGGCGGGCAGGTAGAGCGGGTAGGCCGTGTGCAGCACCAGGGTGGTCGAGTCTGGCGCTTCGGCGCCGACCCATCCGGCCACGCGCTCGGCGCTGACCAGCAGCGGGTCGGTCTGGGCAGCGGTGTAACAGCCCTGGATGGCGAAAATCGCCGGGCCAGCCGGGGAGGGGGCCAGCGGATTGCAGGCCCGGCGCAGGGCGGCCACGACATCCGCCGCGCTGACCGGGCGCAGGGCGCTGATCTCACCCGTGTCCGCCTTGAAGCTCACCCAGGGGATGTCTTCCCGCAGGCGGAAGGTCCAGGTCAGGCCATCCTCGCCGACCGACCACTCGCGGGCCAGGACGGGCATGGCGCTGTGGGTGGCGGCGTCATAACGGAACAGCCCGACGAACAGATTCTCGATCAGGTCGCGGGCGTCGAGCGCGTCCGGGGCCAGCGAGACCGGGTCGGGGATGGGCGACTGGTCGGTCGCGCCGCGAAAGGGCAGCATCCCCAGGCGCAGGGTCGCGCCCGCCTGGGCGCGGGCGGGCAGTTCGCCCGCCAGCAGCATCACCACCAGCGCCGCGAGCGCAACCGGGCGGCGCAGTCGATTCACAAGTTGTACAGCCGGCATAGGGTCCGATCCTCGCAATACAAAAGGGACGGGCTGTTGGCCCGCCCCCCGTGGAATGGGTTGAATCATAACCTCGTTGTCCCCGGCTGGCAAGGCGGGTACAGAAGAGACAAGAGGCGAAGAGGCAAGAGCTAAGAGCAAACGAGGCCGTGCAACCGGAAAGTTGCGCCGAGGCCGGAGAAAACATTTGTAGGGGTGGTTCGCGAACCGCCCAGTCTGTCACAGCCAACTTCGCTGGCCCCTCCAGAGGAACTCAGGGCCGGGTGAGACATACGCCTGGTTAGAAAAACATTGCAGGCGTGCTTTCGCGTCCGTTGCTCCTGTTGTATGATGAGATGACCTCATTGCGACCGCTGCGTTCACATATTGGGGTGGCCAAACGCCCGTCCGGCCACCAGTACGCGAACTGGAATAGACCATGCCAAGTCGTTCCCGGTGGCCTGCACTGCGGATCACCCTGGTGTATATCCTGGTTGCGGTGCTCTGGACTGTTTTGAGCGATCGGCTGGTCGAGGGCCTGGCCACCGACACCGCATCGCTTTCCTTGATGCAGACTTTCAAAGGCTGGCTGTTCATGCTGATCAGCGGTCTGCTGCTGTACGGTCTGCTGCGCCAGGAACTGGCGCTCCAGGCGAGGACGCAGGCCAGCCTGGAAGAGAGCGAGGCGCGCTACCGGGCTATCTTCGAGCGCAGCGCGGTCGGGATTGCCCGCCTCGATCGCCAGGGCCGGATTTTCGAGATCAATGATACGCTGTGCCAGATGCTGGGCTATTCCCGCGAAGAACTCCTCCAGCGTCAACTGATCGAACTCCTTCATCCGGACGACCGGGAGCATACCCTCCAACAGACGAAACGCCTCCATCAGGGTGAAATTTCAGTTCTCACGCTGGAAAACCGTCACATACGTCGCGATGGGGAGACCGTCTGGACGTATGACAGCGTGTCAATCGTCAGGGATTCCGCCGGGCAGATTCGCTACTCGATCGTCGTGCTGGTGGATGTCACCCCGGAAATCCGCGCGGCGGACGCCATCCGCGCCTCCGAGGACAAATTCGCCAAGGTCTTCCACCTGTCCCCGGACGCGATGACCATTTCCCGTCTGCGAGACAGCGTGTATCTGGAGGTCAACCAGGGCTTCTGCAATCTGACCGGGTACAGCGTCGATGAGGCGGTTGGCCATACCGCCGAGGAACTGGGCTTGTGGGCCCGCCCGGAGGAGCGCGCCGAGTTTCTTCGGATCATTCAACGGGACGGGATAGCCTCGGACTATGAGGCGCTGTTCCGGGCCAGGGATGGCGTGTTGCGGACCGGCCTGATCTCATCCGTTATCATCGATTTCGGCGGCGAACCCTGCGGGTTGGCCATCGTGCGCGATATCCACGATCGCAAACAGATGGAAGTAGCCCTGCGCCACTCGGCGGAACGGTTGGCGGTACTGCACGAGATCGACGTGGGCATTCTCGCGGCCCGCTCGGTGGACGATATCGTCCAGGTCACCCTGGAGCAGATTCACGAGTTGATCCCGGTGCGCCGGGTCAGCCTGGTGATTTTCGATCCGGTCGACGCGAAGCCAGTGCTGTTTGCGACTTCGATGGACGGCCAGGTCATGTTGAGCCGCGAGCAATTGTCGATGACATACGATATCGACTTGGCGACGATCACAGCGGGGGTGGCGTGGATCGAGGATTTGGCTCTGCTGGACAGGCTTTCGCCTGAGCAGCAGGCCTTGCTCGACGCTGGCTTGCGGGCCTTTGCCAATATTCCCATGATGATTCAGGAGACGCTGCTCGGTTCACTCAACCTGGGAAAAACAGAACCAGGCCCGTTCGATCCGGGGCACCTGACGGTGGCACGGGACGTGGCCGATCAACTGGCGGTGGCCATCCACCAGGCCAACCTGAACAGCGAAATCCAGCGCTACGCTAGCGAACTGGAGGAGCGGGTCGAGGCGCGCACGGCCGAGCTCAAGGCGGCCAACGAGCAGCTCCTGGAACTGGACCGGCTCAAATCCAAGTTCGTCTCGGATGTCTCCCATGAGCTGCGCACGCCGATCACCAATCTGGGCATGTACCTGTACTTGCTGGAGCGCAGCCCTGACGAAAAGCGCGGGCAGTACCTCACCGTTCTCCAGCAGCAGGCCGACCGGCTCAAACACATGGTCGAAGGCATCCTGGACCTCACCCGGCTGGACCTGGGCCGCGCGCCCGTGGCCTTCGGCCCGGTGGACCTGAACGAGTTGGTCGACCAGGTGGTCACCGCCCACCATCCCCGTGCCGAGGCGGCCAGACTGGTCCTGAGCTTCACGCCCGATCGGGCGCTGCCCCTGGTGCGCGGGGAGCGCAACCAGATCGCCCAGGTCGTCACCAACCTGGTCGTGAACGCGATCAACTACACCCCGCGGGGCGAGGTTCGAGTCCGCGTGACGGTCGACGAGCCGGGCCGCCGGGTGGGCCTGGAAGTGGCCGATACCGGCATGGGCATTTCGCCGGAAGATATCCCCCACATCTTCGAACGGTTCTACCGCGGTCACGAGGCGGTCGATCGCAACATCCCCGGCACCGGCCTGGGGCTGGGGATCGTCTGGGAGATCGTGAACCTGCACGGCGGGACGATCGAGGTGGAGAGCCAGGTCGGGACGGGCACGACCTTTCGCGTCTGGCTGCCGGTCTACGAATCCGCGATGCACCAGGCCGCGTCCGCCTGACCGCGCCGGGGGATGGCCGCGTGAAAACGCGACCCGCCCGATCAGACGATCGGGCGGGTTTTTGTTGGGGGTGGGCTACTGGAACAGGACGATCGTGCTGCTCTGCGGCGGCAGGACGGCCAGCGGCGCGTAATCCTCCAGGCCCCCCTCACTGCCCAGATTGGGCTGGACCAGGTCGCCTTCGCCCAGCAGCAGGAGACCCTCGCCCCGACCGGCCAGGCAGCTCTGCCCGGCCGACAGGCCGTAATCGCTGACCGCCGCGCGCGCCAGGTTGACGACCACCAGCGCGGCTTCGTCCTCCGCGCAGCGCAGGCTGGCATACACGCCGGGGTTGCCCGGCCGGAGGAGCTGCATCCCGGCGCTGCGCAGGGCGGGATGTTCGGCCCGCAGGTGGATCAGCGTCCGGTAGTGGCTGAGCAGCGAGGCCGGGTCGGCCGATTCCAGAGCGATATTGTGGACGCGGTAACCGTCGGCGAGGCGTTGCCAGGGATCGCCGGTGGTGAACCCGGCCCGCACGCGGTCGCCGTTCCAGGCCAGCGGGGTGCGGATGCGCTCGTCGGGCTTGGCCCCCGCCATGCCGATCTCTTCCCCGTAGTACACGAACGGCACGCCGGGGTTGGTCAGGAGCAGGGTGGCCGCGACCCGCGCCGCGCCCTCGTCCCCGCCAAGCTGATTCATCACGCGATCCTGATCGTGGTTGGTCAGGAAGGCGGCATACTGGCCGGGCGGGTAGCTGTTCAGGACGCGGGCCTGGACGCCCAACAGGCGCGCGCTGCGGCCGGTCTGCGCCGCCTGGAGGATGGCCGTGGCGAGGTCGAACTCGAAGGCGATATCGACCCGGGTCCCGGTGTAGGTGGCGACGACGGAGGTCGGCGACCAGACTTCGCCCACCGTCAGGGCGTCCGGCTCGACCGAGCGCACGTAGGCGTGGAAGTCCTCCAGCCAGGCCAGGGTCTCCGGCAGGTTCTCCGTCTGGCCGCCGCGCTCGAACAGGTGCTTGATCGCGTCCAGCCGGAAGCCGTCCGCGCCCATGTCCTCCAGCCAGAAGCGGATGATCTCGAACATTTCCTCGGTCACTTCGGGGTTGGCGTAGTTGAGGTCGGGCATGCCCTCCCAGAAGAGGCTGTAGTAGTAGCGTCCATCCGCGGCCTGATGCCAGGCGGGCGCGCCCCACGTCGTGCGCGTGCCGGGATCGGTGGCCGACCACTGGTACCAGTCGGCGTAGTCCGGATCGCCCGCCAGCGCCGCCTCGAACCAGGGATGCTCGACCGAGGTGTGATTCATCACCAGGTCGACGATCACGGCCATGCCGCGTGCGTGGGCGGCGGCGATCAGGTCCTTGAAGTCCTGATTGGTGCCATAGTCCTGCTCGATCGTGAGGTAATCGACCACGTCGTAGCCGTGGTAGCTGGGCGATTCGGTGACCGGCATCAGCCACAGGCCGGTCACGCCCAGGTCATCGCTCGTGGCCGGGTCGCCGTCGTTGAGGTAGTCCAGCCGTTCGATCAGGCCGCGCAGGTCGCCGGTGCCGTCGCCGTCGCTGTCGGCGAAGCTGCGCACGAAGACCTCGTAGAAGACGCGGTCGTTCCACCAGGGCAGGTCGGTGGTGACGACGGGCGCGGTCATGGCGCTGACGTCGGCCAGGGCGGGCGCTTCGGCCAGGGTCACGGGGCCATCGACGGACAGGATGCGCAGGCTGAGGGTCTCGCTGGCGGTCCCATCGATCGTGAAGCCCACGGGGATGTCGCCCAGCCCGCCGAGGTCGACCGCCTCCAGCGTCAGCGGGATGTCGTAGGCGATCTCGCTCAAGCGGCCGTCCGCGTCCAGCCTGAAGGTGAAGGTCAGCGGCTCGCCCTCGATGGTCGCGTAGATGGCTTGGCTGATCGGATCGCCCTCCTCAAAGAGCAGGCCCAGTTCCCAGGCGGCCTCTTTACTCAGGCGGAGCGTGATCGTCTCGCCCTGGTTGGAGCCTGATTCACCGGCCGCGGCCACGGTATAGGCCGTCAGGGCAGATTCCAGCGCGGCCACGTCGAACCAGAACGCCACCGGGCCGGGCAGCACGGATGGCGGCGCGGTCAGCGTTGCGGCCGGGATCAGGGCGTCCAGGCCGGGGTAGACGTCGAACAGCGCGGCGTCGTCCACGGCAATCCAGCCGTCGGGCACGGCCTGGGAACCGTCCGGATAGGGCTGGCGGTAAGCCGCCAGCGCGTACAGCGTCCCGTCGACGAGGCGCGATTCGCCCTCCAGCTCGGCCGTGAAGGGATCGCTGCCGAGCGCGGTGACGGTATCCCGGAAGGTGACGACCTGGCGCATGTTCGGCCCCTGGTCGGTCTGGCTGGCGCTGACCTGCTGATCGCGCCGGTAGTCGTTGGCCTGCCCGGCGATCGCCTGGCCGTTGAGCGTGCCTTGCCAGTCCTGCCGCCAGGTATAGACGATGGCCATCTCGTAGCTGTCATCACCGGCGGTCGCGTCGATGGCCGCGATGGCCCGATCGAGGAGCGCCTGCTGCTCGGCGGGCAGGCTTGCCTGGGCCTGGATGGCCCGGAGGGGCAGCGCCGCCAGGATCAGGCAGGCGGCCAGCAGGATGCCGATCGGGCCAATGCTTTTGGATGTGCCTCGCATGGTATTCCCCCTGTGGTGTCCCGGTATTTGTGGGCGCGCCGGGATGTGGCTCTTCTCTCATTGTAGTCGTAAAACAAAGCGGGCGGGCCTCGTGAGGAAACGAAGCGCCGCCCGCCTGTCAGAAACCGTCTCGGTTCCGCGACGCGGTCCTAGCTGATCGTGCTCTTCACGCCGGCCGCCGGGGGAGTAGCCTCCGCGGCGGGGGCGACCACGGCCTGCGTCTCCAGGGTCAGGCGCTGGCGGTTGGTTTCGATGTTCAGGACGGCCGGGATCAGGAACGAACCCGCGCCCATCACGATCGAGATGATTCCGGCGAACACGAACGGGACGCGCACGCCGACCGCATCGGCCAGCGGGCCGATGGCCAGCAGCCCGATTGGCGTGGCGGCGATGCAGGCCGAGCTTAACAGGCTGAAGACGCGGCCCTGCATGTCTGGCGCGACGTTGGCCTGGACGATGGCCAGCAGCGGGCCGTTGACGATCGGGTTCATGAAGCCGCTGATCGCCATGCCGACGGTGGCCAGCCAGAACAGGTTGGCCGGCGCGAGGCCCCCCAGCATCACGCCCAGGCCCATCAGGATCAGGGCCACCATCGAGGTGACGATCTTGCGCTTGAAGCCGCCCCATACGCTCAGCAGCAGCCCGCCGCCGAGCATGCCCACGCCCCATGCCGACTCGATCCAGCCCAACTCCGGCGCGCCGCCGCCGAAGTGTTCGGTTACCAGCAGCGGGGTCAGCGACGACATCGGGGTAAAGACCAGGTTGAGCACCACCGCCATCAGGATCACGGCCAGCAGGCCCGGCCAGGCCCGGATGTAGCGGAAACCTTCCAGCATGTCACGCCACATCGATGGCTTTTCGCCGGTTGCGGCTTCCTCGGCGGAGCGCACCTGGCGCTCCGGCTGGGGCAGGGCGATGAACAACAGGGGCAGCACCGCCAGCAGGGCCGTGACGACGTCGATCGCCAGGACGCCCTGCATCGGCAGGGCCATGACCAGCAGCGCGCCCAGGGGCGGGCTGACGATCGACATCGCGCCCTGGAGAGTCTGGTTCAGCCCGGCGATGCGGGCCAGGTGCTTCTCCGGGACCATCAGCGAGGTCGAGGCCTGCATGGCCGGCCAGTGGAAGGCGCTGCCCGCCGAGCGGATCGCCATCAACAGCATGACGTGCCAGATTTGGACCGCGCCGCCGGCGAAGATCAGGACCAGGCCGAGCGTGGTCAGGGCGATCAGGCTGTCGGCGATGACCATGATCCAGCGCCGGTTGGAGCGGTCGACCAGCGCCCCGGCCAGCGGGCCGAGCACGACCTGGGGCAGCATCTGGAACAGGGTGCCCAGGGCCAGGATCGTGGCCGAGCCGGTTTCGGCGGTCAGCCACCAGACCAGGGCGAATCCA
>CAZHMJ010000081.1:0-17212 GCA_964533805.1 uncultured Anaerolineae bacterium | reverse complement strand
ATGACCCGCATGTGTCAGATTAAGTCCGATCTTTTACATGCAGGTCAATGATATTCCTGGATTTTGCCAACTCCTGCCGTATCGCTTCCGCATCCGGCATGTGTGGCAGCGTCGATTCCAGGGTCTTGGTTTTCTCGTTCATGGCAGTGTCTTCTACTCGTTTCTATTCTCTCCTAGACACGCCATTTGCACTTTTATCGTACAGACTCAACTCCACTGCTAATCTTGTTTCTATCCGCTCAATAGGGGCAAGATCAACCCGCTAACTAGCACTCACGCTAATTTGCTTCGAACCCGACGATCGTGTCTTTGTATTCGACATAGTGTCTCCGGCATTCGAGCAGCTGCGGGACCAACCCTCCAGAGCCGTGATACAGCACTACCAGCACCTCTCGTGCTCGCGTAAGGCCCACATACATGAGCTTGATTTCGTCATATATGTCATTCCCCAAAGAGACAAATGTCTCTGCTCCCAAAACGATGACCACCGGGCTGTCCATGCCTTTGGAGGAATGAACGGTTGAGATTTTGACTGAATCTGCTTGCCAATCAAACGTACTCTTGGCTTCACGGTTTTCGGAGATCCAGTCATTTGGGATATCGCTCTGTTGCAGACGGTGCCTCAGGTGTTCCACAATAGGAACTCCTTTGAAATTTCTGTGTCGATACAGAATCAGCACATTTCGGTTGGCGTATCCCATTTCTTTGAACTGCTTGACGATAGACACGGCTTGTTCGATCTGATCTTCCAGTGAGCGGCATTCGATGAGTTGTGGATCATATCCACCTTTGGCCGAGAATTCGACATGTTTGTCTCCATCGGTCAGGTAGGCCGCCCGATCTGGCTGCAAAAAAGCCGCGAAGGTCCACACCCGAGCCGAGTTGCGATAGATAGTCTTTAGAATTCTGGATCGTCCCCTGGCGGTGACCTGCTCTGGGAAATCCAGGTCAGCCCATTGGAAATCCCGTTGAGGATAGATACGTTGGGCATCATCGGCGCTGATAATCAGGCTGCGTTGCCCGACTTCTCCTCGGATCATCTTGTTGTAGAGGAATTCAATCCACTCTTTACGGAAATCCTGCGCTTCGTCGATGTAGACCGCATCATATTGTTCCTCTGGACGAACTGGAACACTCTGCAGCCACCGCAAAAACTTTGGGTCGTCAAAGTCTGCATAGCCTCTGTTATGTTTGGCCAGCAGATTTCGCAGAAAGTCAGAAAAATGTTCGATTCGAACTTGCTTTCTCGCCTCTGCTGGAATTTCAATCGACAAGTCTTCATATAGCTGTCGCATGTAATTGGCCAGGCTGGTATTCCAGCAAAGCACCAAAATCCGCAATTTTGGGTCGTTGGCGAGCAGCAATTTGGCGCGATATAGCATGATGAGCGTTTTGCCGGTTCCTGCTATGCCTCGTAGCAGACGATGCCCATCCCCCAAGCTCTTGGCTACCTGTTCTTGCTCAAGGCTGATGGTGTACCAGCTGATGTGAGTGGCATCGGAATGTACCCGACCAGACTCCTGTTTCTCAAACCCTACTTTGATGGGGATTTTGAGATCGGGCAATAGAGCGGCAACAATTGCTCGCTGTTGGCGCTCCTCCAAGGGGGACTCCAAAGCGGGTAGTAGTGTTTCGTACGCTTGACGAAAAGCATTCCCATCTTTGGCGAGTTTTTCCTTCAACAGAACCGTGCCAGGAAGAACTCTATCCAACCTTTCACGGCGAAACTCTTCTTCCGAAATGTTCGGAAATGCGAGCGCATAGTTTATCGGCACCTTAACATCCAACCCGTTTCGAAGCTCCGGCATAGCGAGCATCTGTTGGCGAGCCTCAAGGCAATAGATTTGACACTTGAGATCAGGATTCATGTTTGGTTTTGGTATACTGCTCCCATGATATCCTTTGACAAGAAACTGCTCTTGGCTCGCTTCCACAATGCTCTCTACGCCCCAATCCTTGATCTCCAGGATCAGCACTCCTCGATCCGGATCGAGGATCAAAAAGTCTGGTCGGCGATCCCGTTGCCCTAGAAACATTTCATAGCGGACAATGACACTTTCTGGTAAGGCTTTCCTGAGAATGTCAAATGTCTTCCGTTCACCTGCCGTTGTGTGGACAAGGTTTTCCAGTGAAGCTGGTATCATTTGTGCCATAGTGATAGCCCAGTTCTTTTTTACCTGGAAATGTACATGAGGAAATGTCGAATGTCGGGAATCATTGTCATGATTTTCCTATGGCCCTAAAAACGTCCTCGAGACTCTGTATCTGATGGAATGGAACTGGGTTAGTTGGGGATTGAGCTTCTGGTGCTCGCGCTCCGTTGATGTTTCTTTTGCTCTCTCGCTCCACGCGCAGTTTCTCCGTTTCAAGCTCAGACACGCGCTGCGCCCGATCCCTCGCTAGAATTTCCATCTCCTGAAGTTGTGCGTGGAGTTTTCTATTCTGCTCGGCTGTATTGCTCAGTGTCTCTTTTTCCCGAGTCAGCTCCATCTTCAATCGCTCAATTTGCTCACGAAGATTCAGGTTTTCCACACCAAGCGCCTGGGATTCGGTGAGTTGCTGATCAAGCAATCGATTCGTTTCGCGAAGCTTTTGTACCTCTTCAGTCAGCTTACTGAGTTTCGTTTTCAAGTCAGCAACTTCCTGTTGAGAAGCGGTTAGTAAATGTGTTTGTTTCGTGATCTCAGCTTGCCACCAAGAAGCGTCTGCATCACGGGTCTCCTTCTGCTGCGGACGTGGTTGCTGCGTTTTCTGGGCATGAGTCCTGGATTCAGAAGCTGGTAACGGGCGGCCAGACTGGATAATCGAGGAGGGTGACGTTACATTTGGCCCGACTGCGCGGGATGCCGCCTGTAGTGTATGTGGCATGCCTTTGTGATAAGCGGCACCGTCATAATAATACCAACGCCCATCTCCGGACGGAATCCACTCACGGCCATCATGATCACGCACAGCCAATTTGGAAACGGCCTGAATATAATCGCGTTCTTTCAGACTTCCTTCTCGCTTATGTTGGAGGCATAGCGCAGCTTCTTTCTGAGCATTGTGGAAATCCTCGACTGTCGGTTGAGGTGTATTCCTAGCTTGTTTCATAGGAGTCTGAACTTGCTTTGGAGATGGGTGTCTTTCTTCATCCATGCGGCGTTTTTTTCCGAACATGCGCCTCCCCCTATCACTGCTCGCTACGCAGGTAGACTCACAATAGCTATCTTACGAATCCAAGAGAAATATGATATGGTCAGTTTCTTTGATGTCATTATAATATGTAATTACCAAGAGAAGTCATGCTTGTTGATTTTTTAACAATTTTTTATATATGTATTTCCACTCTCGTCAGGTTTTTTCAGTCCATCTTCTGGTAAAGACTCGTGTGTGTGGTCATCGGGTTGACTAACTTTTCGAAAGAGTTTATCCCCACCCCCGAAGAATCTTCTTCGCCATCCTCGAAACCGTTGCTATAGTCCAGGAGGGTAGTATAAAGGCCCACCAAGGCGTCCAGACGGGCGCCTTGGTGTTTGGAGGGGGCGGATCAGCGGGTCAGGGCGGTGTAGCGCAGCCAGCCGTTGGCCTCCACTTGCACGCCGGAGACAGCGGTCTGGTAGACGATCGTATCCTGGCCCTGGAAGAGTGGGATCAGGTCAAAGTTGGCCCGCAGCGAGTCCTGGATGGCCGCGTACAGGGCGTCCTGTTCGGCGGGGTCGGCGTTCAGGCTAACCTGGCGCAGCAGGTCGTCCAACTCCAGGCGCGCGTAACCCGCGTTGGCCGGGATCGATCCGGCCGAATGGACCAGCGGGAGCAGGTAGCCGGCCGGGCTGGCATACAGTGGGTACCAGCCGATCAGGGCGTTCATGTATTCCCCGCGATAGACCACACGGCTGAAGGTGCTGGCCTGGTCGTCCTGGATGGTGGTGATGTCCACCAGCTTCGTCTGCTCCAGGCCGCGCCGTAATTCCTGCGCACCGCGCGTCATCAGGTCGCCATAGGTGGACGACGAAATGTAGAGCGGCATCTGGACGGTGCGGCGGCGCTCGCGGTAGCCCGCCGCCTGCAAGACTTCCTCGGCGCGGGCCAGGTCATAGGCCGGGAAGGGTACTGGGGTCAATCCGAATTGGGGTGGGATCAGGCTATCCAGCGCGGTGAGCGTGTCATCGAAGCCGACGCGCGCGGCCTCGGCCCGGTCCATCAGCAGGGTGAAGGCTTCGCGGACGGCCGGATCGTCGAAGGCGGCCTGGCTGGTGTTGGCGCTGACCAGGCGGTGGTTGAGCAGCAGATAGTAGACCTGGAGGTTGGGCTGGCTTTGAATGGTGATGCCCGACAGGTTTTGCACGGCGGCCAGGTCGGGCTGGGCCAGGGCGCGCCAGGCAATATCGACCTCGCCGGTTTCAACCGCCCGGCGCAGGTCGATGGGCAGGGCGTAGCGGCGCAGCACGATCCGGCCGGTGGCCGGCGGCTCGCCGGGGTAACCCGGATCGGCGACCAGAACGATCTGGGACGGTGTGTAGCTTTCCAGGCGGTATGGGCCGTTGCCGATGAAGGTCTCCGCGACATTGCGGTCGAGCAGATCGTCCACCGGGAAGACATCCGGATGCTGGGGGAAGAAGGGTGGCAGGCCGACCAGCGCCTCGAAATCGGGCAGGGGGAAGGCCAGATCAAACTGGAGGGCGTTGCCCTTCGTTGCACGCACCGCGACCACGAAGCGGCTGACGAACTCCGCGCCGTCGCGCCCCAGGTCGATCACCCGCTGGATCGAGTGGGCGAACGTCTCGGCCGTGATGGGCGTGCCATCGTTGAAGGTGACATCCGGGCGGATGGTGAAGGTGTGACGCAGACCGTCCTCGCTGACGGTGTGATCGGAGGCCAGGGCCAGCTCGTAATCCAGGCTGCCGGGCACCTGGCGGGTCAGGCCAGTGGCGAGATGGTACAGTAGCTCCCAGGAGGGAAAGTCGATTGCATTGGCCGGGTCGATGGTGCGGGCCAGGTCGGTCGTGCCGATAGTGATCGCCGCAACTTCCTGGGCGGTGGCGATCCTCAGGCCGGGGTGGGCGGTGGTGGTGAACAGGAATGCAGTCAGCAGGGCCAGGACGACACGCCCGTGGATCGTTCTCGACAAAGTGATTACTCCTCAGGTAACGAGGTCTGGAGCGAACGCGCCCATTCTACCCCATCCGGCCGCGATGGGTGCCATTTCGTCCAGGCAGGAGCGTGGTATAATTTTCGCGTCAACCCGAATATGTAGTTGTGGGAGTGAGCCAAACCGTGGCCAAGCGTAGAAGAAGCAAATACAACCGTTCCCAGAGCCGCAGCCAGCGCATCGCCTTCATCATCACGGCCATCATCGCGGTCCTCATGGTCTTGAGCATGATCATCTCCATGCTGCCCGCGCCGCAGATTTTCGGCCTGCTGCTGCCCGGCCTGTGGTACTAGCGTATGGGCAACCTGGGTATCGCACTCATAACGGCGCTGGCGGGCCTCCTGATTGGCGGCGGCGTGAATGTGCTGGCGGACGATTTGCCGGCGCGCGCGCCTGTGAGGCCGCCCCATTATCCGGATGGGACGCCGCGCCGCCCGTCGGCCTGGCTGGGTCTGCTGGCCTTCCTGACCGGGCAGCGGGCGTCCCCCGGCGGCGCGCGCCTGTCCTGGCGGCATCCGGTCGTGGAGATCGCTTTGGCGGTCATTTTCGGCCTGATTGCGCTGGCTTTCCCGATGGACGTGGAGCGGCTGTTCCTGCTGGTCTTCCTGGCGATCCTGATGCTGGTCACGGTGATCGACGTGGAACACCGGCTGATCCTGTTCGTGGTGATTCTCCCGGCCTGCGTCCTGGCGATCGTGGCGGCTATCGTCAGCCCGGAGCCGCCGCCCGACCTGGGCCAGGCGCTGCTAGGCGGACTGCTGGGTTTCGTCATTTATTTCGCGATCTTTCTGGGCGGCATCGGGTTCTCTAACCTGATGGCCTCGATGCGGGGCGAGCCGCTGGGCGAGATCGCCTTTGGCTTTGGGGATGTGATGCTGGCCGTGCTGAGCGGGCTGTTGCTGGGCTGGCAGGCGTTCATCTTCGCGCTGATGATCACGGTTTTCCTGGGCGCGGCCGGGGCCGTGCTCTTTTTGATCAGCCGGGCGGTGCTGCGCCAGGCGTATGTCATGTTCACGGCCCTGCCGTATGGCCCCTATATTGTGCTGGGGACAGCCATCATGCTGATCTGGCGCGACGAGGTGCGGGCGCTGCTGCTGCGCTAGTCACAGTCTGGCCGGGCGATCAAGCCGCTGCCCAGGCAGCGATCGCTATCGTAGAAGACCGCGCCCTGGCCCGGCGCAATGTCGGGCAGCGGCTCGTCGAACTCAACCCTGACCCGGTTGTCTGGCAGGGGGGTGACGAGGGCCGGCGTAGCGCGTGACTTGTAGCGAATCTTGACCTCGGCGCGCAGCGGTTGGCTGGGTGGCGGGTCCATGATCCAGTTGACCGAATGGGCGGTCAGATTGCTGCGTCCCAACTCGGCGCGCGTGCCTACGATGACGGCATTGCGCGCCGTGTCTTTTTCGATCACATACAGCGGCTCCGGGCTGCTGAGGCCCAGCCCTTTGCGCTGGCCGACGGTGTAGAAGGGCAGGCCGGTGTGCTGGCCGAGGCGTTCTCCCTGGCGGGTCAGGATCGGGCCGGGAGTGACGGCCTCCGGCGCGTGGTCGGTCAGAAAGCGGCGATAGTCGCCGTCCGCCAGAAAGCATAAATCCTGGCTGTCGTGCTTGCTGGCGACGGGCAGACCGAAGCGCGCGGCAAGCTGGCGTACTTCAGGTTTGGTGAAAGCCCCCACTGGAAACATGGCGTGACGAAGCTGATCCTGGCGCAGCACGCTCAGGACGTAGCTTTGATCCTTGGCTTCGTCCGCGCCCTTGTAGAGGTGCCAGGCCCCGTCACCGGCCTGGATGACGCGGGCGTAGTGCCCGGTCGCCAGATAGTCCGCGCCCAGGGCCAGGGCGTGATTGAGCAGGTGGGTGAAGCGGATGTGGCGGTTGCAGGCCAGGCAGGGATTGGGCGTCTCTCCGGCCGCATACTGGTCGATGAACATCTGGACGATCTGCTGGCGGAAGACTTCGCGGGTGTCCAGCACATAGAACGGGATGCCGAGTTGATCGGCGATACGCCGCGCGTCGCGCATCTGGTCGGGCGTGCAGCAACGGTTGTCGGTCGCGCAGGCGGCGCCCTCCGCGGGAGCCTCTTCCGCCCACAGGCGCATCATGATCCCGACGACGTCATAACCCTGCTCGACCAGCAACGCAGCGGCGACCGAGCTGTCGACCCCGCCACTCATGGCGACCACGATCCGGGTAGCAGTGGAGGGCATCTCAGACCGAGACCCCCAGCTTGCGTACCGCGTCCACGGCGCGCGGGATGACCTCCAGGGCGTAGTCGATGTCGGCGTCGGTTGTCTGGCGGCCCACGGTGAGGCGCAGCCCACCCAGCGCCCAGTCACGGGGCAGGCCCATGCTGGTCAGGACGGAGGACGGCTCCGGGCTGCCCACCTTGCAGGCGGAGCCACTGCTGGCGGCAATTCCGTCCAGGTCGAGGTGCATCAACAGGGCGTTGCCGTCCACGTGATGGAAGGCCAGGCTGGCGCTGTTGGGCAGGCGCTGCTCCGGGTGACCGGTGAGCTGCGAATCGGGAATCCGGGCGAGCAGGCCTTCGACCAGGCGGTCGCGTAACCGGCGGTAATGGGCGGTTGTCTCGTCCAGTTCGGCATAGGCGATTTCCAGGGCTTTTGCCAGTCCGACGATGAAAGCCACGTTGTGTGTCCCGGCGCGGCGGCCATGCTCCTGGCCGCCACCACTCTGGCTGGGAGCCAGCTCGATCCCCTGGCGCACGTACAGCGCGCCGATGCCTTTAGGCCCATAGAACTTGTGCGCGGAGATCGATAACATGTCCACGCCGAGGTCGCGCACCCTGAGCGGAAGCTGCCCGGCGGCCTGGACGGCGTCGGTGTGAAACAGCGCGCCCTGTTCATGGGCGATGGTGGCCAGTTCCCGGATGGGCTGGACCGTCCCCACCTCGTTGTTGGCCAGCATCACGCTGACCAGGGCGGTCTCCGGCCGGCAGGCGGCCGCCAGCGTCTCCGGCAGAACCTGGGCATAGCGATCGACCGGAACGAGATCGACCTCGAAGTCCAGGTAATCGCGGAGTTGATCGGCCGTTTTTGTGACGGCGCTGTGCTCGATAGGTGTGGTGATCAGGCGGCGACCGCGGCCCGCATGGCGGGCGGTCAGCATCGCCCCACGCAGGGCGAGATTGTCGCTTTCCGAGCCGCAGCTTGTGAACACGATCTCGTCTGGCTGGCAATCCAGGATGCGGGCGACGGTCTCCCGCGAGTCTTCGACGGCCTGCTCGGCCAGGCGACCCTGGCGGTGGATCGAGGATGGATTGCCATACACTTCGCTGAAGTAAGGCAGCATGGCTTCCAGCACGCGCGGATCGACCGGAGTCGAGGCAGCGTGATCGAGATAGACGGTGCGTGATGGGCGCATAAGCGACTCCGCTTCCAGGCAGGAACAATTTTGCTGACCAGGGTCTATTTTACCCGGTTCGTATCCGCTTGACGATGGTGGATCAGACCTTAGTGGTTCGTCCGGCAAATTCCCGAAGGTATGTTTGGGTAGGAGCGACCGGCGGGTCGTCCGGGGCGGTTCGCGAACCGCCCCTACAGATGCCTGTTCTTTGCGATGCTTACTTGTCGGATGCACCACTTAGGTCGAATGCGGGGGCAGTGACTATAATCAACATGCTTTACGCGGACTTGCATTGTGAGATCGACCGGGGCGCACTATAATGGGCAAGGTTTTTCTCGCGGGTCGTGCGTCCTCTGAGTGTAGACCATGACAAGGGTATTCACCTGGCAGTTTGAGGTGCGCGGCTACGAGCTGGACTCGTTCGGGCACGTCAACAATGCGGTGTACAACAATTACATGGAAGAGGCCGCCTCACGGGCCAGCGCCGATGCTGGCTTCAGCCGGGCCTGGTATTTCGAGAATCACCGGGCATGGGTGATCCGCCGCCTGACGGTGCAATACCTGGCTTCGCTGACCTACGGCGACCGGGTCGAGATGAAGACCTGGGTCTCCGATTTCCACCGGACGTATAGCCATCGTGAATACGAGCTGCGCCGCCTGGCGGATGGCCAGCCGGTCCTGCGCGGACGGGCGCGTTGGGCGTATGTCGACCTGGACACAATCCGGCCGACGCGCCTGCCGGTCGAGTTCGAAGCGGCATTCGATCCGTCCGGGCAACTGGATGAGTTCGATATCCATCTCAAGCGGGCCACCGCCTTCGAAGATAATCCGGCGTTCGTGTCCACGCGGCGCGTGCAACGTTATGAACTGGATGGGGCGGGCCACGTCAATAACGCGGTTTACCTGAACTGGTTCGAGCAGGCGATGTTCGACGCGATGGCGCGGGCAGGTTGGCCGGTTGTTCGATTGGCCGAGCACGGGATCGGGATGGTCCAGGTCGCCCACGAGGTGGATTACTTGCTGCCGGCTTTGGACGGCATGCCGTTGGAAATTCACAGCCGACCGGCGGAGATGGCCCACGTGCGCGGGGCCTGGACCCACGAGATCCGGAATGCCGAGACGGGCGAAGTCATGGCGCGCGACTATTCGGTTGGGGCTTTCCTTGACCTTGGCACGGGGCGTCCGGCTCCGCTGCCGGATGCAGTGGTCCAGGATCTTCTGGCCGGTGAGCAAGCCTGAGGCGGGTCTGTTGGTGTGCAACCTGGCATTTTGAGGCCAGATGCAATTGCAGATTAGGCAAGAGGAGATACAGAGATGACGATTATCGAGCAAGTTTACGGACGCGAAGTGCTTGACTCGCGTGGTAATCCAACCGTCGAAGTCGAAGTCCATTTGATGGACGGCAGCTTTGGATCGGCGATCGTGCCCAGCGGCGCGTCGACGGGCGAGCATGAGGCGGTCGAACTGCGCGACGGCGACAAGAAGCGTTACGGCGGCAAGGGCGTCCTCCAGGCGGTGGAGAACGTCAACGGCCCGATCGCCGAAGCCCTGTTCGGCCTGGACGCGCTGGATCAGAAGAGCATCGACCAGACGCTGATCGACCTGGATGGCACCCCGAACAAAGGCCGCCTGGGCGCAAATGCGATCCTTGGCGCCTCGTTGGCCGTGGCCAAGGCGGCCGCGGATGCGGTCGGCCTACCGCTGTATCGCTACCTGGGCGGCGTCTACGCTCACCGGTTGCCGGTCCCGATGATGAACATCATGAACGGCGGCAAGCACGCGGCCAACAGCACGGACTTCCAGGAATTCATGGTCATGCCCGTCGGGGCGCCGAGCTTCCGCGAAGGCCTGCGCTGGTGCGCGGAGATCTATGCCAGCCTGAAGAAGGTCATCGGCGGCAAGGGGATGCCCACGACGGTGGGTGACGAGGGCGGTTTCGCGCCCAGCCTGCCGACCAATGACGGCGCGATCGAGGTTATTCTGGAAGCGATCGACAAGGCAGGTTACAAGGCGGGCGAGCAGGTCTTCATCGCGCTCGACCCGGCGGTGAGCGAGATCTACGAAGATGGCAAGTACCACCTGAAGACCGAGGGCAAGAGCTTCACCGGCGAGGAAATGGTGGAGTTCTGGGTCAACTGGGTGAACAAGTACCCGATCATCTCGCTGGAAGACGGCCTGGCCGAAAACGACTGGGAAAACTGGAAGCGTCTTACGGCCCGAATCGGTGACAAGGTCCAGATCGTGGGCGACGACCTGTTGGTGACCAATCCTGAGCGCGTCAAGCGCGGCATTAAGGAAAAGGCCGCCAACTCACTGCTGTGCAAGCTCAACCAGATCGGCACCCTGACCGAGACGCTGGCAGCCTGCGACATGAGCGTCCGTAACAACTGGACCGTGGTCGTGAGCCATCGTTCAGGTGAATCCGAAGATGCGACGATCGCCGACCTGGTGGTGGCGATGAACGCCGGCCAGATCAAGACCGGCGCCCCGGCCCGCTCGGACCGGATCGCCAAGTTCAACCAACTGCTGCGCATCGAGGACGACCTGGCGGAGGCGGCGGAATACGCCGGCTTCAACGCCTTCCCGAATATCAGGCGGTTTTAGATCGACTCGTCGTTTCGTGCAAATCATCAGGGCGCTCTCCAGGGAGCGCCCTCTTGTATTACGGACTGGCCACGGCTTACACCCCATCTTTAGGGGGGCAGCGATTGGACCACACAGGGATAATCATCCCTCAGATAAAGACGGCATATATACTCATGTTTGGAGATTTCACACATGTCCGACAAATCCATTGGAGTGGGTTCAGGGAAACCACCGGTTGACTGGCACGTACTCGATGTGCCGGACGTCATCGCCCGGACGCGGACTGACCTGGCTGCTGGCTTGGCGGGCGGCGAGGCCGAGTCTCGTTTGAGCCGCTATGGCCCGAATGAGTTGATCGAGCGCGGAGGCAAGTCACCGCTCAAGATTTTCTGGGAACAGATTTCCAGCACGATGGTGCTGATCCTGATTGTTGCGGCGGTGGTGTCTGGCCTGCTTGGCAAGGTTACCGAGACAGTTGCCATCGCCGCGATTGTGATCCTGTTCGCGGTGCTGGGTTTTGTCCAGGAGTACCGGGCTGAACAGGCCATGGCCGCCCTGCAGCGCCTGACCGTGCCGGTGGTCCGGGTGCGGCGGGGTGGGGCGCTCAGCCAGGTTTCCGCCAAAGACCTGGTGCCCGGTGATGTGGTGCTGCTGGAAGCCGGGAATGTGGTTCCGGCCGATGTGAGAATCGTCGAAAGCCACAACCTGCGCATCCAGGAAGCAGCTCTGACGGGGGAATCCGAGGCGGTCGAGAAGAATGTGGCCCCGCTGGAGGAAGTTGATTTGCCACTGGGTGACCGCCGTAACCTGGGCTTCATGGGTACGCTGGTTACTTATGGCCGGGGGGTGGGGATTGTCGTCGAGACCGGGATGCAGACGCAATTGGGCCGGATCGCGACCTTGATTCAAGATGTCTCACGCGAGATGACGCCGCTCCAGCGCCGACTCGATCAGCTTGGTAAAGGGTTGGCGCTCGCCGGGATCGTGGTGGCGACGCTCATTCTGGTGATCGGTCTGCTCAGTGGGGAGACTCTGGCGGAGATGTTTCTGACGGCGGTCAGCGTGGCTGTCGCCGTGGTGCCAGAAGGGCTGCCGGCGGTGGTCACGGTGACGCTTGCTCTTGGCGCGCAGCGCATGCTCCGCCGTAACAGCCTGATTCGCAAGCTGCCGGCGGTGGAAACGCTGGGGGCGGTGACGGTGATCTGTTCGGATAAGACCGGCACGCTGACCGAGAACCGGATGACCGTGACCGTGATTGATGTGGCCGGGCACTATCTGAAACTCACCGAGGATATGGCCCATCCGGCGCCCGCTCTCGACGTGCCTGGACAGGTGTATCCTGCCTTTCTCCAGGATCAGCCGCCTTCGATCGGTCTGGCGCTGGCGGCGGGAGCGTTATGTAACGACGCCTCTCTCAAGCCTGACCCGGAAACGGGCCGGTATGGCGCGGTTGGCGATCCAACTGAAGGCGCGCTACTTGTGGCTGCTTCCAAGGCCGGTTTGAGCAAGGTCGCTCTTGAGGACTCGCTGCCTCGTGTGGCCGAACTGCCTTTTGACTCCGAGCGCAAACGGATGACCACCGTTCACCGGCTGGACTCGGGAGAGCGCCTGCCGGGGATTCTTTCCGCCCTGAACGCCGATCCATCGAAGTACGTGGCGTTTACCAAAGGCGCGGTGGATGGACTGCTTGACATCGCTGTCCAGGTCTGGTCGGGCGACCGCCTGGAGGCGCTGGATGAGGCGTGGCGGGCGCGAATTCAGGCGGCGAACGACCACATGGCCGCGAATGGGATGCGCGTGCTGGGGCTGGCGATGCGCTGGCTTCCGGAGATTCCCCAGCATTTGACAGAGACACTTGAGCGTGACTTGGTGTTTTTGGGACTGTTCGGCATCATCGACCCGCCGCGCCCGGAGGTGAAACAAGCCGTGCAGACCTGCCGGGAGGCAGGTATCCGGCCGGTGATGATCACGGGCGATCATCCTCTGACCGCGCGTTTTATCGCTCAGGAGTTGGGGATTAGTGAGGGCGGCCGGGTAGTCACCGGGTTGGAACTGGACCGGCTGACCGATGAGGCGCTGAAGGTGGTAGTGAACGAGGCTGCGGTTTTTGCTCGCGTTTCCCCGGAGCACAAGCTGCGGATTGTCAGCGCCTTTCAGGCGCAAGGGCACGTGGTCGCGATGACCGGCGACGGGGTGAACGATTCGCCCGCTCTGCGCAAGGCCGATATCGGGATTGCGATGGGGATCGCCGGAACGGATGTCGCCAAGGAAGCCGGGGAGATGGTGCTCCTGGACGATAATTTCGCGACAATTGTCTCGGCGGTCGAAGAGGGCCGGGTGATCTACGACAATATCCGGCGTTTCATCAAGTTCTCGATTGCCGGCAACCTGGGGAAGGTCCTCGTCATGCTGCTGGCTCCGCTGGGCGGCATAGCCGTCGCCCTCCAACCGCTGCAACTACTGTGGCTGAACCTGCTCACCGATGGCCTGCTGGGGCTCGGCCTGGGCGTGGAACCGGCGGAGCGTGAGACCATGCGTCACCCGCCGCGCGATCCACGCGCCGGATTGTTGAGTGATGGGTTGGCGCGGCACATCGTGTGGGTGGGGGTATTGATCGGCCTCCTCGCGCTGGGTGTTGGCCGGCTGTACTTCGATCCGGCCAATCCCGATGACCGGACCTGGCAGACCCTGATCTTCACGGCTCTGTCCTTCATGCAGATCGGCCAGGCGTTGGCTTCGCGCTCAAGCCAGGAGAGTCTGTTCACGCTCGGCTTGCGCTCCAATCCGCTCTTGCTGGGGCTGGCCGGACTGGTGGTTCTGCTGCAACTGGTGGCGATTTACACCCCGTTCCTGGAGGATTTCTTTGGTGTTCGCCCCCTCGCGCTGCCAGAACTGCTCGTGTGTGTTGCGTTGGGCGTGATCGTCTTTGGCGCGATCGAGTTTGAAAAGTGGCTGAAGCGTCGCCATGCCTGACCATAACACCCCCGCGAAGGTTCGCTCGCGGGGGTGTTTATAACTGGCTGCAGGCTTAAGCGGCCTCTAGCGCTGATAGGGATCGTCGTCAATGTACTCCGGTGGCTGCACCGGAGCGGTTACATTCTCTGCTGTCACACGGCGCGGGGCCGATTCCTGCGGCATGGCTGGCGCCGGTTGTGTTGGGCGGCGGATGGCGCGCGCCTGCTGGCCATCGACCACGGCCAGGGCGGGCTGGGGGGTTCCACAGTACGGGCACAGGGTCCAGGCTAGTTCCAGGATGTGGCTGCACTTGGCGCAGACCTTGCGCAGGGTCGTGTGACAATGCGGGCAGATTTGCCAATCAGGATTGGCTGGCCGGCCGCAGCCTGGACAGATGGGTTTCTCCTCAATGTCCTGAAGGAGAGCTTCCTCTTCCAGCGAGCGCTCGTAAGCCTCGGACAGCGTCTCGCGCGGGCGTAGAAGCAGGTAGATCAGCAGGCCGGGCAGGCCCAGGACGGCGACCATCAGCGCCGCTACGATCGAGGCCAGGCCATCGCGCGACCGCCTGCGATGGTCACGGAAGGTCCAGAAGATAAGCGCCAACCAGAAGGCGCTGATATACATGCCCAGCGCTACGATGACAATGAGGGCTGCATTACTCAACGATGCAGTGTCGATCATGACCGGTCGCATCCTCGTCAGGTTCAGGAAACGTGTGGGAGTATAGCATTCGATCGTGAGCCAGGGCAATCAGCGTCACGCTGCTGGGCCGGCGCTATGCGGTTGCCTCAGCCCTGGGTGCCCTCAGGATTCGCCTGAGGGACCGTCCCGGCCATCAGCGAGACTTCATTCAGCAGGACCTCGTACTCATGGCCGGAGGCATAGAACTCGACGCTGTAGACCGCCACAGGCCGCTGATCCTCCGGCAGAAGCTGGATGAGGTTGCCCGACATGAAGGTATACCACGTATCCTGGTTCAGTCGTTCGTGATCCTGCGCGCAGGTATCACAGCGCAGCGGCCAGCCCACGCTTTGTTCGTAGCGGCTGTAAAACCCGTGAATCCACCTTCGCTGGCTACCGTACTTGTCGAGATAGGTCATGACGATCATGATCGGGCATTCGCTGCCCTGCTGGCCGCAGGCATTGAGCATGTTGGGCTGCCAGCGGATTTGCATTTTGGCGCGAATTTCCAGGTAGTTGAAAGGCGTGACGGGGAGCGGCTCATCGACTGTGTTGAGGTACTGCAAACAACCTGTCTGAGCATGATTCTGGGCAGAACGATCGCCGTCGCTGGTCCGCAGAATATGCATAGCGGGGCGGCCGTTGATCACCTCGCGCCGGTAGGTGCCTTCCGGAGCGCTGGAATCATCGCGCAGGGTATAGCAGCCCCAGGCGGAGGACAGTTCGCTGTTGGCCGGGTTCACCGTGTTAAACGTGCCGTCGGGTAGGATGTTGATCATCGGTGTGCTGAGCACGATTTCCTGAATGGATGAACTTAACACACCTTGCATGCCTGCCGGGATCGAGCGCGTGACGGATGCCTCGGTCACGATCACCACATCACCTTCCCGGTTGAAGACCGACACGTCGCCGTTCTGACCGGTGAGCGAGTACTGTCCCGATCTGGACATGCGGATGAACCCATTATCGCTGAAGACGTCGAACAGGATAACGCGATCGATATCGGGCACGATGTCCACATCGATATTGCCGCTCAGATTGCTGATGTTAAGGGTGTAGGGGCCAGAGCTAAACTCGAAGCGCGGACGCTGAGCATTTCCGATGGTTAGCGCACTGTCACGCAAGAGGGTGATCGACGCAACAACCTGCCCGGAGAAAGGATCGACGAAGGTGATATACCCTTGGGAGGAACTGTCTGTTTCCAACTGGACATCGCGGGGCAGGATTCGCGTGGCGCGCTCGGCTGCTTCAATGGTGCTGGTTTGCATGGCGACGGTGTCCTTGGCCACAGACAGGACTACCGTCATGGGGATGGTCGAGTCGAAGAGAAACCAGCGAATGCCCAGGAAGGCGGCCGCGGTGACCATGCAGAAAATGAGAAAAGCGATCGTGAGGACGGTCCACGCCAGGCGGCCAGGATTCCTGAACATGGTATGATGCTCCTAGTCGAGACCGCTGTGTCGGATTTCAAAGCTGTCAAAGCGGCCGGTCGCTGGTTGCCACGTCACATCCACCTGCTCGACTTCTGCGGCCGGAGGCCCGACCTGGAGAAAGGCTTCCAGGCGTTCGAGCTCAGCGGCTGGCCCTTCGGCCATGACCTCAACCGTGCCGTCGGCTCGATTGCGAACCCAACCGGTCAGCGACAGCGACAGCGCGGCCCGCTGGGTGTAGTAGCGGAAGCTGACGCCCTGGACCAGGCCGTGCACGATGGCATGGAGTTGATGTCTGTCATGAGTTGTCATGCGGATACCTGCCGGCATTGTGGGCGCAAGGCGATCCCGGAAAACGGAACTGCCGCGGCTATGAATGACGAGAGCCATGCAATGATGGCTCTCTGATTCCACATGGGCGATTATACTCAATTGATGGGGCGACTACCAGGAGTTGCATTCGGCCGGGAAAGCCGCAGGCGGGTTATCTCGTCCCAATCTCAGACCATGATGTTCAGTCTGTCGAAGGCCCTATGGCCGATTCTTGCAGGATCTGCTGGACAACGGCGGCGATCTCCGGTGGTGGGGTGCGGTAGGCAAATCTGACCCGTACTTGACCTGCGGCGTCCACCAGGAAGGTCGCAGAGGTGTGGGCGACGAGATAGCCGGCTGCGGTCTCGGATGGCTCCTCCAGTTCGTAGAAGACGCCGAAGGCCTGCGTGAGTTTCTGCAAGCGGGTTTCATCATCGGTGGTCAAACCAATGAAACTGGCGTTGAAGGCCGGAAGATACTGCTGAAGCCGGGCCGGTGTATCCCGACGAAAGTCGACACTGACGAAGACCAGATTGATATCCTGTGCGTTATCTCCGAGCAGCGTGGCGACCTGAGCCATTTCTGCCAGAGTCAACGGGCAGACATCCGGGCAGAAGGTATAGCCGAAGTAGAACAAAGACGGTTTAGCCGCCAGGTCATCCCGCGTGAAGGGCTGCCCGTGTTGATCGAGCAACGTGAATTCGGGCACTTCACCGTGCGGATCGATCCAGGTTAGGCCGGGTGGGGGCGGGGTG
>CAZHMJ010000080.1:0-17226 GCA_964533805.1 uncultured Anaerolineae bacterium | reverse complement strand
CCGGTAGATTTCGAAGGCCAGGCGCAGCAAGCCGATCAGAATCAGGGGGAGCGCCAGGGCCAGACCTGCGGTCAGCGCGGCCCGGCGCAGGCGGCGGCGCTGGAGGTGGGCGCGGGTCTGGTCGGGTGAGAGGCGTGGATAGAGCGCTCCGTCGGGAGGATGGGCGGCCAGGCGCGCGTCAAGTGCGGCCAACGTGGCCGCAAGATCGGCCAGCGGCGTGGTCAGCGCAGTCCGAATACGGGGCGGGCGTGGGTCGGCCGCGCCGTCGAAAACAGGGCGGGGCAGATAGTACACGAGGCCCAGCCGCGCCCGGTGGTCGAGCGACTGAATCCCAGCCAGGTGGGCATAGGGGATTCGGAGCGGACGCCATCCAAATGGGTGGCGCAAGATCAGTTCGTCCGAAGCAAGAGTCAGGCCGGTCTGTCTGCGGCGCGTTTCCCGGATCAGCCAGAACGCGGGCGCAATCCCGAAGGCTGCGGCCAGGAGCTTCAGGTCGGCTCCCGGCAGGACCAGGGCCAGGCCGAGCGCGATCCCCAGGAGGATTAGGCCTGGTCGGCGCGACGGGCTGGTTTGGTAGGGGTAGAAGTGGGTGTCTGCGGCCATCGGGTCCAGGCCGCGGTCAGGCGAAGTAGCCAAGCGCCAGCAGGACGCGCTGTTCCAGGTCTTTGCTGGCGTCACGCGGGATGGACTGGATCGCGGCTTGCGCCTCGACAATGCTGTACCCCAACCCGACCAGCGCATCCAGGACGTCCGAATCGATATCGACCAGGCCGGCCAGTTCAGTTGGGGCGCTGATCTTGAGCTTGTCCTTCAACTCAAAGACGATCTTCTGGGCGGTCTTCTTGCCGATGCCCGGCACGCGGGTCAGCAGATCGGCTTCGTCCCGGCTGACGGCTTGCTGGAGCTGGTTGAACGTCAGGGTGCTCAAGATGCTGAGCGCCAGTTTGGGGCCGATTCCGCTGATGCTTAGCAGGGTCTCGAAGACCCGCTTCTCATCGTCATCGACGAAGCCATACAGGGTCATCCCATCTTCACGCACAGCCAGATGGGTGGACAGCCGCACCGTATGCCCGACGCCTTCGAGCACGTCGAAGACGGTTCGCGGGACGAGCACATGCAGGCCAATGCCGCCGACCTGGACGACGACATGATCCGTGCCTTGCTGGACGAGTTGCCCCTGGATGAACGCGATCATCGCTTCCGGCCTAATCCATCAAGCGCTCGTACTGGGAACTGTTGATATCCGTGATAGCTACGGCCAGTGCATCAGCCGCATCGTCCGGGCGCGGGATTTCTTCCAATCCAAGCAGCGCCCGGACCATGTCTTGCATCTGAGGCTTGGGGGCATTGCCGTAACCGGCAATGGCCTGCTTGATCTGGCTCGGCTTGTACTCCCGGATGGGCAGGCCTGCGTTCGCCAGTGCCAGCAGAATAACCCCTCGTCCCTGAGCCACCGTGATGGCGGTCGTAATATTCTTGCCGAAAAAAAGCTGCTCCACCGCCGCCGTGTCAGGCTGGTAGCGGTCGATCAAGGTGCTGATGCCCTGGTAAATCTGTCTGAGCCGGTCCGGCATCGCATCCACCGGTTTGGTGGTGATCACCCCAAATGCGACCGCTTCAAGCGACCCGTCGCTGAGCTGGCGCACCAGGCCGTAGCCTGTTGTGGCGGTGCCGGGATCCAGGCCTAGGACCAGCATCGATCAGGCGCTCAACGAGGCCAAAACCTCGTCGGTGATTTCCAGGTTTGAAGCCACTGTCTGGACATCATCCAGTTCTTCCAGTTTCTCGATGAGGCTCATCACTTTGACGGCTTCGTCGGTGGGCAGCGCCATCTCGTTCTTGGCGACCCAGGTTAGTTCGAATTCCTGAAGCGAGAAACCGGCTTCCCGCAAGGCTTCGGCCACGCGCGCGGCCTCTTCACGGGGAGTGTAGATTGTGATGCTGTCTTCTTCTGCCTCGACATCTTCCGCGCCGGCATCAGCCGCGACCATGAAGACCGTGTCGAAGTCCACGCCTTCGGCGGGCAGGGAAATGTAGCCCTTCTGCTCGAATTGCCAGGACACTGAACCTGCCGAGGCCAGGCTGCCGCCGGAGCGCGTGAAGGCATGTTTGACTTCAGCCAGCGTGCGATTCTTGTTGTCCGTCACCACGTCGACCAGGATCGCGGCCCCATGCGGGCCATAGCCTTCGTAAGTGATGGTTTCCAGCGTTTCCTGGCCTTCGCCGCCTTCGCCAGTGCCGCGTTGGATGGCCCGCTTGATGTTGTCCTTGGGCATGTTGGAAGCCCTGGCTTTTTCGATTGCCAGGCGCAGCGAGGCGTTGCTGCTCTCATCGCCGCCGCCCTGACGGGCCGCCATCGTGATCTCACGCGCCAGGCGAGTAAAAATCTTGCCTCGCTTGGCGTCTTCTGCGCCTTTCTTGCGCTTGATGGTACTCCACTTGCTATGACCAGACATGGCTTGTTATCTCCACGCCAACTAGGTTGTACGCTTCTACTCGCTACCATTATACCTTAAGGTCGGCAGGCAAGGCAGAGCTAATTTGCCGCCTGTTGGGTTGCGAAGTGGGCGTCCAACTGCGCCTGGAGCGCCTGCTGCAATGTCTGGATGCCCCCCAGCAGGGTGTCGATCTCGGCCTGCGCCGCGCGGAGATCGACAGTCTCACCGTTCCCATACGCCTGGAACGATTGCAGGCTGTTGGCGAGCATCTGGAGGATGAGCCGGTGAGCTTCGCCCGCGCAGCCATCCGGCGCGGGGATCGCGACCAGGGCATCTCGCAGCGCGGCCATGCGTTGGATGGTCACCCGCACCTGCTCTGGGGTCTGGTTCTGGGCCTGGTTCATCTGGCTCACGAAGTCGCGCAGCAAGAAGTCACTGCTTTCGAGCCATGTTTCGAGGTCTGTGGCTTCGCACCCGGCCACGAAGACCGGGTCGGCGGGTGCGTTGAGGGTGACGAGCGGTGGCGGAGTCGGGGCGGGACCGGCCGAAGGGCCTCCGCCGCAGGCCGCGAGCAGGAGGCTGGCGCATAGCATCAAGGCGAGCGTGATAGAAGCAGTCGGGCGGGACATGGACACCTCTCAGAGTCAGAAGTTCTCAGGAAAACTGACAAAGCGATACCCATTGACGGATAGCACGGGCGGGGTATTCGGCGGGGCACTTGCCGGTTGGCCGGTGCCAATCGTGATGATGGCCCTGGCGTCATCCGCCAAAAGAATCAGGCCGGGGCCTTGGTCGTACCAGCCGACATCGTCGCGGATCTGGCGCACAAATTCCAGCCGGCGCTCTGGCACGTTGAAGAGCACGATATCTTTCCAGCGACTCAGGCCGGCCAGGAGGTTGCCGGATGCAGAGATCGCCAGGGACGCGATCTGGTTATCGGTGCTGGCATGGGCGACTTGAAAGACGCCCGCGGCCATGCAGTGGCGGACCGTGAAGAGGCGAATGATGCCGTCGTCGTCAACGACGAACAACTCAGCATCGGGAATCACGGCCAGCCGGGGCCGGTAGGGGTTATCCGGATCAACCTCAGTGCTCAGCCGGACGCGGTAGCTCCTCCGGGCGCGTTCGTCCATATGCTCGACCCAGTATTCCTGCCGGCTACCAAACGGGCGGATGATCAACCGCATACTGAAACGTTCGTCCGGGGTGGCGACGCGATCCAGATTCTGCTCGGCCAGTACGACACGTGAGGGCTGGCAGCGCTTCGCCGGATTGTCCGCCAGCATCTGGATCGCTTCCTGTTCGCCGTCGAGATCGACGATGAGCAGCCCGTTCTCCTGAAGCACGAAAGCGGTACTCAGCGTGCGGTTACCCAGAGCCGAATGTGGGTAGAGACGCGAAAAAGCATGTTTGAAGGGCACGATGCGTTGGCCGAAGGCCACCCCCGAACCACGGAGATCAACCTGGAAGTATTGAGGATACGTTGTGCTGACCGTAATTTAGCACGGGGACGGCTGATGTGTCAAAACGCCTGAGTACTACCCCCCGGCTTGCGGACCGGGGGGACTGTTGGAGTAGTGTATGGAGAATCTTAACTGGACGGCGTAGCGGAGGGGGTTGGCGTTGCTTCTGGGGGCAGGACCCCATAGGTGCACGAACTGTAGTCCGCGCCAAGGACGACCCGGAAATCCACCGGGCTGTTGGGATCAGGCTCGACGCGCACGTTGTTGGGGTTGATGTTCAGGGCCTGGATGATGGCATTCAGGCTGCTACCCTTGGTGCGGCCGGTGAAGTCGATGAGCTCGGTCGTGGGGTGGTCCGTGCGGTCGACTGCTTCGTTGACGATCGGCACGAACCCTTCCCAGGCCAGGCGATCGGCGGCGACCCAGGCCCAGCCCTCGTTCGGGGTGCCGTTCAGGACTTCGATACGCGCGCCTTCCCGCACGAGCTGGTTTTCGGTGGGCGGCAGATACAGGTTGGCGATGAGCTGGGAAATCGGCTCCCAGTTGGGGAGCTGGACGTAAGCGCCGTCCGGTGGTTGCCAGGGCGTCGTGTGGTAGGTGCGGATCAGGTTCAGAGTCTGGATGCGGGCCGGATCGAGGTTCAAGGCGATCGGGAGCAGCCCGACAATATCCGGCAGGGTCAGGTTGGTCTCAGCGATTTCGTTCACCCGCGACCAGAGTTCCAGGGCCTGGCCCAGCAGCCCCTGTTCCTTGGCTTCCCGCCAGATTGCCACCAGGAGCTGCATCTGGCGGCGGCCGCGGTCGAAGGCGTCGCTGTTGCGGCGCGAGCGGGCATACCACAGGGCCATGTCCGAGTCGAGGTGGTGCAGGCCCACCGGCAGAGTGTACAGCCGGTAGATCGGCTCGTTCCAGGCGTCCCAACCTTCAAAGCGGTAGTCCTGGATCGTGCAGTCGACGGCGATATCGACCCCCCCCAAGGTGTCGATGACGGTCTGGAAGCCTTCAAAGTTGGCGAGGGCGTAGTAGTGAATCGGAATCCCGAAGTTATACAGGATCGTCTGGCGCAGCAGGCCAAAGCCGCCATCGGTCCACCCGACGCTTTCGCCGCGCTGGTAGGCCAGGTTGAGGCGCTGCATTGTCCAGCCTGGGATGAAGACGAACAGGTCGCGTTCCAGCGGCAGCATGGAGACCGTGCCGGTCGTGCGATTGATCGACACGATGATCATGGTGTCGGTGCGGTAGCTGGGATCGTTCGGCTCGACTTCGCTATCGGTGCCCAGGACGATGATGTTCATGATGTCATAGCCGTGCCGGTCGACCAGGGGCGCCTGGGGCGGGATGGCCGTGACCGGTGGCACGTTGGGTGTGCTCTCCGGTGGGAACAGGATCGTCGGCAGCGGGCGCGGCGTGGCGGTAATGGCCTCCGTCGGCGTGGCGGGCGGCGTGGGCGTGACCGGCGGCGTATTGGTCGGGAACGGCGTGTTGGTGGGAATGGCCGTGTTGGTCGGTGTGTGGGTGGCTGTGCTGGTCGCGGTGGGTGTGCTGGTCGCAGTGGGCGTGTGCGATGGCGTGAAGGTCGGCGTGAAGCTGGGGGTATTCGTCGGAATCCGCGTGTAGGTCAGCGTCGCTTCCAGCGTGGGAGTCTGGGACGGGGTGAAGGAGGCGGTAGGCGTGCTGGTGGCCGTCGCGGTGGGCGTGCTGGTGGCGGTCGGCGTGTCGCTGGGCGTGAACGTGGCCGTGGGGGTCGCCGATGGAGTCCAGGTTGGTGTGGCCGTGGGGGTGTCCGAGGCGGTTGGAGTCACGGTTGGCACGAGGGCGGTGGCCGTTGCCGCGTAGGCGATCGCACGGGCGGCGGCTTCCTGCCGCGCGTTTTCACGGTTGATCAGCGTGCTGATGCCCCAGGCGAGGCCCCCCAGCACCGCGATCAAGACGACCGCGAGAAACAGGCGGCGCAGCCAGCGAACACGGCGCGAAGCAGGCGTGGGTGTCATAGGCTTTCTCTACCCCAGTTGGACCCGGAAAACAACGGCGGACAGTGTAACAGATGCCCGCCGTTGTTGCCATTGGATGTCTTTGTCAGGAGCCGGACGGCAGTCGCGGACGGCTAGCGTCCCAGGTAAATGCGGATGGCGCACGGTTCCGGGAAATTGCCGGACTGCTCGACCACAGTCAGGACGAGCTGGTACTCACCCGGCGCGAAGCGGGCCGGATCGAGCAGGCCGAGTAGGCTGCTTGGCCCTTGCGCCGGGCTGCTCGACTGGCTCAGGTTGCGATACACCCCGTCGAGACCGCGCAGTTCCAGCTTGTAAAAGTTGAAGATGGACGTGTCGCTCAGGGTCGCCGCGCCGTAGATGGTCGTCCGGGCCGTGATGAGGCTATTGGGGGCCGGGCTGTTGATCTGCACCTGGGGCAGCAGGCAGCCCAGGCGCAGCGGATAGACCTCCGTCTGGCCGGGCGGCGCGCCTGGCCCCGAGGTGTCCACGCCGCCTGTCGAGCCGCTGGTCGTGGCGGCGGGCACTATGTTGAAGAAGGCCGGCGGAACGTAGATCACCTGGCCGGTGCGGATGCTGGCCGCGTTAGGAATGCAGTTGGCCTGCTGTAACTCCGTGGTCGAGACGCCGGCCCGGATCGAGAGACGGAACAGGTTATCCCCCGACTGGATCGTGTAGGGCTGCCAGTCCGCCGGGAAAACGCATCCGCCGGTTTCCTGCGGCGTGGGCGTGCTGGTCGCCGGCGGTTTGGAGGTCAGGGTTGCCGTGGAGATGGGTGTATCCGTCGGCAGCGGCGTGGCCGTGAAGGTGGGTGACGGCAAGAGGGTATTTGTCGGCGTTGGGGTCGACGTGTTGGTTGGCCGTAGGGTTGGGCTGGCTGTGGCCGTCGGCGGCCGGCGGGTTGGACTGGGCGTTGGGGTGGGCCGGGTGGTTGCGGGCGCGCGTGTGACGGACTTGGTGGCCGTGCCGGTCGGTGACCCGGCTCCATTTGGAGATGCAGGTGCATCAGGAGACGCAGATGCGTCTGGAGACGCGGCTTCGGTCGATGCTTCGGTGGGCGTGGCGGGTGACGTCGACGTGGCGGAGGCTTTCGGCGCGGCGGTGGTCGGCGCGATCTGGGTGATTACGAGGGTGGGCGTGCCGGTCGCCGCCTGGGTGGGAGCCATGCTCTCGGCCGTGGCCGTCTGTGTTTCCTGAGCCGTCTGAAGGGTGTCGGCCGTCAGGACAACCGCGAAAATCACGGCCAGTGCCAGGAGGCTGATCGCAGCCAGCGCGGCCAGAAGATCGCCTCTAAGGGAACGGCGGGGAGTGGCCATTACACACGCTCCGTCCTGCTAAGGTAGGGAATGGCGAACAGGAAGCGCGACCCCGCGCCCAGTTCGCTTTCGACCCAGATACGACCGTGATGTGCTTCGACCAGCGCGCGCGCGATCGACAGGCCGACGCCGGTATCACCCACACCCTGGATCAGCGGGTTGTCGGCGCGATACAGCCGGGTGAAAACCCGCTGCTGGTCTTCAATGGGAATGCCGCCACCCTGGTCTTGCACAGCGACGAACAGCGCCTCGGTTTCCTCGGTCTGGCCGTCCGGGGTTGGGAAGGCCATCCACTGGCGTCGGGCGAGGATGCTCACCTCACCATCGGTGGGCGAGGCCAGGTAAGCGTTGCTGAGCAACTGGCTGATGACCTGCTGCATGGCGTCCCGATCGACCTGGATCGGCGGGGTGTCGGGATCGAGATCGAGATTCAGGGTGATCCCCTTCTCCCGGAACTGGGTGCCCGCGTTCATGATGGCTTCATCCAGCAGTTCCAGCATGTTGACTGGCTCGGAGGACAGGTTGATCTGGCCGGTATCCAGCGCGATGATGCTCACCAGGTCTTCGACCAGGCTGCCCAGGCGCTCGATGTTGGCTTTGACGCGCTGCAAGAACTTGCGCTGGAGCGCCCCCAGGATGCCGACCGACTCGCCCAGCAACAGGTCAGTGTAGCCGATGATCGAACTCATCGGGGTGCGGAGTTCCTGGGCGACGGAGAGGATCACGGCCGGGTCTTCGGGCAGGCTGGGCCGGTCGCGCAGTTCTGGATGGCGCTCCATGGTGCGATCCAGCGCTTGAAGTTTGCCTTCGAGCAATTCCAGGTCGCCCTGGGCCTTGAGCAATTGGCGTTCCAGGTTGCTGCGCTCAGCGGTCAGATCATCGATCATGCCTTTCAGCGTGCCGATACCATCCGCGCCAAACTGCTCAAGCAATTCCCGGTCGCCTTCCAGACGCGCCAAAAGCTGGTCGCGCTCGGTTTGAAGGGTGGCACGCTCCGCCACCAGACGGTCGCGTTCTTCCTGGAGACGGGTGTGGCGCTCGGCGAGCGTATTGCGTTCTTTCAAGGCCCGGTCGCGCTGGGCGGCCAGTTCCTTGATCTGCTTTTGGATGCCGTTGATTTGCTGGCCGAGGCGTTGGCGCTGATCTTGCCAGCGCGTGCGTTCCTCCTGCCACTCATTCCGCTCGGCGCGCAGCGTGTCACGCTGTTTGACGGCCGCTTCACGGTCAGCCGCCACCCGAGACAGTTCCTCCTGAAGGCTCTGGACCTGGGTTTCCGTCTGCTCGCCTGCCTGGGCCGTGGCGCGCGCGGTCGAGAGCTTGCTGACTTGGGCGCGAAGCTGATCGCGCTCCTCGTAAAGTTGTCCCAGGATCAGAGCCAGCCCGGCCACGCCGCCATCGATCCCCAGCAGTTCCAGTTCGCTCTTGACATCCGAAAGCTCGGAGGCAATGGCGTCGCGCTCGGCGGAGAGCCGGTTTTTCTCTTCAGCCATCGTCTTGAGCGTGTTCTGCACCGAGGCCGGGACCAGGAACATGTCGCTGGTCTGTTCGCGCAGGATCGTGATCTGGGTCTCCAGGTGGGCCTTCTGGGCTTCCAACTCCTTTTGTTCCCGGCTGAGCATGTCGACAATGTTCCGGTACAGTTCGTTATCCGTGCCGGCGGTGGCTCCAACCAGGGTCGTGCGCGCTTCGTGCAGCTCACTGGCGAGATTGTCGCGTTCCTGCTGAATCTCGTGGCCTTCCTGGCTGAGGGCCAGCATCTGTTGCGAGATCGACAGGGTTTCCTCGTCGTTGGCCAGAACTTGCGCGATCCGGCCGCGCTCGGTCTCCAGTTCGATCTTGAGATCGCGCACGATGTTGCTCAGGTTGTTGGTCTGGTCGCGCACCATTTCCAGGGTTTGCTGCATCTGCTGGCGAGCCAGCGATGCCGCTTCCAGATCGGCCGCCTCACCGCTGACTTGGGCCAGAACCAGCTCACCGGTGTCATCCGGTGATTTCTGGCCGGCATTCTGGCTGAGCGAGAGGAGCTTGCTGGCAATCGGCCCCAGCCCTTCGAGCAGATGAATCTCGCTCTCGCGCAGCTCGCGCGAGGTATAAGGGAAAGCCACGATCAGGACGGCAAAGACCTGGCCGTTCTCCTGAAGCGGCTGGAAGTAACACGCTCCCAGCGGATTGGCTTGAGGCACATCCAGGCGTGTGTAGAGGTCCGCCATCTCCTCCAGGTTGCGGACGGGGTCCATGGCTCGTTGCGCGCGGTGTTCGATGGCGTTGACCAGGGTGGGCTGCTCATCCAGATTGATCGACATTCCCTGGAGAGGCTTCTGGCGGATGTTGTCGTACACGCTCACGATATCGAGCCATGAACTGTTCTTCAAGGTGGCCAGGGCGATCACGTCGGCTTTCAAGGCATCCGCCGTGGCGGCGATCACCTGGCGGGGCAGATCGGCGGGCTGCGTGCTGGACAGCATCTTGCCCAGCGCACGCAGGAGCAGAGTCGATTCGCGTTCGGCCGGCGTGCTGGCCGTCGGGGCATCCACCGATTTAGGACGGGCGGCTTTGGCTTTCAGGATCGCTTGCTGGCCAGCGGCAAGTTCCGAAGCGGCGGACAGGCGGAACACGATCAGGCGATACACCACGATCGCCAGGATCGGCATGGCCAGCAGGAAGGTGGCCCGCAGCGATCCCATGTAGAATCCGGTCATAGACTCGTTGATGATCTGAGCCAGGGTGTAGATGTAGCCTGCCAGCACCACCAGGAAAAAGACCAGCTTGAGCGGGGCGTTGGGGATGGCGCGTACCCGCAGCACGAGTAGCAGCGCGAAGATCAGGGCCAGCAGGCCGGGGATGAACGTCCAGGCCAGGGCCAGGGCGGTCGCGTTGAAATCGACCAGGGCGCTTGGCGCCTGGCGGTACCACTCCACGGCTGAATAAGCATACCCCGCGACCAGGGCCAGTAGCAGTACGCCCAGGGCGATGTCCCAGGCACGGCGGGTGGTACTCTCCGCGGAGATAAACGCCCAGCCGGCCAGAAGCACGATCAGGGTATAGACGGCCAGCTCCAACGGCGGCAGGACGGCCGTCGCGTCCAGTTGGTTGAACTGGACCACGCCGGCCGTGATCAACATCCCAATCAGGGCCAGCATGATGCCCAGCAACGCCAGCCGGTAACGGCGGCTGGCGCGCTCCTCCGGACCACGCAGGCTCTGCTCGATCGCCATGAGGAGCGCCGCATAGGTGAAAAAGATCAGTCCGACAAAATACAGCAGATTGCCAGGTGCATACACAAACAGGTTCAAATACTCTGACACCAGGTTGCCCTCCACGGGTCGAAGCACCCATTTTCGCTACGCAGTATAGACTATGGGAGCCTGTGGGACAACTGCCAGCAGTATATGGCGGCCCGGACCGCGTCTGTGCTCATGCGACAAGCCCACAGGTCACCTACAGCGGCAAGGTGCGAGCTTGACCGCCACAGAAGAACAGCACAGCGCGTTGTTTTGCACCCGATGCCAGGCCGCGCCAGGGCGCAGCCGGGTTTGACGCGCGCCAGGGCGCGCGCTAGACTCCCAGAAATTCCTGGGGGGACGGGAGGAAACCGTCCCCCCATTTGCATGAACGCATCGATGGAGGATAGCGGCCTATGCCAGCCCAACTCAAGAGGACTGTCGCCGGGATATTCAGGCGTCTGCCCTGGCTTGGGGTTGCCGGGCAGCGTATGTGGGCGCTTGCCCAGGCCCGGTATACTGTAGGGGCGGTGGGTGTGGTGCTGGATGAATCCGGGCGGGTCCTTTTGCTTGAGCATGTCTTTCACCCGACCTATCCCTGGGGCCTTCCCGGCGGATGGGTTGGCCGTCACGAATCGCCGGAGATCGCGGTCGTGCGCGAGCTTCGGGAGGAAACGGGCCTGGAGGTGAAGGTCGAGATGCCGCTGAGAATCGAGCTTGGCGTGATTCCAAGTCACCTGGATATGGCCTTTCTATGCAGCCTGGTCGGCGGGCAGATTTGCCTGAGCAGCGAAATCCTGGCCTACCAGTGGGCTGACCGGGAAGCGCTGCCGCCCCTGTTCCCGTTTCACTCCGGCGCCATTGACCAGGCCTATTGTCTGTGGGAGGCGGTGCCATGAGTCTTTCGACGCTTTCCAACAACCGGCGGCGTCCGCGTCTGCCCCTGGTGGAGATTTTCTCGGTACTATGCCTGCTCGGCGCGCTGCTGCTGTTCGCGATCGAACTGATTGGATTCAGCCAGACCCGCGACCGGCTGCAATCGGATATCACCGTCGCCCAGATCGCGGTAGGCGGGCTGACCTCGGTCGAAGCGCAGACACGCTGGGAACAGGCCTACAGCCAGCCGATTGAACTACGCTACCAGGGCAGCCCGATCCAACTCGATCCGGCATCGGTCGGCTTCCGGACCAACAGCGAGACGATGCTGGCCGAGGCGTTGGCCCGCAGTACGGATGAGTCAAGTTACTGGCTGGCCTTCTGGAATTACCTGTGGCGCAGGCCGGTGGAGCCGATCAACGTCAACCTGTCGGCGCAATACCAGGAGGCGCTGGTGCGCACCTTCCTGGAGGAGATCGCGGCTCGCTACGACCGGCCGCCGGGCACGCCGCAGCCGGTCCTGGATACGCTGACTTTCGAAATGGGTACGCCAGGATATACCCTGGATGTGGAAGCGTCGATCCGGCTGGTCGATCAGGCGCTTCACGATCCGTTCAACCGCGTCATCGACCTGCCGGTGACCCAGGCCAGCCCCATCGACAACGGCTTGCAGGCCCTGCGCGAGATGATCGTCGCTTTTCTGGACGCCCAGGGATTCATCTACGATGGGCAGACCACGGTCGCTTCGGTCTACATCCTGGACCTGACCACCGGCGAGGAGATCAACCTCAACGGGGACGTGGCTTTCTCGGCGGCCAGCACGGCCAAAATTCCGATCATGCTGGCCTATTACCGGTTCAAGGATTTCGCTCTGAGCCAGGACGAGGCCTGGCTACTGGTCAACTCGCTGCTGTGCAGCAACAACTCGTCGTCAAACCTGTTGATGCAGATCATGGGCGAGGATGATATCTTTGCCGGGCTGCAGTACGTGACTGACAACGCCCGCTACCTTGGCGCGCGGAATACCTATATCACCGCGCCGTTTGATCTGGGAATCGAGGGGCAGGTGCTCGGATCGAATCCGATCCCGCAGACCCACCCCAATTCACGCTTCAACACCGACCCGGACCTGTACAACCAGACGACCGCTGAAGACCTGGGTACGCTGCTGATGATGATCTACGACTGCGCCACCTATGGCAGCGGGCTGCGGCTGGCCTACCCCAATGGTGAATACAACCAGACGGAGTGTCAGCAGATGCTGGAGGTGATGAGCGCCAACAACCTCGAACGCCTGTTGCAGGGCGGGCTTCCGGCCGGGACGCGCATCGCGCACAAGAATGGCTGGCTGTACAACGTCCATGCCGACGCCGGGATCGTCTTTCCGCCCAATGGCCGGAATTACATCATCGCGGTCTTCGTGTGGGAATCCGGCGAGTTCTTCGACTATACCCGAGCCTGGCCCCTGATCGAGGAGATTTCACGCGCGGCCTGGAACTATTTCAGCCCGGAGCAGCCCGAATCGTCGCGCCGGACGGACCTGCCGGAGGTTGCCCAGTCATGCGACCTGTTCCGACCGCCATCTCCTGAGACGACCAATCTCAACGATATCGACTCCTGGCGAACGGCCTCGGTCCCGGTGACGGAGGGCGCGGCGGCCCCGTGATTCGAGGAAATCGCGAGGTTTGGAATGGGTCGCGGACCGGGGAAGATCAGTCCTGGAGCGCCGCGATCGGTCCGTTGCAGCGGACCACGACCACGGTTAGATCGTCGAAGGGCGGCTCGTTCCCGGTATGATCATCCAGAGCGTCGATGATGGCGTCAATGATCTCGCTGGCCGAGCTGTCGCAGCAGCGGCGGCCCGATTCTTCGAGGCTGTGAATACCGAACTGCTCTCCGCTGCCTGAACGCGCTTCGGTCACCCCGTCGGTGTACAGGATGAGCGTGTCGCCGGGCTTCAGATAGATCGTCTCTGTCTGGAGCTTGATGTTTTCCAGCACGCCCAGGGCAATCCCTTTGAGGCGCAAGGTCTGGGTGGCCTGGCCGTCATCCCGGACGACGAGAGGCGGGTTGTGTCCCGCGCTGGAGAAGGTGATGCGGCCATCCGCCGGGTCCCAGATCGCGTACCACATCGTCACGAACAGGTCGGAGCGCGTGTCTGCCAGGAGCAGTTCATTGACACGCGTCAGGGTGACGGCCGGGTCGGTGCGGCTGCGCGCGGTCGCGCGCAGGATGGTGCGGCACAGCGCCATGTAGAGCGCGGCGGGCATCCCCTTGTCCGCCACATCCGCCACGACCAGCCCCCAGGTGTTATTGGGTAACTGGATGAAATCGTAGAAGTCGCCGCCGACCATGCGCGCCGCGCGATAGTAGGCGGCCACGTCCCAACCGGGGATCGAGGGCGCGCTGTCCGGCAGGAAACTGGTTTGGATGTTCTTGGCGACTTCCAGCTCTTGTTCCAGGCGCTGGCGCTCGGCCACGGCGGATTGGAGGCGATTGGTCTCGATCGCCAGCGCGGTCTGGGAGGCGATCCCGGTCAGAATATTCAGGCGTCGTTGATCGACGGGTTGGCCCGGGGTAGGGTGGTCGACCAGCATGACGCCGACCAGCTTGGATTGGGCCGTGAGCGGCAGGCCGAGCACGGCAGGCGAGTCGAACAGGCGGCCCAGCAGCGGCGGCATGTCGTAGGTTGCTCCTGTACCGCAGGCCACCGGAGTTGTCGCCCGGCTGAGTACCTCGAAATAGGCGTGCTGGTCTGGGTGGATTTCCTGGCTGACCAGGTCACCCGCCACGTCGGTGGGCAGCCCGTAGGAGACCGCGCCGACAAAGCACTCGCGGCGCTCGTCCCAGGGCAGCACGATGCAGCGCATCACGCCCACCAGAAGCGGGGTCAGGCGGGCCACTGTCTCCAGCGTGGAGTCCAACTCAACCTGGGCGTTGACGGCCTGGGCCACCTGGAGCAGAGCCGTGGTTACCCAGGCTTCTTCCTGCTGGGCGGCGTAGAGCTGGGTGCTCTCGATGGCCAGCGCGGCCTGATTAGCGATGCCGCCGATCAGTTCGATCTTGCGCGTGGAGAGGGCTTCTTTCACCTGCTGGCCGATTAAGAGCGCGCCGACGATTTCACCCTTGGCATACAGGGGCATCATGATCCCCTGGTTGATATCGAGTGTCAGGTCAGGCGCCATCTCTGGCGGGCGCAAAAGCTCCGACCGGTCGAGCACGACAGTTTCGCCGGTGGACAGCATCGTCGCCAGCGGCGCCCAGGTCTCCGCCTGAAGGCGCATGCCCACCAGACGCTGGGCCATGTCTGGATCGACGCCCTCGACCTCCACCATGCGGAAGCCATCCCGGTCGGAGAGCATGATACCGCACCATTCGACGCCTACCAGTAGCGGTGTGATCCGGGCGACGGTCTGAAGGACTTCGTCCAGGCTGGCCGCGCGGGCTGTGGACTCGGCCACCTGGAGCAGGGCGGTCGAAATCCAGGCTTCCTCCCGCTGCGCCATGTAAAGCTGCGCATTGGCGATCGCGATCGCGGATTGGGTCGCGAAGGCGTTGACGATCTCCATGTCGTCCATGGAGAAGCGCCCGGTCACGTAGTCGATTCCCAGGTACCCAATCGGGTCTTCCCCCAGGCTGAGCGGCACGATGATGTGATCGTGATTGTTGGATTGGGCGGTTTCATCAGCCGGATGGAAGATCGCTTCGATTCCCGACTTGAGATCCGCGTCGAGCGCGATCACCTGGCCCACCCTGTCGGGGCGCTCGTGGCTGTCGCGCAGCGCGCCGATTCGATAGGCTTTGAGGTCCGAATCGTACAGCACGATGACCGATGCCTCGACGGTGATGACCCGGCTCAATCCTTGTAAGATTCCATCCAGCACATTGTCCGTTTCCAGGCTGGCGCCCAGAACGGTGCTGACCTCGCGCAGGGATTCGGCCAGGATTCGCCGGCGCTTCTCGCGGGCATACAGGGTGGCATTGCGCAGGGCGACGGCGACCGTATCGCCCAGGGCCTCGGCCAGCCCGGCGTCCTCCGTGGTGAAAATTCCAGCCGCCGTGCTCTGGATGTCCAGGACGCCGAGCGTCTGCCGGTTCATGCGGATCGGGATCGCCATCTCGGAACGGGTGTCCTCGACGCCAGGGCCGGGGACATAGTCCGGATCGTGGGCGACGTCGTTGGAAATCACCGGCATCCCGGTCCGCGCGGCTTTGGCGATGACGCCGGGACCGTGGAGGGAGTGGGCCAGGCGCTCGATTGCCCATTTCCCGCTATGGACGCCGCTGCCGGCCCGAAAGATGAGCTGTTCGTTTTCCAACAGGAAGATGTGGGTGCGGTCGTATCCAAAGTAGTCGGTGACGAGGTCGACCACTTCATCCAGCAGGGCATCGATGTTGAGGATGGAAACCACCGCCCGGCTGGCTTCGGAGAGCGCATTCAGGCGTTCGCGCTGGCGCCGTTCGGCCGCGTAGGACTCCGCTTCTTGGAGGGCCAGCGCGACCTGACTGGCCAGGGTCTCCAGGACGATCATGTCGTCGCGGGTGAAGGCCCCGATCGCGTCACTCTGCACGTCCAGCACGCCCATCACCCGGCGTTCGACCATCAGCGGGACGCTCACTTCAGCGCGAGTCTCGTTCAGGACGCCGTCATCCATGTAGCGTTCGTCGTGGGTGACGTCGGCGACGATGGCGGTGCAGCCATGCTGGGCCGTCCAGCCGACCACGCCATTTCCCGCAGGGACGCGCAGCCCTTGGGCCTGAAAGCCAGGATGGCTGCTGGCCCGGAGGACGAGCGCGCCATCGCGCTCGTCCAGGGTGAAGAGATTGACCGCGTAATAGCCGAAGGTCTGGTGAATCAGCGAGACAATTTGCTGAAAGAGATCGTGCAGAGGTTGGGCCGCGGTCACCTGCTGGCTGACTTCGCTGACCAATTGGAGCTGGCGGTTGCGGGCCTGGGCCTGGGCAAAGAGTTGGGCGTTGCGGATGGCCCCGGCGGCCTGGTTGGTCAGCACGAGCAGCATTTGCAGGTCGCTCGGCTGGAAGGCATACGGCTGATCGCTCTGGACGACGATGACGCCGATCGTCTCGCCCCCGGCGGTCAGCGGGGCGAAGAGCGCGGATCGGCTGGGACGGCTGGCCCGGTAGCTGGGCTTGGCGGGAAGCCGGTCCCACTCCTCCGTGAAGTCGTTGACGAGCAGTTCCTGACCGGTGCGACGCACCCAGCCCACCAGGCCCTCATTGGCCGCGCCGGGGAAGTTTTGGCCGGGCAGGCGAGTTCCATCCCGGAACCAGATGACGATGTCGTAATCACTCTCATGGAAGAGGCCAAGCTGGAAATGGCGTGTGTCGAGAATCTGGCTGGCTTGCTGGTAGACGACCTCGCACAGGACATCGAGCTGGAGTTGGGCCCCCAGGATGGCCTGGCCGATTCCTGCCAGCTTGTCCAGGCGGGCCGCATTACGGCGCAGCGGCTCAATGCCTCGATGCTGGCGTAAGGCAACCCACGCCAGCCCGGCCAGGCCGGCCAGTGTCACAACCAGCACGAGGTGAAGCGGTTCCAAGACGCGGTACCTGTCTCTTCGGGGTGGGTAAGATCATCCTGGCAAAACCAGGTCAGGTCTCGCTACGGCCACTGGTATTCAAGCAATCTGACTGTTCATATACTCGAGCGCTTCGGGCACGGACTCAAAAATCTCGAAGATCTGGTCGAATCCGACCGTTTCGAAGACTTCCAACACATGAGGCGTCAGCCCGGCAAGGACCACGTTGCCACCCATGTCTCTTGAACGCCGCCAGGCCCCGACCAGAACTTTCAGCCCGCTGGTCGAAATGTAGCCGACCTGGCCCATGTCGACGATGAGCCAGTGCCGTCTGGCGTCCAATTGGGCATCGATCGCCGACTGAAAAGCCGGGGCCGTATT
>CAZHMJ010000079.1:0-17355 GCA_964533805.1 uncultured Anaerolineae bacterium | reverse complement strand
CGCGAAGGCGGCCTGACCGTCGGCGCCGGGGTCATTACCGAAATCCTGGAATAAGTGGTACAATCACTGTGCTTGACGCGGTGAGGATCGCAACGGTCCTCACCGCACATCACCAAGCGCTGTAGGGGATAAGCATGGCTAAGAAAGATGTCCGTATCGTCGTGACGCTGGCCTGCACCGAGTGCAAAGAGCGTAACTACACGACCCAAAAGAATCGCCGCAACGACACGAACCGGCTCGAAATCAAGAAGTACTGCTCGCGCTGCCGTACGCACACGCTGCATCGCGAAACCAAATAACGGCGGCTCGCTGGCTTCATGTACGTAGGGGAGTAGCTCAATTGGCAGAGCGACGGTCTCCAAAACCGTAGGTTCCGGGTTCGATTCCTGGCTCCCCTGCCAAGTCTACTCAGGTAGAGTGCAAGACACCGTCCGCCGCGACGGTGTCTTGAGTGATAGGACTGGCCCTCCACCTGACCAATCGGGGCCGTAGCGAACCAAAGGGAAGGACACCGGACATGACAGTTGATGAGGTCGCCAACAAGGCCAAGGAAAACGGCGGACGCCGCAGTCGGCGTCGTAGTCGACAGGCGGTGGTCCAGTCTTCTCAGCCCGTTCAGGCAGCTGGACAATCCCGCAAAGAACGTCCGGCCTCTGCCCAGCGTGAAAATGATGCCAAGCCCAACATCCTGGTGCGGGCCTGGCGCGGTCTGCGCGACTACCTGAGCACCACCCGCGCCGAGCTTCAGAAAGTCACCTGGCCTACCCGTCAGGAAACGCTGCGCCTCTCGGGCATCGTCCTGGGTGTGACGATCGTGTTCTCGCTCGCCCTGGGTCTGCTCGACCTGATTTATGGCGAGTTGTTCACCCTTGGATTCAATACGCCAGCGTTGTTCATTGTATTCGCTGTCGTAATCGTGGTGATAGTCGGTGGCAGCGTCCTGATGCTGCGGCGGCGTAGCGGCCTGTAGGCCGGATAAGTGAGCTTTGGGATGATGGATAACGACGGAATCGACTTCGATCCGGATCCCATCTATCTGGATGACGAACCGGACGACGAAGATAACGGGCTAAGGCTCGCCGATGACGTCACCGACGCTGGTGTCACGACTGCGCCTGCCGAAGATAACACGGACGGGCGGCAGTGGTATGTCGTGCATTGCTACAGTGGCTATGAGAATAAGGTGCGCCATTCCATCGAGCAGCGAATCGAAACCATGGGCATGCAGGACAAGATCTTCGATGTCGTGGTTCCCACGGAAGAGGAGATCGAAGTCCGAGAGGGCAAGCGCCGCACGATTGAACGTCGCGTTTTTCCTGGCTACATCCTGGTCCAGATGGTGATGGATGAAGACTCGTGGTATGTCGTGCGCAACACGCCGGGCGTCACCGGCTTTGTTGGCATGGGCAACGAGCCGACCCCCCTCCGTCCTGAAGAAGTCTCGCAGATCATGCGGCGAATGGAATCTGAATCGCCGAAGATCAAGATCGCGTTCAAGGCGGGCCAAAAAGTGCGGATTATCGATGGTCCCTTCAACGATTTTGTGGGGATTGTCGGTGATGTTGACATGGAAAAGCACAAAGTCCGGGTTATGGTCAGCTTCTTTGGCCGTGAAACCCCCGTCGAGCTGGACTTTTTGCAGGTAGAAAAGGTGTAAGGACAAGACAAGTCATGGCCAAGAAAGTCAAAGCAGTCGTCACGCTGCAAATCAATGCCGGTAAGGCTACCCCTGCCCCGCCCATCGGCCCGGCTTTGGCGCAGCATGGCATCAACCTGATGGGTTTCTGCAAGGAATACAACGCCAAGACCAGCAACCGGATTGGCGAGATCGTCCCTGCGGAAATCACGATTTTCCAGGATGGGTCGTTCCGTTTCAAGCTCAAGAGCCCGCCCACGGCCTTCCTGCTGCGCCGCGCGGCTGGCATTGAGAAGGGTTCTTCTAACCCCAACACCAGCAAGGTCGGCACCCTGACGCGCCAGCAGATCAAAGAGATCGCCGAGACCAAGATGGCGGACCTCAACGCCGTCAACCTGGAAAGCGCGATGCGGCAGATCGAGGGTACGGCCCGCAGCATGGGCATTACGGTTGTTGATTAGCAATCTATTCTGATCGTGGGAGGGGCGACCAGCCCCACTCGAACCACAGGAGATACCAATGGCAGCACATGGCAAGCGGTTCGAACAGGCCCTGGCCCGGTTCGACCGTGACACCCTCTATGACCCCCGCGAAGCCGTCAGGCTGGTCAAGGCGAACGCCACGGCCAAATTCGACGAAACCGTCGAAGTCCACTTCCGGCTGGGGATCGACCCCCGTCACTCCGACCAGCAGGTCCGCAACACCGTCATCCTGCCGAATGGCCTGGGTAAGACGGTCCGTGTTCTGGTCTTCGCCGAAGGCGACGCCGCCCGCGCTGCGCAGGAAGCCGGCGCCGACATCATCGGTGACGATGCCGTGATCGCCAAGATCAACGACGGCTGGGTTGAATTCGACGTCGCCCTGGCGGTGCCGGACATGATGCGCAAGATCGGCCGCCTGGGTAAAGTCCTCGGCCGCAAGGGCTTGATGCCCAGCCCCAAGTCCGGCACGCTCGTCCAGCCCGAAGACCTGGAGCGCGCCATCCACGAAGCGCGCGCCGGTCGCGTGGAATTCCGCAACGACCGTACCGCCAACATTCATGTCCCGATTGGCAAGGCCGGCTTCGATGAAGACAAACTCTACGAGAACTTCGTCGCGATGGTCGATGCGGTCCGCCGCAACAAGCCTTCCGGCGTCAAGGGCACCTACGTCAAGCGCCTGGTGATCACCTCGACCATGGGCCCCGGCATTCGTGTGGATGTCAACGCCGCCATGGAACTGCGCCCGGCTGAATAAGCCTGACCTTAGACTGCCAAAAAAACGGAGCCTCCCTGGCTCCGTTTTTTGTTTGGGTCCGCTCACGGCCGAGACATCTCGACCAAAAATGCCTCATGAGAAATGGCATCCCAAACGCAGCCAAAAGGGCTTGAGCCAGGATAGGCTTTGTGTTATCCTCTGCCCCATTGCACCTGTCCTGCACAACCATCCTCTGGAAGCGCACCGTATGTTGAAAACGCACACTTGTGGCGAGCTCCGCGCCGACCATGTCGGGCAAACAGTGACCCTGGCGGGCTGGGTGAACCGCCGCCGCGACCAGGGCGGTCTTATTTTCATCGACTTGCGCGACCGCTGGGGGATCACTCAGGTGGCAGTCGACCAGGCCACAGCCCCCCAGGCCCATGCCGTCGCGACCGAGGCACGCGGCGAATATGTGATCCAGATCAAGGGCGTGGTCCGGCCCCGCCCGGCCGGCACCACCAATCCCAACCTACCTACCGGCGAGATCGAGATCGAAGCCACGGCCATCGAAATCCTCAACCCGGCCAAGACCACGCCGTTCTACATCTACGGCGACGAAAAGGTCGACGAAGCGCTGCGGATGAAATACCGCTACCTGGACCTGCGCCGCCAGCGCATGCAGCACAATATCGTGCTGCGCCACCGGGTGATCAAGTACATCCGCGACTTTCTAGATGCACGCGGCTTCGTGGAAATCGAGACGCCGATCCTGTTCAAGACCACGCCGGAAGGCGCTCGCGACTATCTCGTGCCTAGCCGGGTTCATCCAGGCCAGTTCTACGCCCTACCCCAGAGTCCCCAGCAGCTCAAGCAACTTCTGATGGTGGCTGGATACGAGCGCTATTTCCAGATCGCGCGCTGCTTCCGGGACGAAGATCAGCGCGGCGACCGCCAGCCGGAATTCACCCAGCTCGACATGGAGATGAGCTTCGTCCAGCGTGACGACATCATGGCCCTGGTCGAAGCGCTGATGACCGGGATCGTCGAGGACGTCTCCGACCGCGAACTGCTCACCAAGCCATTCCCGCGTATCAAGCACCACGACGCGTTGGAAATGTACGGTTCCGACAAACCGGACATGCGCTACGACCTGGTCTGGGTTGACGTAAGCGCCGCGGTCGGGCAGACCGATTTCGGCGTATTCAAGGACAGCCTGGCGGCCGGGAACAAGGTCAAGGCGATGCGCGTCCCCGGCGCGGGCGCGGAAAGTGGCAGCCAGCTCAAGAAACTCCACCAGGAGCTTGAGGCGCTGGCCAAAGCCAACGGCGCGAAGGGCCTGGCCTGGATCGCCATCGATCCCGACAGCGGCGAAGCCAAAGGCTCGATCGCCAAATTCTTCCCGGCGGACAAGCTGGCCGCCCTGGCCGACGTGCTGCACACCCAGCCGGGCGATCTGGTGCTGTTCGTCACCGACACGGCCAAAATCGTCTACCCGGTGCAGGACGCGCTGCGCCGTGACATCGCCGATCGCCTGAAATTGACCGATCCAGCCAAGGTTGCCTTCGCCTGGATCATTGACTTCCCGCTGTTCGAGTGGAATGCCGACGAAAATCGCTGGGACCCCTCCCACCACCTGTTCACGTCACCGATGACCGAGGACCTGCCCCTGCTGGATACCGATCCTGGCAAGGCCCGCGGCCAGCAGTACGACTTGTGCTGCAACGGCTACGAAGTGGCTGGAGGCAGCATCCGTATCCACCGCCGCGACATCCAGGAGAAAATCTTCGGATTGATCGGCCTTGACGTGGAAGTTGCCAAAGAACGCTTCGGACACATGCTCGAAGCCTTCGAGTATGGCACGCCGCCGCACGGCGGGATCGCGCCCGGCATCGACCGGCTGACCATGCTGCTGGCCGGGGAACCCAACATCCGCGAGGTGATCGCCTTCCCCAAATCCCAGCAGGCAGCCGACCTGATGGCCGGAGCGCCTTCCCCTGTGGAACCGATCCAGCTCGAAGAACTGCACATCCGCGTGGCCGATTCAGAGTAGGCGACCAGCGCCTGACTGTGGGAAAAAGCGGTGACGCGCCCCGGCAGCGCGTCGCCGCTTTTTTGGGGAAGCCTCACCCTGCCTTGCCATTTGTGGTACGCTTAGACTAGAAGCAGCCTGAGAGAAGAAGGTCGGAAACGCACGATGGACATGCTACCAGAACGGATTAATCTGCTGGAAGGCAAGCACATCATCCTGGGCGTGACGGGCAGCATCGCCGCTTACAAGGTTGTCGCGCTGGCCAGCCGGCTCACCCAGGCTGGCGCGCAGGTCGACGTCATCATGACCGACGCGGCGCAGAAATTTGTCACCCCGCTGACTTTTGAATCGGTGACCGGCAGACCCGTCTTTACCCGAATCTGGGACTCCCAGGGCTACAGCGGGATGCCCAACCACATCGCCCATGTCGGCCTAGGCGAGGGCGCGGACCTGTTCATCATCGCCCCGGCCAGCGCCCATACCCTGGCCAAGATGGCCGCGGGGATGGCCAACGACCTGCTCACCCTGACCACGCTGGCCGCCGATTGCCCGGTCCTCGTCGCGCCAGCGATGGATGGGACCATGTTCAGCCACCCAGCAACCCAGGCCAATCTCGAAACCCTGCGCCAGCGCGGGGTGGTTGTCATCGACCCCGACGAGGGCCGTTTCGCCTCCGGTCTGTATGGCAAAGGCCGCCTGCCCGATACCGCCACCCTGCTGGGACACATCCGGCTGGTTCTGGGACGCGGAGGACGACTGTCCAAAGCCAAAGTGGTCATCACGGCTGGCGGCACGCGCGAGGCGCTCGATCCGGTGCGCTTCATCACCAACCGCTCGACCGGCAAACAGGGCCACGCCCTGGCCCAGGCGGCAATTGACACCGGCGCGGACGTGATCCTCATCACCACCTCCGAACAGCCGGTGCCGGTCGGGGTCACAGCCGTGCACGTCCAGACGGCGCAGGAGATGCTCCAGGCGGTGATGGACAATATCGACGACACGGACGTGTTCATCGCCACCGCGGCTGTCTCGGACTTCCGCCCGGCCGCCGTCGCGGAACAGAAGATCAAAAAAGCCAGCCTGCCGGAAGGGACGTTCACGATCGAGATGGATCGCAACCCCGACATCCTGCTGAGGATCAAGGCCTACCGTCAGGAGACGGCCATCCCGCGCGTCGTGGTCGGGTTCGCGGCCGAGAGCGAGAACCTGGTGGAGAACGCCAAGGCCAAGCTGCATTCCAAGGGCGTCGACCTGATCGTCGCCAACGACATCACTGAGACCGATTCCGGCTTTGGGGCGGATAACAACCGGGTCGTGATCTTCGATGGCGGCGGGGGCGAGCAGCGCGTCGAGCTAGCGACCAAGACTCGCATCGCCGAGGTGATCATCAAACGGATCAGCCGCATCCTCAGCCGCAAGAAGTCCCAGTAAGCCAACAACCCCTGTTCGCGGACAGGGGTTGTTCTTTCAGTTGCGCTCGGCGATCAGCCGCAGCCCATCCAGGGTCAACCACGGCTCGACCGCATCGAAACAATCGGTCAAAGGCGCCATGACCGCCGAGAGGCCGCCGGTCGCCACCACCTTCGCGCCGCCCAGCTCGCGCTTGATCCGGCCCACCAAACCCTCGACCATCGCCACGTAACCGAAGACCAGACCCGCCTGCATGGCCTGGATCGTATTGCGCCCAATGGCTGACGGCGGCGGAGCCAGTTCGACGTGAGGAAGCTGGGCCGTGCGCTCGACCAGGGCATTGGCGGTCACGTTCAGCCCGGCGGCAATCGCCACCCCGCGCAATTCGCCCGGCACAGCCACCGCCGTGAACGTGGTCGCCGTGCCGAAATCAACCACGATGCAGTTGCCTTTGAAATACTCGTAGGCCGCAACCGCGTCCGCGACCAGGTCGCTGCCCACGCGGTCGGGCTGCTCGGTCGTGATGGCGATGCCGAGGTACGTTTTGCCGGGACGGATGACCAGCGGCTCGTGGTTCGAGCGCCGGGCGATCATGCTTGCGATCCCGGTGGTGAGCTGGGGCACGACGCTGCTCAAGACCACTCGTTCGAAGTCATCCAGCCGCAACCCGGCTTCCTGCAGGAAGCTATTGAAGGCGACGTAGTATTCATCCGGCATCCGCTCGCGGACGGTCTGGACGCGCCAGTGATGCGTCCAGGCATTCCCATCGTGCACGCCAAAAACAATATTGGTGTTGCCAATGTCGATTGCTAGTAACATAGTCCATCCTCGGTCTGTCGTCGAACTCATCCGCGCTCATCGATCCGCAGTATGATTATAAACGCCACCTCTCTCCAGAAGCGATCATCTGAAAGAAGAGAACCGGCAAGGAGCCTGCTATGTCCAACACGACCCTGACCGCCCTGCAAGGATTCCGGGTCGGCCACGCCCACAATCTCGATGGACCGACCGGCTGTACAGTCATCCTGTGCCCGCCGCAGACCGTGGGTGGAGTCGACCAGCGCGGCGGCGCGCCCGGTACGCGGGAGACCGACCTGCTCCACCCGATGCACGCCGTCGAACACGTCAACGCCATCCTGCTGGCCGGGGGCAGCGCCTATGGTCTGGACGCCGCCGGGGGTGTGATGCGCTATCTGGAGGAGCAGGGCATCGGCTTCCCGGTCGGAGTTGGAGTCGTGCCCATCGTCCCCGCCGCGATCATCTTCGACCTGGACTTCGGAAGCCCGATCCTCCGGCCGGACGCCGCGATGGGTTACGCGGCCTGCCAGGCCGCCACCGCCAACCCGATCGAGGAAGGCTGCGTCGGCGCGGGGGCAGGGGCGCGCGTGGGCGGCATATTCGGCCCGGCGTTCGCCTGCAAATCCGGCGTCGGCAGCGCGTTGATCGAACTGGACGGCGGGATCAAGGTCGCGGCGTTGATCGTGGTCAACGCGCTGGGGGACGTGCTGGACGAGCAGGGCGGCATCCTGGCGGGAGTACGCCAGCCACCGGCAGGCGACCATTTCGTGGGTGCACTGAACCTGCTGCGCGACATGGTGCAAATACCGCCGGGTCGTCCGGGAAGTAATACCGTGATCGGCGTAGTGGCGACCAATGCGCGCCTGACCAAGGAAGAAACCAACAAGGTCGCCGCGATGGCCCACGACGGCCTGGCGCGGGCCGTGCGTCCGGCCCACACCCTGATGGATGGCGACACGCTGTTCGCGCTCGCCAGCGGCAGCGCCGGTCCGGCCAACGCCAGCGTGATCGGCGCGTTTGCCGCCGAAGCCACCGAAGCCGCCATCCGGCGCGCAGTTCGAACCGCAACACCGCTGGGTGGAATGCCTACCGGCCCGGCCTTCGGCGGCCGGACGTAACGGCTGTTACAACACAGGCAATAACCATTACTCCGCGGGAATCACGCGCATCGGCCACAGGCCGGATTTGCGCTGGATGTAGTCCGCCCGGTGGCTGGCGAAGTCCGGCTCCAGATCGCTCAGGCGCGCCGGCCGCCCATGGGTCACCACATCCGGGTCAATAGTGCGAATCTTGGTGCTGATCCGGAAGGTGGGCGCGACTTCGTCCCAAACGAATCCCGTCCAGCGGTTGACCAGGCCCAGGGTCGCCTGCAATTCCCGGTCCGGGCTGGTGTGCAGCTTCTTCCAGACGATCGCATCCGTGCCCCAGAAATCCTGCTCCGTGATCACCCCCAGGGCCAGCCCGCGCCGGATCGCCTGAGCCGCCAGCTCGTACAGCCCCACCTCGCGGAAGTCGGCCCAGCTCCGGTCGTCGGCGGCAATGTAGGTGTAGCCCATCCAGCGGGCCGTCGGTAGGTCGTCGACCATGATCCGCCCTTCGCGCACGACCAGATGCGCCAGGGCCGCCTGGCACGCTTTCAGGCTCGCCAATCCGAGGTCCAGCGCGTCGCGCAGGAAGTAATCCAGCCGGTCGGCGCACAGCGCGGGCGCGGGCTGCTCTAGCAGCGTGAAGCGGTCTTCGTCCATGAAGACCCGCCAGTCGTAGCCATGCCGGGCCAGCACCGCCGGCAAGTCGGTCCCGGCCACATACTCATGCTTGACCTCTTCGTGATAGCTCTGCGCGTCGTGATTCTGAACGACGTAGTCGATCACGTGGCTGAAGGCCGTATGGCTGACATCGTGCAGCAGGGCCGCGATCTGTTCCTCGACAGGCGCGCCCAGCCGCCGCACGATCAGCATGACGCCCAGCGAATGCTCATAGCGGCTGACCGGGGCCGTGATCCCGATCAGCCCGCTGATGCCATGCTGCAAGACACCCTGCAAGCGCTGCATCGCGGCGCTGTGCATCACGTCGATCAACACTGGCTCATCGATCGACTCCGGTCCATAGATTCGGTCTTCGTAGAACACACGCACTCCCATCTCTCAATACAATGATAGCGACAGCCCCACCCATCCGGTTCACTCAGGCGACGAGTCATCCAGCCGGCTGATCAGCAAGCGGTCGATCCGCAGATGATCCATGTCGACCACCTCAAAACGCAGACCTTCCCAGTCGAAATGATCCCCGACCGTCGGAATATGTCCCAGCCGATCCAGCACAAACCCGGCCAGCGTCTGGTAATCCTTCTCCTCCTCGGGCCGGATGCGCGCGCCGAAGGCGTCCTCGAACTCGTCCAGCGGTAGCAGGCCATCCACCAGCCAGGAACCATCCTCGCGGCGCACGATATCGGAGGCATCCCCGCCGCCCGGCGTGAGGAACTCCCCGGCCAGCCCTTCGAGCAGGTCGAACAACGTGATCATGCCCATCACCCCACCATACTCGTCCAACACCAGCGCCGCCTGGCGTTGCGCCGAGCGCAGGGTCTCCAATACCTTGAGGGCCGGTGCGCTCTCAGGCACGAACAGCGGCTCCTCCAGGCACTCGGTCAGGACCGGCTGCTGACCCAGGATCATCCGCGTCCACAGGGCCTTGACCGAGACCAGGCCGAGCACGTTATCCGGCCGGCCCCGGTACACCGGGAAGTGCTGGTGCGGGCTGGCGATCATCTTCCGCCAGTTAACCTCATCCGGGTCGCTGGCATCCAGCCGGACCAACTCCGTATGGGGCGTGACGAGCGCGCTGACCCGGCGATCGCCCATGCGCAGCACATTCTCGACGAGTTCCTGCTCGGACGTCTCGAAAATCCCGGCCCGTGTGCCGGTATCGAGCAGGATGCGCAGTTCCTCCTCGGTCACGGGCGGTTCCTCCGCCGGGCGAATCCCCATCAGCCGGATCACCCCATCGGTCGACAGGGTCAGCAGGGTGACCAGAGGCGCGGCCAGGCAGGCCAGCCAGCCCATCGGCCTCGCGACCCGCGCCGCGATCATCTCCGGATTGCCCAGACCCAGCCGCTTGGGCACCAACTCGCCCAGCACCAGGGAGAGATAGGTGATCCCGATCACCACCAGCGCCAGGCTGATCGCATCCGCAGAGGAAGCCAGCCAGGAAATCTGGCGCAGCGTCCCGGCAATATGGGCCGAGAGTGCCGCCCCACCGAACGCACCGGCCAGGGTGCCGATCAGCGTGATGCCAATCTGGACCGTCGAGAGAAAGCGATTCGGCTGGGTCGCCAGCGCCAGAGCCGCCTTTGCCCCGGCGTCGCCCGCCTCGGCCTGCTGCTGGAGCCGGGCCTTCCGGGCGGAAACCACCGCGATCTCGGCCATCGCGAACACACCGTTGGCGATCACCAGCAACACGATAATGGTCAGCTCCCCCGCAAAACCCATGCCCCGCCTCCTACCAAAAGTCCGACCTTCCATTGTACCGGATCGGACCGCCCCCAGGCACCACACCAGTTTTCCATGGAAACCGGGTTCCCTGGTAGAATGGTGCAAATCCCTGACCATCCTTCGAGGACACCGGCATGAATCCGCCACGCCAGCGCCTGTTCTGGGCCGTCTCGATCGGCCATCTGGTGAACGACATCTTCACGAGCATCGGACCGGTCCTGTTGGCGTTCCTGAGCGCCCACCTGATTCCGATCAGCAACACCCAGATTGGCGCGGCGGTCAGCGCCCAGCAGTTCGCTGCCGCAGTGAGCCAGCCCCTGTTCGGCTGGCTAATCGACCGGGGCGGCGCGCGTTGGGAACGCTGGCTGGGCGCGGGCGGCGTGGCCTGGACGGCCGGCTTCCTGCTGCTTTCCGTGCTGGCTGCGACCACGGGCCAGTTCGGGCTAATGGTGGTACCGTATGCCATCGCGGCGCTCGGCAGTGGCGCATTTCACCCGGTCGGGACAAAAATCGCCGGAGAAAGCAACCCGCAGCGCGCCGCCAGCAGCATGTCCTACTTTTTCCTGATGGGTCAGGGCGGGTCGGCCCTGGGCCCAGTCCTTGCCGGGCTGCTGCTCGATTCGGCCAATCCAGCCGGAACATCCCAGGTGACCCTGTTGCCTATGTTCGCGCTCGGTCTGCTCGTCGTGCCCGTGGTGGGGTTGATGGCAGCCAGCATGGCCGGACGCCCGCGAACAGTTCCTGATCCGACAACCCCTCAGCCGGCGGCGCAAGCCAGCCGGGTCAGCCTCCCGATCAAGGCCCTGATCATCCTGGGGGTGATGGTCACCCTGCGCGGTCTGGCCCAGCCCGGCTCGGTCGCGTTCATCCCCCGCCTCTTCCAACAAAAAGGCTGGGATGCCAGCGAGTATGGCTTGATCACCAGTCTGTTCTGGGTGGCATCCGGTATCGCGGGGATTCTGTTCGGGCAGCTTGCCGACCGGTATGACCGCCGCTGGGTCATCGCGGGCAGCCTGCTTCTGTCCGTCCCGGCCCTGTTCTTCCTGCCCATCGCGGAAAGCCGGCCGATGGTCTTCGGGCTGGCGATCGCGGCCGGCGGCCTGACCGGTGGCTCGCACAGCGTCATCGTCGCCCTGGCCCAGAGCCTGATCCCGGGCCGCAAAGGTTTCGTGTCTGGAGCAGCCCTGGGCTTCATCTTCGGCGCGGGAGCGATTGGCGGGCTGCTAATCGGTGGCCTCTCCGACAGGGTCGGCCTGGGGACGACTTTCCAGATCGTGGCCGGAGTCACCATCCTGGCGGGCCTGTTGGCCCTGCTTCTGCCGGTCGGCCGTCAGGTCAGCGCGGCCATACCACCGGAGATGGAGACCGCACTGACCCGCGCCCGCTAGAACAATTCCAGTGCCCGGCGTGTCTGTCAAGACGGGAATTTACGTCTCGTGGGTTTCCGGCTCGCTAACCAGCCGCCCACCCCGGACTGTCGCGCCAATCACCAACGCACCGCTGATCAGCACCAGGTTCTTGATCACGTACTGGCCCTCCAAAGTCAATACCCATGGAAACAGGATGAAAATCCGGTCGGGCGTCAGCACGAGCGGAGAAACGGCTCCGACCATTTGCAGGGCCAGAAGCAGGATCGTCAGCCGCATCAAGCGCCCCGTGATAAAACCCAGCCCGATCGCGATTTCCCATACGGCAAGAAACGGGATGAACAGGTCGAGTGGCATAAAAGCCATCGATGCGCGGATCAGGTCCTCCGCTGGACTGAGGCCGGGGACCAGCTTAAGCGCGCCAAACCAGACGAATACGATCCCGATCGATACGCGCAGCAACCCGACGCTGTGGCGCGCCATCCAGCCTGTGAGAGCCACATCCACCCGTTCGAACCGATCGGGAAGCCTATTGTCGTTTAGACTGTGCATTCCATGACCTCTCCATACTTACATCATTATGTGAAACAATTCACAATAAGTATATCATTTTAGATTTACTTTATCCACAATTAGATTTGAGATTCATCAGACTCTAAGCAAAAACGCGGAAGCCCGTTTGAGCTCCCGCGTCGTAGTCGATCTATTTCCCTGGATGGCTAAAGGTGCATCCGACAAGTAAGCATCGCAAAGAACAGGCATCTGTAGGGGCGGTTCGCGAACCGCCCCGGACGACCCGCCGGTCGCCCCTACCCAAACATACCTTCGGGAATTTGCCAGACGAACCACTAAAGCGCGCGGTGGAGGATTCCTTCCAGTTCGTCCGGGGTGAGCTTGATCGGATTGCCCTGCATGGAACTGGCCCGCGCCGCCGCCTCCACGACCGCAGGGATAGCGGTTTCGGTCAGGCCATAATCGCCAAGGGGCGGCACAGCCAGGGCCTCGCCCAGCACCTGCACCCAGACAACCCCAGCGGCTGCCGTCGCATCCGGTTGGCCGGTCAGAATGCGGGCCACCTCGTCATAGCGCCGCAAGACCGGATTGTCCCGTTCGCGCGCCTGAAGGGCACGCAGATTAGCCTCCATCACGAAGGGCAGCAGCCGGGCGCAGACCGCACCATGCGGCGCAGGGAACATCCCGCCCAATACGCCCGCAAAGCCATGCACCGCGCCCAGACGGGCATTGGCCAGCGCCAGACCGCCGCACAGACTAGCCACGCACATCGCCTCACGCGCCGCCGGATCGCCCGTTTCGTAGGCCGGCCGCAGCCCGCGCGCGGCGCGGGCCATCCCCTCGCGGCAGATCGCGTCGGTCAGCGGATTGGTCCGGTTGCAGACGTACGGCTCGATCACCTGAGTCAGCGCGTCCAGACCGGTGCTGGCCGTCACAGCAGGCGGCATACTGTACGTCAGTTCCGGGTCGACCACGGCCAGCCGGGGCAGCATCAACGGGCTGCGTAGACTGACCTTGACCCGGTGCGTGGGGGAGAGCAACACCGCGTTGCGGGTCACTTCCGTGCCAGTTCCCGCCGTGGTCGGTACGGCGATATATGGGAGTGGCGTGTGAGCCAGCGGCAGCGCCCGGCCGATGACTTCCAGGTAATCGAGCAGATCGCCCGGATTGGTGACCAGCGCGGCGATGGCCTTGCCCGCGTCCAGCACGCTACCGCCGCCGATCCCGATCACCCGGTCGCAACCGGCCTCGCGCGCCGCCCGGACTCCGGCCTGCACCAGATCCGTGGTCGGCTCGTGCTCGACGTGAAAGACGGACACGGCCAGCCCGCCGGCCTGGAGATGGTCGATCAGGAGGCTGGCCCGTTCCACGGCCTGGCCCGTGACCACCAACGCCCGGCCACCCGAAGCCGCACCGGGCAGTCCGGCGGCCAGAGTCCCCAGTTCAGCGGCCACCCCCGAGCCGAACAAGATACGATTGGGCGTGGCAAACTCAAACCGTTCCACGGCTACCCCCAGCCGCCATCATTCGGGAAGAGATTGTCGTACTTGATGGCATGCCGTGGCTCTGCCATCATGTGAGACACCGCGTCCCGCCAGCGAGCATAGTGCGCCGTTTCTTTGTGGCGGCCCGGATCCGCCGGGGTGCGATAGACCTCGATCAACACAAACCGGGTGGGATCATCCTGCTGCTGGAGGACGTCGAACCGGGCAACACCGGGTTCTTGAATGCTTTGCCGGGCATTCTCAAGCGTCGCTTCACGGAATGCATCCGCAAATTCCGCCTTGACATGAATGAACACATGAACAATGAACATCCGCTTCCTCCCTGAGCGCTGAATTCGTTCTCTCGCCACTAGAGGCACGAGTCCATTGTACGGCGTGCAGGGCGGGAATACCACATGACGGGCCATTCCAAACCAATTCCTAACTCCGGCGTGGGTATCCAGTGGATTAAAAGAGTCAGAATTATTGTATACTATAGTCAAGGTGTATCTTTTAGATGAGTATTGACCCATGACACACCGAAGAATAGGCACGTTAACAATTAGCTTGATTCTTCTCGGCCTGATCGGGACATCCACCGTCCCCGCCCAGGCCCAGGGCGTGGGCGCCAACTGCCCCACTGTCGTCGAATCGGCCCTGCAATCGGTGCAGGGAGTCTGCAATGGACTGGGCCGCAACGAGTCGTGTTACGGCTTCAACCGGGTGGATGCCCTGTTCTGGGAAAGCCGCGACGATCTGGTCTTCAGCGCCCCATCGGACCGCGTGCCACTGATCGAACTGCGCCAGATCGCCACCGCCCCTCTGGACGTGGAACGCAACGAATGGGGCGTGGCCGCCCTCCAGCTCCAGAGTCCCGATCTCCCGGCGACCCTGCCCGGCCAGGCGGTGATGTTCCTGCTGATGGGCGACGTCTCGCTGGAGAGCCAGGTCGACCCAGATACGGCGGCCCTGCCCGTCACCCCGGTCGAGGCCACGACCGGCAGCGGGGCGGACCTCTTCACCTCCCCCACCCGCGAAGCTAACCGGATGGGCACCCTTCCCGAAGGCACGCGCGTCCAGGCAATCGGACTCAGCGAGGACGGCCTGTGGGTCGAAATTCTGGTCCAGCAGAGCAGCCGGAGCTGGATCGAGCGCGCCACCCTCACCTCTGCCAGCGCCGCCGCATTGGACGACCTGCCCGTCACCTTTGGCGAGAACCTGCCACCGCGCTATGGGCCGATGCAGGCCTTTTATTTCAGCTCCGGGCTGGCTGGTCCAACCTGCAACGAAGCCCCGGACGCGCTGGTCGTTCAGAGTCCCTCCGGCATCGAAGTCGCCCTGGAGATCAACGAGCTTCAGATCGAGATCGGCTCCACCGTGGCGTTCACAACCGTCACGCAGGACGACGATTCGGGCATCCGGGTGCTGATCGGCATCGTCTTCGACGGCCACATGCGCATTCTGATCAATGGGGAATGGGTGGAGTTGAACCGGCCCGGCCAAACCTTCGCCATCACGCTGAACAAAGAAGGGCTGGTCGACGGCGATTCGGAACTGCTGCGGTTGTTTGCCAATCCGCTGACTGAGCTGCTCCAGAGCGCCTGCCAGAACGCGCTCGGCACGAGCCTGTTCGAAGAGGCGAGTGGGCTGACCTGCACCGTGGAGATCGCCTTCTTCACCCCGGAGGAAGGCTTTGTCGCCGGGTTGGGCTTCCCTGGAAGCCTGCCCGCCCTGGGCGAGAACAACCCACCGGTCAATCCGCAGCCCTTCGTGCCTGTCGCGCCGCCCGTGATCCCGCAGGTCCCGGTGATCGTCCCGCCACCCCTTCAGTGGCCGCAGATCACCCGGCCGGCCAGCGGCACGACGCTGGTCGGGGGCGGCTCCCATTCGGTCGAATGGACCTCCACCCCCGGTGCGACCGGCTACCAGCTCGAAGTCCTGCCGGATAGCACCAATCAGGCCGGATCGGTCCTGAGCTTCAGCGTGAGTGGAACATCCTTCAACCTGCCGCTGGACAGCCTGCCCAGCCGGCCGGCTCCCGGTTGGGGCTACTTCCTGCGAGTCATCCCGGTCAATGGAGGCGGCCTGATGGGCGCGCCAGACCAGGCCCCGACCGTCTGGATCGTCCGCCAGGACCCGGAGCCGGTCGAGCCGCCTCCGCCGCCCGTCCAGCCCGCCACGCAGGAGCCGACTGAGGAACCCAACGAGGAACAAACCGAAGAGCCGTACGAGCCGTATTGCTACGAAGTCTGCGACGAAATCGACGGGTGTTACCTCGTCTGCGAGGGTTACGAACAGGGCTACTGACAATCCGGGGCTTCCCCCTGGCCCAGGCAGCCAACCCTCTCCCCTCAGGGTTGGCTGCCTTTTCTTTTTCCTCTGGGCTAACTCCTTAAGGATCGATATAATTAGCGTTGCTGAATATTGCAGTCGACAAGTTCCATTCGATCCCGATCCTGGAACTGCGACCCGTGAGGAGAATCCCGTGTCTGAAAGCATGCGTATGTGGGTGGAAGTCGCATTTAACGTGGCCTATTTGGTGGTCGTCTGGAGTCTGGTAATCGCGATGATCCGCCGCCGCCGCGAAGTCGCGCCGCAAGACTGGCCACTGGCTCGCCTGTTTATCCTGGCCTTCGCCCTGCTGGCCCTGGGCGACACAGGGCATGTCGGCTTTCGTGTTCTGGCCTATGCCCAGGGAGGACTTGACGGGGCGACCTTCACCCTGTTTGGCTCTGAAGTGGGTCTGGTGGGCCTGGGAGCGCTGGCGACCGCAGTCACCGTGAGCTTCTTCTACATGGTCATGGTCGCCCTCTGGAAGACTCGTTTTGGCAAAGCCTATGGCTGGTTTGGCTGGCTTCTGTTGGCCATGGGGATCGTTCGCCTGATCCTGCTCATCCCCGCCGCCAACGACTGGAACGCGGTCGTCCCGCCCCAACCCTGGGCGCTCATCCGCAATCTGCCGCTAATCATTCAGGGCCTGGGTGTCTGCGCGTTGATCCTGCGCGATGCATTCGCCAACAACGATCGCACGTTCAAATGGATCGGGGCGATGATCATCGTCTCCTATGCATTCTATACGCCGGTCATTTTGTGGGTTCAGCAGGTTCCGATGCTTGGCATGTTGATGATCCCCAAGACTCTGGCTTACGTGGCCATCGCGGTGATCGGATACCGGGCGTTGTATTCTGGTCAGCTCGCAGGGCAATCCCTCCATCCCGCGCAGCCAACCATCTAAACGCCGAACAAAAACGGACAGCCGGATCGAGGTCGATCCGGCTGTCCGTTTTTCCACCCGGTGCCCTCACTACGCGCCGATCAGGCGCAGGGTCAGGTGGCGGTCAAAATCCTCAACGAAGTTTTGCTGCCAGCCATGAAAGAAGTCGGGGATCGCTTTGGCGCGGGCGACCTCATCCTGACGGTGAACGTCGGCACGCACCCCATCTTCCGG